>CAJTOO010000001.1:0-3696 GCA_910577735.1 uncultured Lachnospiraceae bacterium
CATTATACGGCACTGACAGTATTTATCTGGCAGAGCTTGTCAATGCCCTTGAAGAAGGCAGTCCGCCACAAAATGACAATGATGTTATGCTTAGTTCCAATGCGCGCCTTGCGTTAGATGTAAAGATTGGCGATCATGTGACAGTAAAGACACCTTCGGGGGATACGGATTTTACGGTATGCGGTTTTGGGTCGGATGACGCAGAATATTATCAGGGGCAGACCTATATGGTTGCTGTATATATGATGCGGGATGCGTATATCGGGGTCATGGAGCAGAACCATATTCCGATTAACCCGAGTTGTTATATTCAGTTTCAGGATGTGTCAAAGGCATCCGGTATCACCTCGGAAATCAGGCAGCAGTATGATCTGCCGGAGGAAGATATTTCGGAAAATACAGCAATTATGGGTCTTGCCGGGCAAAGCAGCAATGAATCTATGAAGAATATTTACGGAATAGCGGCAATCTTGTTCGTTATAGTATTATTGGCCGGCGTATTGATGATTTCCGGCAGTATGAACAGCAATGTAGCACAGCGGACAAAATTTTTTGGAATGATGCGCTGTATTGGTGCAAGCCGCCAGCAGGTTATCCGGTATGTACGGCTGGAGGCGTTAAACTGGTGCAAAACGGCTGTTCCGGTTGGGTTGATCACAGGTACGGCAATTGAATGGGGGATTTGTGCATTTCTCCGCTATGGAATTGGCGGTGAATTTGCCACTATGCCAATATTTGCCCTCAGCCCTGTTGGGCTAATCAGTGGGGCGATGGTTGGAATTGTAACTGTCTTACTGGCAGCGCAGTCTCCTGCAAAACATGCGTCTAAAGTTTCTCCGATGGCAGCGGTTTCCGGAAATTCAGATATGGCGCTTTCTGTACGTCATACAACAAAACGGAAGATCAGAAAGGTTGAAAGGACACTGGGTATCCACCATGCAACAGCATCTAAGAAAAACTGGTTTTTATTGACTGCCAGCTTTTCACTCAGTATTATACTGTTTCTCTGCATTTCCGTAGGGTTGGATTTTGTGTATGAACTGATGCCCTCCATAAATCGGTCATGGCAGCCGGATATTACCCTTACAGGCTATGCAAATGAGCGTGTACTGGATCAGGGTTTAAGCGATGCGATCAGCAGGATTACCGGTGTAGAGCTTGTTTGGGGCAGTTCCTATACAGAGCATGTTCCGGCTGTTTCTTCGCGGCAGGAGATTGACCATGTCAATATAACGTCATACAGCGAATATATGCTGGACTGTGAAGAGGAGAGTCTTGTGCAGGGAAATATATCGGAAATCTATGGGGAAAGCGGCAAGGTTATGACAGTTTTGGATAAAGATAATCCGATCAAAGTGGGAGACACCATTCAGGTAGCGGGACAGGAGATCGAGGTGGTATGCGGCATATCCAGTGGGCTGTATCCTGGCGAATACAGCATCATCTGCTCACAGGAAACGTTTGCCCGGCTGACAGGGGAAGAAAATTACAGTATGATAGGGATACAATTAAGCAGACAGGCTACGGATGAAACGGTAAAACAGATCAACAGTCTTGCGGAAAGCGATGTTATTTTTACGGATGAGCGTCAGCGTAATCAGGAAGATGCCAATACCTGGCTGGCTGCGAAATTTCTGCTGTATAGTTTTATGGCAATCCTTGCGATGATTACACTGTTTAACATCATCAACAGCATTTCGATGAGTGTAACTGCCCGGATAAAGCAGTATGGAGCTATGAGGGCGGTTGGTATGGATGGGGAACAGCTTACCCGGATGATTGCTGCGGAAGCCTTTACTTACGCGGTCTCCGGTCTTATCGTCGGCAGTGGCACAGGAATTGTTTTAAGCCGCTTTTTGTATGTGAAACTGGTCACACGGTATTTTGGAAGCCAGTGGAGCTTGCCGATCGTTTTGATTGCTATTATTGTTGTATTCGATACAGTTTCTGCTGCGGCAGCAGTATATGCACCTGCAAAGCGGATTAGAAACATGCCAATTACAGCAACGCTCAATGAATTGTAACAGGAATAAATGATAAAAATCTGCTGCACGATGGAAAAGCTGTCGTGCAGCAGAAGAATATAAAGTAATAGCTTTATTTGGCAACGAATTACATTTTACAGACAGAAATGGCAAAGCATAGATTAGGAAGAGAATTTTGAAGGATGGGAGCTGTTATGTGTCTGTTGGCATTTTTTGTATTTTTTGTTTCAATTAGCGTATTTGCAGGAATTATGCTGCACGACTCCAGAACATTGCGGAGTGGAGCCTCATTTTTATTCATGATGATGTGTCTGGCGGTTTTTCTGTTTTTTATCTTATCTGAATATGCAGAATGGCTGGCAGTGCATGATTTAGTGATTGGAATATTGATCATTATGCTTATTATGACAGTAGGCTGTATTATAGCGTTTCCGGCAGTATTGATCCTTGTGTTTTTTGTGGAGGGAATAAGGGTTATCAGGCATGAGGGGATAAAGCCGGCAAATTTGTTGTCAATGTTGTTTTCCATTTTGCTGTGTATCTATCTGGCAGTCTGGCCGGTGATTGGAAATTTAGGGAAGAATAGATTAGGGACAGCGCTTTATAAAATGATCAGTTTTTCAGCAGTATATGTATTATCGTTGCTGGCTATGTATTCACTTTCTGCGGTGCTTAATCTTTTCCATCTGAAAAAGAAAAGAAACGCAGATTATATTGTTGTGCTGGGAGCCGGGATTATTGGAGATAAGGTCACTCCATTGCTTGCAGCGAGGATTGAAAAGGGGATAGAATTGCTGCATTATAATCCAAATGCCGTATTGATTATGTCCGGCGGGCAAGGACCCAAAGAGGATATTCCAGAAAGTCAGGCGATGGCGGCTTATGCAGCCAGTCAAGGCGTGGATACGGAAAAAATCATCATGGAGCAAAAATCTGTATCAACACAGGAAAATTTATGCTTCTCAAGGGAATTGATGAATAAACGGAAGCCTCAAATTATTATCGTCACAACTGCCTATCATGTGTTCAGGGCGTTAATACTGGCAAAGCAGCAGGGAATAAGATGTGTGGGATTTGGCGCAAAAACAAAGTTGTACTTTACGTTAAATGCTTTTATCCGTGAGTTCGTTGGGTATCTGAGACTGACTTGGAAGAAACATGCCTTTGTGATGGGGATAGTGGCAGTCATAATAATAAAATGTAATCTTTGAGGGTAAAAATATTGAATTCGATGAGAAAAAACATATATATATTCCTTTACATTAAATTCCATACACTAATTGATAGCCATACCATGGAATATGGCAAAGAACCACAACAATTTATTCTTATGATAGACAGAAGTTTTGTCTGTCTTTGTAAGCTGATAATATAAAACAGGAAAATCCTGTCAGGTAAGGTTTAGCCAGCCGCCTGTACCAAGTCCTTGGATTCGAAGCGGTAACGTCAGATTTAAGCGTAGGACAGGGAGCATGACCTATCACCCCCCCCCTTCTTTCATATCTTTTATAAATTCTTAAATTTCTTTTAGGGTATTGCATTATTACCTACAAAGTGTTAATATGAATACACACCTACAAAACGTTAAGATAAAAGGAGGACAATATGGCACAGCAAATTTCTGAATCCGAATTGGTACTAATGAAAATCATCTGGAAGAATGGAGGGGCAGCTTTATACTCCCTCATCATGGAGGAATTGGAAAAAGACA
>CAJTOO010000001.1:3781-261438 GCA_910577735.1 uncultured Lachnospiraceae bacterium
GAAGAATGAGTATGTGGCTACGGTAACAGAAGCAGAATACCAGACCATGCAGACCCACAGCTTTCTTGATAAAGTCTACGGCGGGAATGTAAAAAACTTAGTGTCAACCTTATTGCGGCAGGATATTCTTTCGGCAGACGAATTGAAAGAGATTGAAACATTTTGGAGAAAAGAAAATGAATGAATTTGTGAAAATCTTATTGTCGCTGTCTGTTTCCGGCGCACTGTTACTGCTTCTCATTTTGGGATTGAAGCCGCTGTATAAAAACAAATTCAGCAAGCGTTGGCAGTATTATATCTGGATAGTTGTTGCTTTGCGTTTTCTGCTTCCCTTTACTCCCGACACTACGATTATTGGAAGTCTGTTTGAAAAATTCGACACAGCAGTAATAACAAATGAAATCCCTGCAAGCCCCAATGTACCCGTTCCCGCAGATACGGGTAACAGCAAGGCAGAACCGATACAGACAAACCGGGAAATAGCCACCGCTGCCATGCGCGAGCCGGTTGACAAATATGTCTGCCTGTTTTTTATCTGGTCAGCATTAGCGTTGGTTCTATTTGTCCGCAAAGTAACGGTTTATCAAGGCTTTATCCAATACATCAAAGCAGGAAATAAAGAAGTATCAGATATAAAAATCTTGAATCTGCTATCTGATTGTGAAGAAAAACTGAAAATTAAGACAAGGGTAGAATTATCCTGTAATCCGCTGATTGCTTCCCCTATGCTGATTGGTTTCTTTCGACCAAGAATCATTTTGCCTGCCCACGAATGGGAAGATAAAGAGCTGTCTTATATCTTTGTGCATGAGCTGATTCACTACAAGCAGAGGGATATGTTTTATAAATGGCTGATACAGGTTGTTGTGTGCGTCCATTGGTTCAATCCTTTTGTATATCTGCTGGAAAAGGAAGTGAATAAATCTTGTGAATTGTCATGTGATGAAAAAGTCATATCTGTACTTGACGATACCGCAAGACGTGAGTATGGAGATATACTAATTTCCTTTTTGAAGTCGAACAATCTCTACAAAAGTTCTTTAGCTTCCGTCACTTTGACTGAGGGAGCAGAACAGTTAAAAGAAAGGTTAGGTGCAATTATGAAATTTAGGAAAAAATCAAAAGTGATAATTGCCATTACTGCTATTTTCACGGTTGCCGTTTGTATCTGCTTTTTTGTAGCTGGTGCATACGCCGCCCCTTCTACTGCCAATGAAAAGAACTCATTCATGGAAGCTGCCGCAGACATTTTCGGAAACGATGAAGAAAAAAAACAATTTACTGAAATTATTTCAGCTTCTGGTGAGATGATTGGTATCATTGACAATAATAAAGAAATAGAAAGACTCGTAAAACAACTGGATATTGAATCTTGGAATGATATGGAACAGCTGCCCGAAGATATAGACTTGGTATATAGTTATATATCATATGAGGTAATTGATGAACCTATATTTTTACCGGATGGAATACCGTTAGTTCATATGAGTACCTTAGAATTATATATTTCCGATAAAGGTGAATATATTATACGAGATTATGATCAAGAAATAGAAACAATAGCCAGAATATCAGAAAAGGCGGGACGGTTTCTTAATACGCCGGAAGACTTAGACCTAAATAAGCATATAACAGCGAAGGACATACTGGATGAGTGGGGACTTGATTTTTATGTGCCAAATAATGATATTGAAAAAACAGATGATATAGAGGCTGCCCGATATTATGAAGGAGACACATCATTTATAGAGAATGCCCGATATTATATAGGAAAAACATCATTTACAGAAAAGGAACTGCGCAAGACTTCTAAAGAGCAGAAGATACAGTTTTACGGAGCAGACCAAAATACGTTGCTGAATGAAATAGACGATATTTCTGAAATAGCGCAATATCTAAACGGGTTGGCTCTGGATCAGTGGGAATATGCAGATAATGCACCAAATCCCGAAGAAGTTGAATGTCAAATTGTTAGATTTATGTTATCAAGGGATAATAAAAAAGAGTTAAAAGAAATGTGTACAGAGATACTTTATAAAAGCAATGGTAATTATTATATCGAGGAAATAATCCCGGGTGAATATAGTGATCGGGGAGATTCTATAACACATTATCAAGTGTCAGAGGAGATAGCAAAATATATTTTATCATATATAGGAATTGCATCAAATTGAAGCAATAGTTTGTGCATTTCTATTTTTCCAGTGATAGTCAAGGGGCGTTTAGAATACTGTCGCCCCTCTGCATTATAAATGCAACCGTTTCTGTCATAGTAATCTCCCTTCCCAAACGTCATAAATCTGCCATGGCATTCTTCCTTCCGAAGTGTCGTAAATCCGCCATAGCATTCTCCTTTCCAAGGCATCCAGAATCCGCTTGTAAACAATCCTCCGCAAAGCCGCCTCTGAATCCTATCATAGAAAAAACCTGTTACCAGACAAGTAACAGGCTGTTTCTTTATATTCTTCGCTAATGTAGATATTCTTCCAGTGAAAGGATTCTATCGGATACAATGCATCTTCCAGCCCTCTGCAAAATGACCAAGGTTAGAAAAATATCTTGCCTCATATTTGGCCAACGTCCCGGAAGAACCCATACCGATAAAAATGATCAGGTCTGCTTTCCTGATTTCTTCAATTGCAAACAGAAGTTTCTCCTCAAAGGCATTACAGAAACGCAGGATTGTGGAAGTGAAAATCTGCATTTCCTTCGCCGGTTCCCGTATAGTCATATACTGGACTTTCTCAACTTAGACAGGATATACTTGTAAATATGAATATCCGTCTCGTTATATTTCTGTATTTCATCGTATGAGAACATGTTTTATATCCTTCCAAATCGCAGCCTAAGCCGATTATATACCGATTCAGAATCGTTTACAACCATTCCCACGCTCTTTATCCGCTACCCTTTAATACCGGTAGAAGCGATTCCTTCCACATAGTACTTCTGCAGGAATATAAACATAATCAGCATGGGAATCGCCGAAACTGTCAGGGATGCCATAATCGGCCCGCACCCAACGCACAGACAGGAAATCATCATCGCTGTAAGTGTAACTGTGACTGCTCTCTTTTTCACTTTAACCGCCCCTTTCATGTTAACCTCTATGATTCTGTTTCGTAGAATCTCAAATCATCACACTATATTATTTTTTCGCGTTTATCTCCATATGGATTTCATAAGCGCTAATTCTGCCCGGACAACATTCCCCGCTTTCATGGCACACAGTTCAAAACACCCTTCTGCGGAAGTATTGTAGAACAGCTTAGTGCCAACTGCTTCTCCCTCATTGACATAAACCTCGACTACACGCCGGTCCATATAGATTTCCAGATCTTTAACTTCTTCCACATCCGCCCGAAAGACAATCCCTTCACTTTTAACGCCCTTTGTCTCAATCCGCAGGCCCTCTGCATCATGAATCAGGGAGATCGACCTGTCATCATCCTGTCCCAGCAGGATTGTAAAAAGGGTGTTTGCTGCAAACCTTATCTTTGCCCGGTAAGCATTGCCTTGTATTGTCTGCAAAGCAAAGTTCTCTCCGCTTCCCTGATACAGGATTTCACCCTTGAGCGATGCTATTTCTGCTATCGGCGTCATGTATAACCTGCCATTCCTGATACGAAGCTGCCTGGGAATCGTCATACTGCCATAAGCGCCGCCCGGATATTCTACATGCTCGCCGTAAAAATCAGAAATCCACCCAATACTGATCCGCCTGCCCTGGTGCTCAAAGCTCTGCATGGCATAACAATTGCTTCCGAAATCAAACCAGCCTTCTCCCGTTATCTCCAGTTTTCGATCCTGCCAGTTCCCGATATAGTATCTGCTCATCTGGTATCTGCCGCAATCGTCATGATGTTCCATAAAAGCGCCCATTGCCAGACACCTGCCGTCCAGTTCCATCAAATCCGGACATTCAAAACAGCGGATCTGGTTCTTCTCTTCCGTAAGCAATGGCTGTACATATTCCCAGTGTTCTCTGTCCTTTGACTCATACAGAAGAATAGCGCCCCTGCCCTTCATGGAACTTCCCAGAACCATATACCAGAGAGCTCCGATTTTCAGCACTTTTGGATCACGGAAATCAAAAGATGCCCCCTCCGGCGGATTTTCAATCACACACTTTTCCTGTGTAAAATGAATCATGTCACGGCTTCTCATCATCCATTGCTGTTCCACGGTATCTGCACAATCCTGTAAAGGTCCCTGATGCCTTGTCAGATAAAAGACCACCTCATCTTCATCTGCCACCGCACACCCCGAAAAAGCGCCGCCCTTAATCGTCTCCGGATCGGCCAGAATCTCTTTCTGCGGTTCCAGCACAATGGGAAGATGCGTCCAACGAATCAAGTCTTTACTGACCGCGTGTCCCCAGTACATATTAGACCACTCCTGCCCATGGGGATTGAACTGGTAAAACATATGATAGTACCCCTGAAACCAACATAGGCCATTAGGATCGTTCATCCAGTTTTTCCAGGGAGCAAAGTGATACGTTTCCCGCGCCGGACGGTCATACCATGCCGCCAGATCCTGTAATATAAATCCGCTCTCTTTTCCTGTTCTTTCCAGGTAACGCACACCCGTTTCCAATATGTTTTCATTTCCGCTCAGATAACAGAGCGACACTTCACAATCGTCACACACAATCTCATATTCGGTATCCGGCTTCAGTGAGAATTTCAGCCATGCATAATAGGCGCCACCCGCTGCCTGTTCTAAGGTTTCCTGTGTTTTTGAAAGGACTCTGACCCGTCCTCCAGCCGCTGTCTGTTTTGCAAAAATTTCCAGACATGTATATTGTCCTGTATTCATCTACTTCCTCCTTTATTCCTTTTGACTTTTATTATTCCTCTGATCACCTACTCAATATGTTTCTATTTATACACTGCAGGTACCGGTGCAAAACTTTATTTCTACTTTTCTTTGTAAACTTACTATATCTGTTTTATCTGTCTGCCCTGTCTATTTATGTATAGAACCGTTTCTATTTTATTCTTGCTTATTTATTGATTTCTATTTCTATTTTTACTTATTTATAGAATGTATTTGTTATGGAACCCGTTCCATATAATTTATAGATTGATTATATTTCTACACAGAATATTTGTCAACTATGAATTTGCGTTTTTTACTCTATACACAAAAAAGCAGGGGTTGTTTTTGTACATCTTGCGCAATCCCTGCTCTTTACTTTATTCTGATACTGATACCAGCTTAATATTCCATTTGCTTCAAATAGCAAGCGGCCTTTTCAGATTTCCTGCTTAGCTTGTCCTGCTTTCGTCGTTCCCCCATAACAGACATCCACACTCAGAATCTGTCTGTGAAGAATGCTGCGTCTCTGTTCGATCTGATCTAACAGCGTATTCACCGACACTTCCGCCAGAAGACCCACATTCTGCCTGATCGCCGTCAGCTGCGGAGACACCATCTGCGTCACGCTGGTGGCGTCAAATCCCACCAGACTGATGTCTTCCGGAACGTTCATCCCTCTCTGCCTGGCCATGTTCATGCAGGCCACCGCTCCTAAATCCCCCGAAAAGATTCCGTCAATCTGCGGATGCTTCTCCATAATCTTCAATGCCGTCTTATAAAAAGCCCCCCAGTCAAAGACATTCCAGTCCATTGTCTCCGTCAGCACTTCTACACCTTGTTCTTCCAGCGTCTTCTGAAATTCCAGATGCCTTTCGTTAGCCAGAATATGCGGCGACACCCCGCAAATCTGCAGGACATGCTTACGCCCATCCCGAATCATCAGATCCGCCGCCATCCTTCCGCCCATCATATGGTCGCTTCCCACAATAGGTATCTCCGGCCCAAAGTCCCGGTCTATGGACACAATCGGTTTTTCATGCCTTACATATTCTTCTCCATCCAGACAATGCGAACCGGTAATGATGCCATCCACGATATTGCGTTCCAGCATATCAAGATATTCCCGCTCCCTGTCACTGACTCCCACTGCATTACAGACCATGGTCTTATACCCCTGTCTGTAGAGCTGCATCTCAATATTTTTTACCAGACAGGAGAAAAAGGGGTGATCTAAGTCCGGCACAATGACCCCCACTATCCCGCTTCTATTACGGAAAAGATTGCGCGCCAGTTCGTTTGGCGTATACTTTAATTTCTCTACTGCCTTATCTATTTTCTTTCTCGTAGCCGGGGAAACATATCCTGTATTATTAATCGCCCTGGATACTGTTCCAACCCCAACGCCCGCTTCTTTGGCCACGTCCTTAATACTTGCCATGGTTCTTTCTCCCTATTTCTTTCTGCTTGGTCAAATATCAAGGTAATGATAGCACAGGCGCTATGGAATCTCAACCACGCTTTTTGCCTAAGATTCTATCCGATATCTTCATATATTGCTTTCGCTTGATGGCTGATTAAAAACTTCCAGCACTACTGCCTGGTATCCTGACATGCAAAGAATCCCGTCTTTTATCTGCAGCTGTTTTACATTATTGAGCACTTCCTTCTTTACCCGGTCAGTCATCTTAATGTCTGCCGTAGAGGACTGATAATTTGCCGCCACCAGCAGTGTCTGTTCCGCACTCTTTCTGTAGAACACCATCACATTCTCATCATCCTGCGGCACCGGGACCAGCTCTCCGTATACGATGGTTTCTTTATATTCCGCACTCTTGCGAAGAGCTGTAAGCTTCTTATAAAAAGCAAGAACGGAATCCTCATCAGCCTGCTGGGCCTTCACATTAATCTGCCTGTAGTTGGGATTCACCGCAAGCCAGGGAGTTCCGTCAGTAAAGCCTGCATTTTCACTGTCATCCCACTGCATGGGCGTCCTGGCATTATCCCGGCTGTATCTCCCTACTGCCTCAATGGCCTGTTCAGGTGTAAGACCCGCTTCCAGCGCTGTCTGATACTCATGCTGTGTAGAGCAGTCATCCACTTCCTCGATGGAAGTAAAAGTCTTATTCTCCATCCCGATTTCCTGTCCTTCATAGATAAAAGGAAGGCCTCTCACCATGAAAGACAGCAGGGCAAGCATTTTCTTACCCTCTATGCAGCACTCTCCCTCCGGCAGATAATGACTTACGCCCCTGGGTTCATCATGATTCTCAATGATGTTGGAATAGAAGCCAACATCTCCCATCAATTCCTGACTCTGATATACTGCCTGAATATATTCCCCGGCCCGAACCGGCTTTCTCTTATACCAGCCTGCGGAATCTGCTCCAAGCAAAGCCGTGCCAAAATCAAACATGGATGAGAAATAGCCATTTTCTCCCACAAAATCCAAAATCTCACCCTCATCTGCATCAAACACTTCACCCACGGAGAAGGAATCATGAATCTGAAAGGTTCTGTCCCGCAATTCGCTCAGAAACTTCCCTATGCCCTTGGCTTCCTTCAGCATACACTGGACGGCACAGAGTCCGTCCGCCCGATCCGCCGGGTAATCATGCAGTGCCGTCGGCTTTTTGATATTAATGATGGCATCTATGCGGAAGCCGCCCAGCCCTTTATCCAGCCACCAGTTTACCATCTTGTAAACTTCCTCACGGACTTCTTCATTCTCCCAGTTTAAGTCCGGCTGTTTCTTATGAAATACATGCAGATAATATTTATCCTCATGTCCCGGCAGTTTATCCCAGGCCGGGCCGCCGAAATAAGAACGCCAGTTAGTGGGAAGTTTATCCTCCCTGCCGGCATCCACTATGTAAAAGTACTTGCCATACTTTCCCGCAGGATCCTCACAGGCTTTCTGAAACCACTCATGTTCATCGGAGCAGTGGTTCACCACCAGATCCATCAGGATATACATATCCCGCCTCTTAGCCTCCGCAATCAGTTCTTCCATGTCCTCCATGGTGCCAAAGCGGGGATCTATATTGTAATAATCAGCGATATCATAACCTTCATCCACCAGCGGAGAAGAGTAGATGGGGGAAAGCCAGATAATGTCCACCCCCAAATCCTTCAAATAATCCAGTTTACTGATAATACCCTGCAGATCTCCAATCCCATCTCCGTTGGAATCACAGAAGCTCTTGGGATAAATCTGATACGCTACTTTATCATGCCACCATCTTTTCTTCATCTGCCTATACCTCTTTTCAGTCTGCATTCTATAGTTAACGGCATTGGAAATTTCTCTTTCGGCCCTGCAAAAGCTTGCGTATATGGTTTTGGCCGGAACCGGAAATTTGATTTCTGTCATCACTGTTTCTGCCAGATGACAACTGCCTCATAGGGGCGTAATGTCTGTATATCCCCTGCCTGTTCCCTCCCATAATTGGAAATCAGGACTTCTCCTTCCGGACACCTGACCTCTGCCGGAATATCCAGTGCCTGTTCTTCACTGGTAAAATTACACAGCACCAGAAGTTTCTGGTCACCCAATGCCCTCACATAGGCAAACACAGAAGGACTCTCCTCCATCAGAAGCTTATAGTCGCCGTATACGATAATATCATGCCCTTTACGCAGTCTGATCAATTTCTTATAATAGGAAAATACCGAATCAGAATCCTGCTGCTGTGCCTTTGCATTCACCGATTTATAGTTGGGGTTCACGCCAATCCACGGCGTTCCCGTCGTGAAACCGGCATTGACGCTGTCATCCCACTGCATGGGTGTTCTGGCGTTATCCCGTCCTCTGTGCTGGAAGCATCTGATCAGTTCTTCCGGCTCTCTCTTATGGCTTTCTTCCACCAGTTCCCGATAAGCATTTATCGTCTCCAGATCACGAAACTGTGACATTTCCGTAAACGGATAGTTACACATGCCCAATTCCTCACCCTGATAGACATAAGGTGTACCTTCCAACATATGCAGGCAGGTTGCCAGCATCTTCGCAGACCGCTCTCTGTATTCGTCACTGTCATTGCCGAATCTGGACACGGATCTTGGCTGATCGTGATTGGAAAAGAACAGGCTGTTCCACCCCACACCGTGGAGCCCGGTCTGCCATCTGGATAAAATTCTCTTTAAACGCAGCAGGGACACCGGTCTGGTATTCCACTTGTTTTCCTCATCCATGCCTTCCACATGCTCAAACTGAAATACCATATTCAGCTCATGCTGGTCATATCCCGTATATTTCTTGGCCTCATCCACTGTCACGCCCGGCGTCTCGCCCACTGTCAGCAGGTCATATCTGGAAAGAACCTTCTCATTCATCTCTTTCAGGTACTGATGCACATGCGGTCCATTGCACACATAAGGACCGAAATCACCGTACAGCGCGCCATCCGCCATCTCGCCGTCCGGCAGACCTTCTACCTTGGAAATCATGCTGATGACATCCATGCGGAACCCGTCAATCCCCTTTTCGCACCACCAGCGCATCATATCAAAGACCTCTTCCCGGACAGTCTCATTATCCCAGTTTAAGTCGGGCTGCTTGCGGGAGAACATGTGAAGATAATACATCTTCGTTGCTTCATCATACTGCCAGGCAGAACCGCTGAAACAGGAACCCCAGTTGTTGGGCGGCACATCACCGGCCTTGCCTTCACGCCAGATATAATAGTCCCTGTAAGGATTCTCTTTATTCTTACGGCTCTCCACGAACCACTGATGTTCATCCGAAGTGTGGTTCACCACCAGATCCATGACGATGCGCAGTCCTCTTGCGTGGGCCTGCTTCAGCATTTCGTCAAAGTCCTCCATGGTTCCGAACTCTTTCATGATTGCCCTGTAATCGCTGATATCATATCCGTTGTCGTCATTAGGCGACTGATAGACCGGCGAAAGCCAGATCACATCAATCCCCAAATCTTTCAGATAATCCAGTCTCTGCGTGATTCCTGCAATATCACCGATGCCGTCCCCATTGCTGTCCATAAAACTGCGGGGATAAATCTGATACACTACCGCTTCTTTCCACCATGCTTTTTCCATAACACTTACCTTCCCTTTCCGCTGCTTCTTCCTGCCTGCTTTTCTGCTCTTTTCGTTCTTTACCAAACACGGAGTTCTTTTACAATCCCTCTTCTGCAATTTCTTTTTAGACAAAATTTGTTGTTTTGAACCTTCTTGTATTGTTACTTATGCGCATAAGTTATCTTTTCCTATAGAGTATCACTTCGTATGGGTGCAGTCAATATATTTTGATGAATTTGAGAAAAATCTTGACACCATCATAAATGTTTCTTGTGATATATTTTGAACTTAATGTTATAACATAAAAAGGTCCGGTTTTACCCAGACCTTCCAGCATTTATATATTTATTTAATATCCTGCACCCTTTATCGCTCTACTACAATTTTTTCTGCATGCGCCGATATTGCAAACATTTTATTATAAGCATCCTTCTTCCAATTTGGCCATTCATTTATCGTTTTATTTACCTTCTCATAAGATTCCTGGGGATTCCAACTTTTTTCATTTACTGTTGTTGCTGCCATTTTACCCATCTTCCTTTCCTATTTGATTGATTTCCTCCGTGTACTGTTTATGCGCACTTTGTTCCATTTCTATATAATTCATCAAAGACATGGGATTCCTTAAATTAGCTTTATCCCTGTCCCATTGAACTACATACCCGTCTTTGTTCTTTCTATTACGTGAATACCACCTAATAGAATGCATTGAGAACAAATCAATAAAACGATGAGGCCCAACTCCCTTAAAAGGAATAAAAATGACTTTTCTCTCACTATCCTGCCCGTTTTGAGAAATTTCATTCGTATAAAATTCTAAAGCTTTACTTTTGGGATATGGTTCAATATAAACCACTTTTTTAATCCCCGCTGCAATAATGTGTTTTGCACAATTATGACAAGGGAAAGTAGTCATATACATAGAACATTCCTTGGTAGAAATACCATTCCGTGCACACATCATCAATGCTTCCATCTCTCCATGTACGACACGGCCAAATTCTGTCAATGCTCCAATCCCCGTTGACTTTATCTTTGCAACATTTTCATCCGTATTAGGACAGTCTAACTCATTTAAAATATTTTCAATTATTTTTTGCTGTTGAATTTTATTAGAATCAAAGCCTTTTCCAAACTTATAATCTCTTCCATCAATTTCGTCTACATATTCTCCATCTTCACTATTATAAACTGGCCAATATAAACCGCCAAAAGCCTTTGGACAGTCATTAACTCCTTCTGCCAGAACTTCATTATCTTTCGTAACTACAACGCCGATTTGTCTGGATAAATCTGCCGATCTCAAAGATGCCACATACGCTCTAAACATGGCATATTCCTCAAATGTCGGTGTTATAAATGGATTGCCAAACAATAAATCCAAAAGCCGAAATATATGCGCCTGTGTTTCCGTAGGGCCATCCCCCGCACTAATAAAATAATCTGCCTGCTGATACACATCTCCTGTATGCTGGCCGTTTTTTTCTTTTTCATTATTATCTCGATTCAAAATCGTCAGGGCATTTTCTTCAGACATGCCCTTTCGACTCACTAAATATTTTTTACGACGTTCATATGTATCTGAAATACCTATAAGATGAAAACCTTCTCCATATGTATTTCTTAAAAATTCAACTTCATCAGGGTGCTTAATAGAATCAATGATATACGCATTTCTTGCTTGAGGACCTTCGTTATCCATCCTATAATTATCAAAAATGAAAGCTGCTACACCTTTCATAAGAATTGCCGCATCTTGCGTCTTTTCACGGATTTCATTACCCTTATCCATGAAAAAACTGATACGATTATATTCATTGCCAGAAAAGTCAGGTAGCTTTGAAACAAACTTAGATAAAATATGCTCAGATACTTTAATCATATTGCTCTTATAGCTAAATTTATTTAAACTATCAATTATACATGTCTTTATTTCAGAAGAATTAGTCCCAACCGGACTTACAATTCCAATTACCAATTCACTGTCAGTATTAGAATTTCTATTCATCATGTGCATTCCTTACAATTTTACTGATTCAAGTATCTGCCGTTCGCAAAATATTAGCGATATCCATATTATCCTTTATGAACACTATTCTTTGCAACACATCTATATATAGTAGCATAACATATCCCACTATATATATCTAGCGTAAATTACCATACTATTCCTTTCAAAACCTACTCTCCTTCAAGATTTCCCCGAGATTATTTTAATTATAACAAACATATGTTCTGTTTTCAACCTTATTTAACTATATAGTCACATCCTTATCTTTTACGCCTTATCCCGAATCTCCCCATGCAGTTCCTGCAGAGACTTCACCTCACTGCTCTTATGTGTTTTCAGATAATGAATCCCTTCTGCCGCCACTTTAGCCGCAGCCACCGTTGTGATATAAGGCGCTTTTGCCTTGATTGCGGCCTTGCGCAAGTAACTGTCATCATGCACGCTGCCCTTGCCTACAGGCGAGTTAATGATCAGATCAAAATCTCCATTGGTGATCATATCACCCACATTGGGTCGGCCTTCATAAAGCTTCTTTGCTCTCGTGGCCGAAATCCCCGCCGCCGTAATCAGGTTGTAAGTTCCTTCCGTAGCCACAATCCTGAAACCGTCCTCGGCAAGCATCCTGGCCACTTCCACCACTTCATCCTTATCCTTCTTATTAACGGAAATCAGCACCGTTCCCTCCAACGGGAGTTTGGACTGTACTGCTTCCTGGGCTTTGTAAAAAGCTTCTCCATAAGAACCGGACAGTCCCAGCACTTCTCCTGTGGAACGCATTTCCGGTCCTAACAGGGGATCCACCTCCGGGAACATGTTGAAAGGGAACACCGCCTCTTTTACTCCATAATTGGGAATCTCCTGTTCCTTTAATTCGGATATCGGGGAAGGGCGCCCTGTAATCTCTGAAGTAATGATCTCTGTCGCCAACGGTACCATTCGAATGTTACAGACCTTGGATACCAAGGGCACGGTGCGGGACGCCCTGGGATTTGCCTCCAGCACGAAAACCTTGCCGTCTTCAATGGCATACTGCATGTTCATCAAGCCCTTAACATGCATTTCCTCCGCAATCTTTCTGGTATATTCTTTGATCGTCTCCACGCTCTCCTCCGGGATATGGACGGAGGGAATGATGCAGGCGGAATCTCCGGAATGAATGCCTGCCAGTTCAATATGCTCCATCACCGCTGGTACAAAGGCGTGTGAGCCGTCACTGATAGCATCTGCCTCACATTCCAGCGCATGATTTAAGAACCGGTCAATCAGAATCGGTCTGTCCGGCGTCACGCCAACCGCCGCATTCATATATTCTTCCATGCTTTCGTCATCATAGACCACTTCCATGCCTCTGCCGCCCAGCACATAAGAAGGGCGCACCATCACCGGGTATCCAATACGCCCCGCAATGGTCAGGGCCTCTTCCACCGTAGTGGCCATGCCTGACTCCGGCATGGGAATTTCCAGCTTCTCCATCATGGCACGGAACAGATCCCGGTCCTCCGCCAGATCAATGACGGAAGGTGAGGTTCCCAAAATCCGTACACCGTTCTTTTCCAGTTCAGACGCCAGATTAAGCGGCGTCTGACCGCCAAACTGTGCAATCACACCCAACGGTTTTTCTTTCTGATAAATACTCAATACATCCTCTAGCGTCAGAGGTTCAAAATACAGCTTATCAGAAGTGTCATAATCAGTGGACACTGTCTCCGGATTACAGTTCACGATAATGGTCTCAAAGCCCAGCTTCTTAAGCGCCATTGCCGCATGAACACAGCAATAGTCAAATTCAATACCCTGCCCGATCCGGTTCGGACCGCCGCCCAGAATCATAATCTTAGGCCTGTCTTCGTTCACCGGATTCTGGTCCTTCGCATTATAAGTAGAGTAGAAATAAGCGCTGTTTTCTGTGCCGCTGACATGCACGCCTTCCCAGGCTTCTTCCACACCCAGGGCAAGACGACGGTTACGGATGTCTTCTTCCGGAATCTCCAGCAGCTGGCTTAAATATTTATCTGCGAATCCATCCTTCTTGGCTGTAATCAGCATTTCATCCGGAAGCATATTTCCCTTATGCTGTATGATTGCTTCCTCTTCCTCCACCAGTTCCTTCATCTGCTCAATGAAGTAAGCCTTCACTCTGGTAATCTCATAAATCTCCTCCACTGTCGCACCCTTACGCAGTGCCTCATACATAAGAAAATGACGTTCACTGGAAGGCGTAATCAGACGGTGCAGCAGTTCTTCTTTCGGGAGCATGTCAAAATCCTTCGCATGTCCCAGTCCGTAGCGTCCCGTTTCCAGGGAGCGGATTGCCTTCTGGAAGGCCTCCTTATAGGTCTTGCCGATACTCATCACCTCACCCACGGCACGCATCTGGGTTCCCAGCTTGTCCTCCACGCCTTTAAACTTCTCAAAGGCCCAGCGGGCAAATTTGATGACCACATAATCGCCGTCAGGCACATATTTATCTAAGGTTCCATATTTACCACAGGGAATATCTTTCAGGGTAAGGCCTGCCGCCAGCATGGAAGATACCAGCGCAATCGGGAATCCCGTCGCCTTGGATGCCAGCGCAGAAGACCGGGATGTCCTGGGATTGATCTCGATGACAATGATTCTGTCTGTCACCGGGTCATGGGCAAACTGTACATTCGTGCCGCCGATTACCTGCACGGATTCCACAATCTTGTAAGCCTGCTCCTGCAGACGTTTCTGACATTCCTTGGATATGGTCAGCATGGGTGCTGAGCAGAAGGAGTCGCCCGTATGCACACCCAGAGGATCGATATTTTCAATAAAACACACGGTGATGATATTGTTGTCCGCATCCCGCACTACTTCCAGTTCCAGTTCTTCCCAGCCGAGGATGGATTCCTCCACCAGAACCTGGCCCACCAGGCTGGCCTGCAGCCCTCTGGCACACACCACCTTCAACTCATCCTTATTATACACAAGACCGCCGCCGGCACCGCCCATGGTGTATGCCGGGCGAAGAACCACCGGATACCCCAGTTTCTCAGCAATAGAAAGCGCTTCTTCCACCGAATAAGCAACCTCACTGCGGGCCATCTCAATCCCCAGATCGTTCATGGTCTTTTTAAATTCTATGCGGTCTTCTCCGCGCTCAATAGCATCCACCTGTACACCGATAACTTTGACATCGTATTTATCTAGGATACCTGCCTTATTTAATTCGGCACACAAATTAAGCCCGGACTGCCCTCCCAGATTCGGGAGCAGCGCATCAGGGCGTTCCTTTGCGATAATCTGTTCTAATCGTTCTATATTAAGCGGCTCAATATAAGTCACATCCGCCGTCTCCGGATCCGTCATGATTGTGGCCGGATTGGAATTAACCAGTACTATCTCATATCCTAATTTGCGAAGCGCTTTGCACGCCTGTGTTCCTGAATAATCAAACTCGCAGGCCTGTCCGATAATGATCGGGCCTGAACCGATGATCAGCACCTTATGAATGTCTGTTCTGCGCGGCATAAATGTCCTCCAATCTTACATGTCCTGCGAATCTGCCGCCTTTGCAGATCCGCCTGTGAAACCTCACAGTATCTTCTTATCTGTCGTTTGTCGTTGCTGTTGAATATTTTATCATTAGATGCGCGGGAGTGTCAATTCGGTTCCGGTATTTCTTGCAGGTGCCCATGTATCATCTGAGACTTCCCGGAATACACGCTGGACTTTAATTAATCTGCCGCACCGTACCACGTTCCACCAGTTCCACAGGAAGCACCACCTGGTCACTGGCTGCCTCTCTGCGTTCTAACATCTCCATCAGACGCTGCACCGCGAGCACACCTTTTTGCGTTGCATCCTGATGGATGGTGGTGATGGCAGGCCGGGCCATCCGGGAATAAATATTATCATCAAATCCCATTATGGAAATCTCTTCCGGTACGTTCACGCCTCTGTCCATCAGAAAATTCATCAGACATAGCGCATAATAATCCGATGCACAGAAAAAGGCCGTAAACTCATGCCGTCTCCGGTACACCATCTCATAGCACACCGCCAGAGACTGCTCATCGGGCTCTACCTCTATAAAATCAGTGTCCAGGACCGGCAACCCTGCTTCGGACATGGCCTCTCTAAAGCCGCAGTACCGCTCATAGTCGCCGCCCTTAAGATTATCTGCAAGAAACCCGATTCTGCTATGCCCATGTTCAATCAGATACCGGCCAGCCATATAACCGCCGCGTCTGTCATCCAAGCCAATATTGACACCATTCAGACGAATCTCTCCCAAATAACTGTCGATATATACCTGCGGTTTCTGAAACTGTTTCTGTATGGCCTGGTAATCCTCGGCCATAATGCCAAACAGAATCAGTCCATCTGCGTTCCAGGCAGACACACGCTGAATCAATTCCCGCGTATCCGACGAAAAACACATCATCAGATAATACCCCCGCTCCTTTAACTCCCGCTCAATACTGCCCAGCAGTTCACTGATAAAGGCATCTTTCAGGTAATTCACATATCCCTTTCTGCTGTTTAGAATCGCCACGCCGATAATTTTTGATTGATTAGACGCTAGGTTTCTTGCGCTGATATTGGGCACATAATCATACTCCTGCAAGACCCTGCGCACCCGTTCCACAGTCGCCTCAGATACTTCTTTGGTCTTACCGTGGATGACATTGGATACGGTAGTCGTACTTAATCCCAGCATGTCGGCCATTTCTTTGATTGTGATCATAGTTTATCCTTTATTTTTAGAAATTACTGAATTCCTTTGGTTCCTTTTTCTTATCCTCAACCATAAACGATACTTTGCTATCCCATCAACAGTATAACACATCCCTAAAACTTTACAATATATGCAAAGTCCCGCCACCCCTGCAATACAGGGGCCGCGGGACTTAGCTTCATTATTTCACTTTATTCATAGGCACTGTACAGTTCCTGTATCTGTCCGGCATCCAGCACCTGATCCCATATTTTCACTTCGTCAAAGGCCACAGGATATAATTGATCCCAGCAGTTAATCCCCAGATATACATCAAAGTCATCGGTATTCAGAGTGTCCGGCACAACATCGCCTTCTCCCACATACTTCCCGGCTACATATAAGGTGCCAAGAAGCCTGCCCTGCTTACTTCCCTGCCTGGAGCCATCGACGGTAAACGCAATATGATACCATACCCCCGGCTCGATGGTATTGGGCATGGACTGTCCCGGTCTTATCTCAAAAGAATCCTCTGTCAGCGCTCTTTCAGAACTGATAATCGGCGCTACCGATGCCGTATCTGTCTTTTGCCCCAGCCACAGTCTTACCCGCTTTTCCGAGTCAAACAAATCATGTCCGATATGGAGGAACGGGGCCCAGTCGTATAATTGATCTGCCTTCATCCAAAAGGCAATCGTATAGGAATCTCCCACGCGTTCCACATCGCTCAGCTTTATTCCGTATGTTCCGTCCAGGAATACCGCTTTATCATCTATTCCGCGCACATACTGAGGCTCAACATCTTCTGTCTCCTCAGGTTCTGCGTCAGGCGTATTTCTCACCGCCACCTTGGCATTGCCCAGCGTATCGTTAAAGGAATAGGAATAAACTGCTTTGGGAATATTCTCCAGAATCGTGTCTCCCACCACCTCATTGGTGTCTGACACTACCCCCTCTGCCTCTGCCGTCTCCGTCTGTTCTGTAAGCTCTGCCTCTTCTTTGGTCTGTGTCTCCGACTCTGCCTGCGTTTCTCCTTCTGTTTCCACTTCACCCTCTATGTTCTTTGACTCTTCAATCCGGTCCGGTTCGGAAGCATCGCCTTTTAACACCTTAACATAATAGATGCCCATGCCTGCTGCCACGCAAACCAACACTGCCAGCACAATACACAAAATAATGGTCAGTTTCCGGTTCTTCCGTTCTTCCTCCTTGGTATCTCTGGCCAGCGCCATATTGGACGGCAGGTTTGCGGGAGGCAGCGGTACTTGGTTGGCTCCCGATGGCTTTTGCTGTTTTGGCGGTTCAGCTGCCTTCGTAAACTGCATACGGCCGGCAGAGGGTGCCTCTGACAATGGCTTTACCGGATTACCGCATCCGCCGCAAAATTTCGCTCCCTCCGGAATCTGTTTTCCACATTTTGGACAAAACATATTCTTTTCCTCCATTCTGTGCATTTAGTCATCCATGTAACCTGCATGTAACTTCCCTGTGCAGGTTTCCTGTCTGTCTATCGTTATATCATAGTTTCCTCATTTCTGCGCTGCTCTCTGCGCATGGGCGCGTTTGTGGCAAGCAGCGCGCAGACACAAATCTCGTGATTGAAAATTTTAATTTTCAATCTTTCTCACCATACATATTCTGCTGCCTCCTCTGCTATGGGCTCTTCCGCTGCCGGGGCCGCTGGTGCGCTGGATGAACCCCGATACCAGAATAACGGTGCATAAATTCCATAATATCCCAAATTATCGAACAAAGCATCGGTATCTTCCAACTCTTCTGCAAGCTCCTCAAAATCATCTTCCTTGGCGCTGCCGAGATCAAATTCTGTGCCGTCGTATTTTTGAATGTCCACAGCCTTCTTGACATATATCATAAAGCTGACATCCTCATCCTCCACCAGAGAATACCCGTCCATTTCAAACTCTTCCAAAGTAAAAGAAACCTCTGAACCGGAATGTTTATAGATACCCTCTATGAAACAATCCGTCCAGCCATCATCATATTCCAGAGAAAGCGCTCCTGATTTGGTATCATAGGTAATCGTCATATCTCCATCCGACTCGAAATCAATGGTTTCCACGCTGCCCTTTTTCCGTGTGGTTATCTCCATCTCACCATACGTGTCTCCATCATACTGCAGGGAAATAAAAACATTCTGCATTCTGTAATCACCGCCCTGAAACTCGATGATCCATGTCTCTTCTCCATAATCATTTGTCTCTATTATCACTGCCGCCAGCTTTTTCTTATACAGATAAAAGGTAATGTCAGTATCAAAGTCATCATCCTTTATCTCATCAATCAACTCTTCCAATCCATCCGAAAATTCATCTCCCAGTTCCTCGGGCATTCTTTTCGCCATAGCTTCCCCGGCATATTCCATGATATTGGCAATATTCTTCTCATTGATTCTGACCCGATACCCGTCACACTCTCTGTCTTTGCCGTCAACTTCAAATTCCTTTGTCTTAACCTCTTTGAATTCCAGCTGCTCACTCTCCTGAAGCAGGGCACTCATCATATCTTTACGAAGTTCTTTGGCACTGGCCTGCTCCGAAGTGATATGCTCTAACATGGCATTGAGCTGTTCCAGTTCCTTTTTCCGCAACTGCTCACACAAGTAACCGTCATTTTCTTTCTTTGGATCATAGGCAAACACATAGTCCAATTCTGAAACTGCGGCCTTGAACACACCGGAATGTATACCACACAATACATCAAAATCATCGCCATCCACATCTGCTGCCAGATAAATCTGTTTATTGGCAGCCGTATTTCTGTACTCTCCGCTGACCGTATCTCCATCGACTTCCATCGCAAAACCTACCGTATACTGGTCCCCTGAAAGAATATCTCCGGCTGTCTTGATATCATCAAAAATCTCCGGCCTTTCTCCCATCGTTGCAGCAACAGCCTGAATCACTTTACCCCTGGGTCCCATGGCAAGGCTGCGCACGGCTGTCACAATCAACACAAGAACAAGCACCGCCACAGCCGCGCAAATGCCGATTATCAGACCTTTCTTTTTATTTACTCCTGCCCCATGCGGCTGGTTCATCTGTCTTCCCTGACCGGCTGCGCTGACACTGTATGCCGTGCCGTCAAGGGGCATCCCGCATTCCTTGCAGAAGGTATCCCACATACCGTTCTCGGTTCCACAGTTTGGACAGAATCTCCTCTGTGTGTTTTCTCCCTGACTGACTACTGACTCCTCTGTGATTTCTTTCTCCGCTGACATGCCAGGCTCCTGCCTGACTTCCGTCTCTTCCGGCGCCTGCACATTATCGCCGTTTAATCTGTTGCCGCAATTAGGACAAAATGCTCCTCCTTCTGCCACTTCCATTCCACACTGGTCACAAAACATTTCTTATCCTCCCTCATTTGTATGGTTTCTTAAAACAGTACCTCAGGAGCCTGTCCTGCTGTGTTCCCTGTCTCCTTCAAAATACTGGTCTAATCCGTCTGCAATGCCGCGCACGATTTTCCACTGATATTCATCCTTCTGCATGGCAAGATCCTCCTCTTCATTGGTCATATACCCCATCTCAATGATCGTGACAGGAACTTTACACCAGTTAATGCCGCTCATGGTATCCGTCTCCCACACTCTTTCCCTGACCGCACCTGTCTCCTTCGTCATGGCATCCAGAATACTCTCTGACAGGTCCCTGCTGTCCTGATAGATTTCTCCGCAGTAGGGATTCTGTGCCGTTGGGCAAATGGTCATCATTCCCTGTACCGAAGCGTCCTCAGACCCATTGGCATGGATGCGTAAAAATGCGTCCGCTTCCGCTTCATTGGCAATCTGTGCCCGTTCGCTGTTACTGATGTCCACATCATTCTCCCGACGGACCATAATGACATCATAGCCCCTGTCCTGCAGCTCCTCCTCCAGCTTCAAGGACACTGCAAGTGTCAGTTCATACTCATTGACACCGCTGGCAGTTCCGGATGTTCCCGAAGCCACTTTCGCCTTCATCTCCTCAGCGCCAGGCGCCACAGGTTCCTTTTCGCTGTTGCCCTTCTGCTGGTGCCCGGCATCGATGACGATACATCTTCCGGAAGCAGACTCTTTATCACTTTCCTCAGATTCCGGCACAGCCGCGGTCTCTGTCATAACTACCTTGGCATATTCCTTATTGATAAAGGCATCCTGCCCCAGATACGTAATCTGATACCACTCCTCATTCTGACCGACCAGCATAAAGCTGTCATGCAAGTATGCTTTACCGATTACTGAGGACTCTTCCCCTGTGGAGGGATAGTCCCGCACATTCACCTCATCTGCCGTCACCTGTACCTGTTGTGTCAATACCATTGTCTCTTGCTGCTCTGACTCGTCCGTTTCCTCACCGTCTTTGTCATCCTGAGACAGATCCGCTTCCCCGGTATCCTCCCGGCCTGCGGCCTCTTCTTCCCTTTCTTTATCTTCCGCATCCTCTGAAATTCCGGTTTCCGTCTGACCTTCCGTCACGTCTTTGCGGATTGTACACCCGGTCAACATGCACAGCATTGCAGCTGCCAGCACAAAATATCCTATCCTCTTCATACTCTTTAATATTCTATATCCTCCTGGTCTATGACTTCCTGCACCAATCTCTTATTTTCCCGCAAAATATCCGTGTCACGATACCCCTGCATCTGCGCCAGGGCATTTTTAAGCACTGCCTTGCTGAGGGCAAGATCGTAATCCGACAGAAGAGTGTCCGATGCATCCGGATAAATATCACTGTTTTCCATCATGTATTTCTCATAGTTACTGATCAATTCGACATTCTGGATCTCCAGTTTCGACAAGGGACTTGGTGCAATCTTGTCAAAATCATCCGGCGAATATTTCTCCGGAAGATTCAGGTACCATTCTTTGGAATAGAACCACTGGTTCAATGCCGTATCCCTGAACTGTCTCCCATGTCTTGCAAAAACCTCGTTCCTGGCAATCCGAAGCTGCGCCAGACTAAGACCCGCTAAATCTGCCTCCGTCACTTCCTGCTGGCTGGAAAATGCAAGCATATAGTCCATATCCATGTAATCCGCCGCAAAAGCGCCGCTGATATCAGACTGTGGGATATACTCCTTTGTATAGGTTCCGTAAAATTCTGTGGTCTCCGATGTTTCCAGCACAATATCCCGGAATTGATTCTGATGCTGCGTGTCCGTGGAAGTATATTTGAATACATAGTAATCCTGCTGCTCTTCATAAATGGTGACATAGATATCTGTCAGAATATCTTCCAGATTCGTCACATTAGCGGAGTAATATTCTCCGGAACACTGCTCTGCCAGGGTTCTTAATGCATCCACATCATACTCTTCCCCAATGCCGATGATAAATACTGGTATACTGGTATTCTGAGACATGGTAACCACATCCTCGAAGGTATAACTGCTGGCATTTTCCAGACCGTCCGTAAATCCAATCACACACTTTACCCCGGACTCATAATGTGTCTGGTACAATCCTGCATACAGCGCATCGTACAATGCGGTTCCACCCCACGGATCAATATTGTCAATCGCCGTGGTCAGCAAATCCTCCTGCCTCGTAAAATCCTGTCCCAGATACACGTAATTATCAAAGGAAATAATCTCCACCTGATCTCCCTGATCCAGCTTCATCTTGGAAATCAATGCCTTGGCAGCATTCTTGGCCTGATCCATCTTATTCCAGTCAATCATACTTCCGCTGGCATCCAGCACCAGATTGACACTGATGGTATCCTCGTTGAGGACTTTATATACTTCATTGATGGTGACATCCATCACCTTCCCGCCCTCACCAATCTCCTGTATCGTGAAGTCAGAAGCGTCCAGTCCATCCACCACATTGTTGCTTTCATCCACTACGCTGGCGTAGAATGTCACCTCCGGAAAGTTAGAATTATCCACCTGGCGGATATTTAAGTTGATTGGCAGCCGTTCTTCCATGGGAATAATCGCCTGCTGTGCCTCTCCGTCCTGCGAATCTTCCCCATCCTGATTTTCATCCTCTTCTTCATCGTCCTCATCATCAGATTTCCCGATATATTCCCTGTCATTCTCCTCATCGCCTGAACCGATAAAATCCTGCCCTGACTGATAACTGCCCACAAAATAATAGGCGCCACCGCCAAGTCCGGCAAGCAATAGTACTGCCAGAATGAGCAATATAACTGTCAGTTTTTTCCCACTGCCACGCTTTTTTGTTTCTGGCGGCTGGCCATTTGGCGGCCGGTCATATTCAGGTATTGGCGAAAACGCCGGCATCTCTTGCTTTGGGGAATGAGCCTGCTGCAATTCCCCACTCTGCTGTACGGGTGTCCCGCACTTGGAACAGAATTTTACGCCGTCGCCAAGTTTGGCCCCACATTTCATACAAAACATTTAATATGCTCCTTTAAAATATAATCGCATTCACATCTGAATCAATGTTTTTGACTTCCCTGCCGTCATACACATTCAAGTCTCCACGATTTTTCTTGAAATTGTAATCCGTCAGGAACGCAACCTTATCGGCATCAAACATCCCATAACCAAAGTCAGGCGCCACATCATCTGCAATCTTAGTATCTTTGCCGTTCTGATAAAGATGCAGTGTGCCCTCTTTGCCATCCTTATCCATGTCTGTCAGATACAGAATCGCCTTATTCTCCCATACTTCGTATGCACCAACATCTTCCGCTATTTTGGTATCTCCATAATATAATTCTTCCTCTTCATTGATATAACAGAGTTCATCCATCTCACGCGAAACCACCCGCATGAGTTCATCTGTCACCAGCTCCAAAGACGCGTCTTTCCTTCCATACGCATAGCTGTATAAGTTTGTACTCTCACCGCTATGGTCAGATATATAGAGAATCTGGTTCTTTTCATCTGCCCAGGCGCCAAGATATGACCCCAAATATTCACTTCCGCCTTCATAATCTTCTATCTCATGAACCACGCCGCTCTCTATGTACAGTAATTGCCCTCCATCTCCTAATTGTTTTTCAATTTCCTGCTGTATTTCATAATATTCAACCTCTGCCAGATCAGACAGCCTGGTCTTGCCAATCTGTTCAAGATCCATGTTATATGCATACATCAACGCACTGTTTTTTGCAATGCTTGCGTATACTGTCACACCCTGTGGTTTCAAAAGCGTCATAACCTTATTGCTTTCGCCGGCTGCGTCTTCGTAATAATAGATATCACATTCCTCCATCGCTAACGAATTATTCTCAAGGCTGTACCGCAGATTGTCTCTCTCCTGCTTCTGCCGGTATTTTTCCAGTTCCTCATAATAACTGTCATCGACCTCCACGCTCTCCTGCATCCCCCAGAAGCTGTCCTTATAGGTCACTTTCTGATAGTCCTCAATCCGCGGCTCCGCCATCTGCTGATCCTGTACCAGGCAGTCATCATCGACCAGATCATAATAGCTTACATCTGTCTGTTCTCCGCTTTTGAGATAATACATTTTAAGGCTTCCGTTAATATCATAGGCATATGCCCGGTACACATCGGAGGCTATCTTCTCCTTTTCTTCCATACCTTTCATAACATACAGCTTGTCCTCTTTCTGATACACAATCGTACTGAAATCATCGGAAACCGCATATATTTGATTCACGTCAGAATCCAGTTTCACCTTATCTGACTTTAAATCTGTGCCCTGCACATACCATCTGCCGTCGTCGTCCTGCCACATAATATATTTCCCATCCGCAGAGAGGCGCATGTCCCATGCATCGGAAGCAATTTTCTCAGCTTCTCCCCTGCGATACAAGTACAACTTCCGGTCCACACTGTCCTTACTATAAATCAACCTGTCGTTATCAATCACTTTATACTTTGTCACGTGGGAATCTATTTTCTCTGCCTCCGCCTTCTTACTGCCAAGCTTCTTTCGATAGAGATCAAAGTCCTCATCTCCTTTTTGCGGATAATACACATATTGACGATCCGGGGAGTACTGTATGACACCACTCCCCTGCAGGGTGCCATCTGAATATTGTACAATGCCGCCGTTATTATTCGATAAACCTGTATAATCATCAGGCTCCTCATCAAACATCCTGTCACCGATTACCACAGGCTCGTACTTGTTCTTACGTGCCATGGTCAGTTCGTTATCTTTCAAATACATAAAGAAATCAAGCTCCTGGTCCTTAGCCGTCAAGCCGCCCAGAATACGCGGTACAACCACAATTCCAAGCACAAGAACTGCAAGCAGTGCCGCAACTGCAACCGCAATCTTTTTCACAGAATGTTTCCGGGTTCTGGCAGTTTTATCTGCACCGCCCATCTTCTCAGCCGTATTCCCAAAGAACATACCGCACTGCTGGCAGAACAGATCATTCATTCCATTAGCAGCCCCACAATTGGGGCAGAATTTCTCCTGTTTCTCTGCTTCGGGAACCACCACTGCTGTACCCGTCTCAACTATTCCTGTAGGAGAGATTTCTACTGTCTGGACAGTTTCCGCCTCGGTGTGCGCCGCTTCTGACGATTCCACCGCCTTCTCTTCCTCTGTCTTTGCTGTCTCCGCAGCTTCTGACGGCCCTTCTGCCTTTGCCGCCTCCGCAGACTCTGACGGTTCTTCTGTCACTGTCGCCTCCGCAGGCTCTGACGACTCTTCTGCCTTTGCTGCCTCCGCAGGCTCTGACGGCTCTCCTGTCTTTGCTGCATCAGACGTCACCGGCTGTGCCGCTTCCTGCGAACTAATCTCCTCATGCAGAAGAACTGTCTTATCATCATCCTCAACTCCTGCATCATTCGCTGCAACCTTTGCCCCGCAATGCAGACAAAACAAACTATCTTCTGTCAGTTGCGTACCACATTGTTCACAAAACATATGCTTCCTCCTCATTTGTAAACTACTGTCACTGCTGTTTTCCTGCTTCCTGTTCATACAAACCCTCACACAGCATCGCCCAGGATTCCCTGTTGCGGTACCATATGGCGTCAAATTCCTCTATAGCAAGCGGACATGGATGCCGCCCGTTTTCTATCGTCACACTGGCCCCCTGCAGATTTAACTGCACCCAGTCACCAAATCCTCCAAGGTTTACGTTATATCCCTTCTGGGTATTCACCGGACTGTATTTGATAATCTTTTGCAAATCTATCGCCAGTGCACTGGATTTCTCAGAGGCCTCTTTCGTGTTTCCATTCACATCATAGTAAATCAGCTGACCTTTAGAATGATAGCTTAAGTAATAATCGTAGGCCCTTCTCTGCGCTTCCTGCACCAGCGTCTGTGTTTCCGGCTCCGATACGGCATACAACCCTTTGTAATTGCTGTAAGCCGGTTGTGTTCTTAAGGCAATGGCCTCCCATCCTGCATCAAAATTATTATTCAGATCCACACCATTTGCATTGCTTTTCCATACTCTTTGATACGCCTCAAAGGAGATGATTTCGGTCTTGCCTTCCGCCTCCCTGTCAAAGCCTTCCTGGGTATAATAGTCAGCCCAGTTCCAGTCTCCGTTGCTATCCTCTTCCAGCACCAGATATTCCTGATCCCGCAAATAGCAGTCATATACAAGCTGGCCGATCTCTTCATGATACATAGCCGCTGTCCCCAGCTGACTGATTGTCACACCATCAGGATTCGACATGGGTATCACATGGATTGCTGTATGTTCCAGCAATTCCCGATAAGACTTGCCCCGATAACTGCCACAGTCATAATTGGCCGCATAATATTCCAGCATCCGCATGACAAGCTGTGCCGTCATATATTCCCTGCCATGAATGGCTGCCTGGACAAAGATATGGTGTTCCGCGTCAGGCGAACCCAGACTCACCTCATAAATTTCCCGGCCGTCCACGCTGTTTCCCACCACTTCACAGGAAAGACATTCTTCATAGATGGTGCAGAGCGTCTCGATATCCTCTTTCATCCTGTCATAGGTGTACAGCGCATCTGTCACGTCCACGACGGACATAAGCCCCGGATCATCACGATAGTCCACACGGATGCAGTAATCCGCATTCAAATATCCTTCCTGTCCGGTTTCTTCAACCGTCACTTTGTAGAAATTCCGTTCTCCTTCTGTAACAGCTTCCCCTTTCCAGTGAAGATATTGTCCTGCTCTCACTTCTCCGATACTGTCTTCACCCAGCCCCGGCGACTGCCTCAGATTCATATAATCTGCCGGAGCAGCCACCAGAATAACATCGATGCCGGATGCTTCCTGCGGTTCTTCTTCCGCCGCTTCCTCTTCTGTTTCCGTCTCTTCTCCTGTCAGACCATCCTCGTTTGCGGCAACCTCCACATCCTCACTATGTGCTTCCCGGCTGCTTTCCTCTCCCGGGTCTTTGTGTTGTTGTGACGTCAGGATCAGTCCCAGCAACACCATAATAACTGCCACAACAGCTGCCATGAGCATTACCAGATACTTCACACCCTGATTCACTTTCACCGGTGCCTCTCCCTGCCCCGCCGACTGTATAACAGCTCTGCTGCCAGACTCCACTACAGGTTGACCGCATCCCGGACAGAATTTTCCGTTAGCAGAAATCTCCCGTCCACATTCCGGACATATCATTTGTCTTATCCTCCTAGAATCCCAGCGTATCTAAAATACTCTGGAAGAAATCTGCGTAGCGCTCCACCGACTGGTCATTCTGCATGGCTCCTGTCAACTTGAAGGTATTATTTTCATATACTTCAAACTCCAGTACAAAGGACGAGTCGCCTTTATATCCCTCATAATATACATACCGTTTCGACGACGCCGCATCTTCATAGGTATACCACTGCCCTTCCTGATCAGAATACAGATCCAGGATTTCTCCCACCGTGTACCCGGATGCGATATTATTCAGCTTGCCGTTTTTGACCCTAACCACAGAAGAGTCTGTGTCTAAGGCAGATTGCGCCCCGGACCGTATCATCTGATAATTCCGGGAGCCGGCATCCTGTGACCGGTCAGTTCCCTGCGCCTTTGTCATCTCTGGTTCCGTATCTTCTGGCGCTGTCTCTGCACTGGACAATGTCTCCTGCGTGGTATCGTCTTTTCCTGTTTCTGGAACATTCTCCTCATGACCATCTGCGGTCTTCACCTCTTCATCCGCATCAGATTCAGCACCCTCTTCTTGCCGGGAAGATATATCATCTTCCGATGCACTATCCTCCGACCCTTTTGTCTTTCCGCCATTCTCATTCCTCTGCACGATCCCGGAATCTTTATCTTCATCAATGACAAACTTCTCTGCCACCTGGGATACGGTATTGGATATAGCATTTCTTTTCATCCATACAATACAGAGAATCGCCAGACAAACAACGATTCCCACAATCAGCCTGATCAAAAATTTATTAATCCCCTGGTAGATTCTGCTCCGCTTCGTAGCGCGAAAATCCTGACGGCTCATATACAGCTCTCGGTACAGTTCTTCCAGAGTCTGCTGCCTGTTCTCCGCCATGACAGACAGTCCCTTATCAATCGCCTGTGCCACATTTCCCGGAAGCTTTTTGGTCACGGAACGAACAGGCGCAAGTGCGTCACTCCGAATCCGGTTGATGGCCTCATCCGGAACCCGCCCCGTCAGCATCCTGTACATAGTTGCGCAAAGGCTGTAGATATCTGTCCATGTTCCCTGGTTCCCATTGGAAGAATACTGCTCAATCGGCGCATAGCCATGCTTTAACACCACTGTCATGCTCTTATCCGACTGGCTGTCAAAATATCGCGCGGAGCCGAAATCAATCAGCTTGACCTGAAAATCCTGGGTAATCATCAGATTATCCGGACTGATATCCCGGTGCAGGAGTTTATGCCCATGAATCACCGCAAGGGATTCTATCACCGGTTTCATAAGCGTCAGCGTTTCTTCTGCGGAAATCACGCCGCCACGCTGCTTCAAATATTCTTTGAGGGTGATTCCCTCTATGTATTCCATAACGATGTAGGCTGTCCTGTTTTCATAAAAGAAATCTTTGACCGAAACAATACCCGGCAACTTAAAGAACTGTGCCAATGTGGAAGCCTCCCTGACAAACCGCTCCAATCCCTGATGAAACTCCCCGCTTCCGGATTGTGTAATTGTATACAGCTGTGTCTGTTCTGCCGACGAGGTATCCCTCGCAACCAGGCTTGCAGGATAAAACTCCTTGATGGCAATCTTAATCTGCATGTTATTGTCCCAGGCCAGATAGGTAATCCCAAAGCCGCCCTCGCCAAGCGTCTTTCCGACTGTATATTTCTCATTCAATATCGTACCGGGCTTTAAGATATGCAGGGCATCCGGCATCTCATGTATGCGGTATCCGCAATATGGACATACAATATCATCGTTTTGCACAGTCTTAAAGCATCCGTAACATAGCTGTGTCATTTTATTTTCCTCAAAAATTATTATCTATATCCTGAAAACGTCCTGTGTATTACTCTGTGCTTTTCTATTCCCTTATTCTTCCGTCTTAGCCCCGCAATACACGCAGAATCTGGATCCTCCAGGCAGTTCCATACTGCATTTCGGACATCTGATGACCGAAGGCTGTCTGACCTGTGTGCCGCAGGATGGACAGAAAGCATTCCCTTTCATCACCTCTGTACCGCACGTCTCACATATCACAATTCCCTTGAGCTGACAAAGGCTCTCCGTCAGTTTATCCAGAATGCCGTCTACCAGTTCTATTTCATGAAAAAGCTCTGCCGCCGCCAGTTCCTCACCGGCTTTATGAGCCTGGTAACAGGCTTCTCCCAGTTTATGAATGCATTCTTCCCTTCTTGCCTTATTCTTGGAAATCTCACTGCTGAGTTTTGTCTGCTCGGAAATCCCCTTTGCTTTCTGTGAAATCGTGTTGCCCGCCTCGGACACGCCGCTGCTGAGTTTATCGATGATTGACATATTCTTTCCTCCCATCCTCACATGCCTCTCTGTATCTGAATCCCTTATTTTACAGGACTTTCAGGTTTCTCTTCTGCTCCGTTTTCATCCAGGCTGTCTATATTCTGACCAATACCGCAGAAATATTATCCCTAGCGCCCGCGTCATAAATTTTCTTTAACAAACTATGCAGCACCGCATCCAGCGGCCCGCGCCTGCATTTTTTTAAGTACTTGCCAATGACCCTCTCCGGACACATCTTATATACCCCGTCACTGCACAACATAAAGATCATACCCGGATGTGCCTCATCCGTACTGCTGGTAATCCTGACATCTTCCGCTATCCCGATTGCATTGACCAGCTTACCGCGGTTGGGGTGCTGCCTCTTCACCCGATTACTCACACACAGATTTGTCTGGTTTTCCCATACTTCATCCACTGTCATCTGCCTCATCTGTGTCCGGTCATACCTGTAAATCCGGCTGTCACCAGCGCTCAGGATTCCATATCTTCCACGATAAATGAACAGGACAACCGCCGTGGTCCCACTGACCTCTTTGCCGCCGGACATCCGCCAGATATTCCGGTTGGCCCGCTCCAACATCTGATTGAGCGAATATATCATTCTGGAAAAATCACAGTCAAAAGACGTCTCCTGAAATTCCTTCCACCAGCCGGCCATACTGTCAGTCACTTCTCTGCTGGCCCGTTCTCCATGGCTGTGCCCGCCCATACCATCTGCCACGCAAAACAGCCCGATCTCTCCTCTGGCTGCCATAAAAACAGCATCCTGATTTATGGTCCGCTCCAGCCCGATATCGCACACACCTCTATATTCCATGACACTGTCCCCGTTATCCGCTCTCATATCATCACTTCACTTCAAACTTTAACTCCAACCTTCCCAGCTTGATGACATTTCCTGAAAAGATTTCCGTATCAGCCAATACTTTACTGCCATTGACATAGGTTCCATTGGCTGATTGAAGGTCTTTTATGTAAAATTTGCCGTCTTTGACACTGATTTCACAATGCTTACTGGAAACTGACTTTTCATAGTCCAATATGACATCACACATTCCCTGCTTACGTCCAACTGTGACAGACCGCTCCAACGGTACCTGAAAGGTCCTGGCCATAGAATGGATATCCGTCAATATGATGTGGTAAGTATTCCCGCCGTTCCAGATCATATAGGTACGCCCGTCATCATCCGGTATGTTGGTACGTACCAGCTCTGTCTTCTCATCCGCTGTTTCAAAGCTGCGTTCCAGTTCTTGCAGAACATTGTCGTCAATGGTCTCAAACTGCACTTTTTTGCGCTTTCTCCTTAAAACGAGCAATACAATCACTATCACTGCTGCCACAACAACAAGGCAGAAGATTGTAATTACTATTACGGCCTTCGCAGATTCCTTATCTTCTTCATCAGCCTCCACCTCCGGTTCTGCCTTTGGCGCCGGTTCCGGTACAACTTCCGGCTCTGGTTCCGGTGCAGGCTCCTTAGCCGCAATCTGTGTCTGCTGGGGCATCATAATATCTGCAGAAAGATTTACCGTACTGCCCTGATTTGTATACGATATCTTAACGGCCTTGCGGCTGCCATCCATAGCCTCCGGCGCCGGTTTAATGTGCAGCTTCACAATGTCCCTGTCCGCTTTCAGTTCATTGGTGATATCCAGAGTGTTCTCTACATCATCCAACAGAAAGGACTGCGCTGAAGTCATTCTGGACAACGCAAACATATTTTCCAGTTCTTCCGTATTCTTGCCGTTTACGCATCCGATAGTATATACGGGATAAGGATTCTCTTTCAGCAGACTGTATAACTCTTCCTTCGTATAACCCAGGGACTTATTATCAACCCCGTCTGAAACAACAATAATCCTGCGGTACACGTCCTCTTCGTCCGCAAGATACTCTGTGGTGAGCAGTTCATAAAGCACATCTGTCAGATAAGTCTCCTGATCCTGATACTCGATGCCGTCCGCCGCCTGCTTCAATGTGCCGTAATCACCGGTATACTCCGCAAGCCATGTAATGTCTTCACCAAACACAGTAACAGCCATCTCTTCCCCGGCATCTCTGTCCGAGATCAGATTCTGTAAAAAGTCTGCTATCTTATCCCTGTCTTCCTGCTTAATGGACAGGGAATTGTCAAGCATGACAAGGGTTCGCATGGATATATCCTGGTCTGTGATTGCTTCCGCCGCCGCAATCTCCCCTGTGGCTGTGCCAATCTGTATGGACACATCGGTGAGGTCTTTGGACGCGCCTTTCACATATACGGAAAAGAAATCTTCTCCTGTATAGGTCTCCATGATGCCGGCATCCGGTGCCGCATTTACAGTCATACCACACTGCATAAGCACTGCCAGCGCCGCAAGTATGAGTTTGAGTTTTTCAGTAATTGCCTTCATGTGATTCTCCATCTGCATAAATATTTTTCATCCATTGCACTATTTTTGTGCATAGTAATCTGACAGCCTCTGGATAAAATCTTGTCTCTCTTCGTCCTCGTATCCTTTAAAAAACACTTCCTGAATCTTATCATGATTAAATACGAACTGGCTTCCCTGCCCCATGTTTCCTTCCGGGTAAACAACGCCGATATAATCGTACTCTTCCTGCGTTTCCTGTTCAATCTGCCTGACTCCATAAATCATGACGCGCTTCTTGCCGCCTTCTAAAAGCACCACTGATCCGATTGGTAATAAGTCTTTGATTTCCATATTGCCTCCTATATGTTCTCTTATCTTTTCCCTGTTGTTTCTGTTTCCTATGCAAACGCTGCCCCTATACCGCCTGTAAGTGCATTCCATCCGTCTGTGATGTCGCTCCACAATGCAGTTGCGTCATCCTTAATCTGATATCCCACATCCACAATGGCATCCGACACCAGTTCCGTCACATTTTTCCCGGTAACTTTCTCACAGATCCAGTCAGCTGCCATAGAAATACCAACTGCCGCAGCGCCTACCACAACCGCCGGCGCCGCTACGCCCGCAGCTGCAAATCCTGCTGCAACACCAGCCCCGATCAGTAAACCCTTCCCCCAATCCACTGCCGTCTCTGCAACTGTTTCCACCACGGCCCTGTCTGCTGAGATTTCACCTCTTCTATATTCCTCATAATTGCCAAAGGCATTTACAATGCCTGACAAAGCAATGCCCCCGATTTGTTTTGTAGCGCCCTTTACTGTCCTAAAGCCACGAAGAGTCCCTTTGACTCCCTGATCGAATCCATGTTTCGCCTTCTGCAGTCCAGACAGATTTGCATTCTTGATACTTTTCAGAAAACTATTCGGATTGAGACCAAGAGCCTCTTTCCACCATTTTACACTGGTATTTCCCTTGCACGTTTTTACAACGCCTTCGATGCCCCAGCCAACACCCCAGCTGCTCTTAGCCAGATCGGCCCAGTCTGCTCCTGTGGTAAAATCAGCTGTCCGAATATCATCCAGCATAACAGCGGCACTTCCCATAACTCCGAAGTTCCCGATCCATGGCTTGACAGCATCCCACACCTTATCTGATATCAAGTCTGACATCTCACCTGAAGCGTTAAAGTTCAATATCCCACCGGGGATATTTTTAACCTCTATTCCGTTTCCGATATTTACATTTCCCAAAATAGCGTTTTCTGTTTTATCATACAGATCCAGGGAATCAGACAGCATATTTTTCATACCGCGCATACTGTTCTGGCTCTCCTCTATCTTGTCTGCAGCACATTTCAATCTGCTCCGTATATTAGCTGACGACATTACACGGAACCCCAAAGAATTTCTGACATGTTGGACTTCTTCCTCAAAGCCGGCCAATTCCAGAATATATTTTTCTTCTTCCGTTACCGCTTTTCGCGCATTATCGGGTTTTATAGAAAATTGTGCCATACCTTCCCGTACCTTTCATCCTACGAACCGGATGCATCCGCCCATACGGCGGACGCATCCACTGCCTTCTTCCTTTTACGAAATCACATCCCCTGTCAGGCTGCTGCTGGTATCAATATTGGCACTCTCTGCCGTCTGGTACTGTCTCGCCATCTCGTTCAGATCTTTGACATGCTCATCGATCATTCTGTGCATCTTTTCCATATCATCTTCGAGCTGATGGAACTTGGTGCTGTATGCTGTGGCTGCTTCGCCTTCCCAGCTGGACTTTAAACTGTCCACCATACTGATCATTTCCTGTGTCAGATTACGCACCTGACTGCCTGTGGTCTGAAACTCATCCGCCGTGCTTATCAATTTCTCGGGGGTTACTTTTAAAATGCCTTCCATAGTTATCTCTCCTTATCTGTTATTATGTTTTGTTTGTATCGCCAAAATGCCGCTTCCTGTTTCTCATAACGTCTTGCAGTCAATACACCTGCCACAAGCATATCTCCGGCTTATTGCCTGAGAATACACGGCCTAGTACGTTCTCGTTGCAGCTGTGGACACGTTCTGTGATTCTGCCAGTTCATATTTTGATGCAATATTCTCCAATGCCGCACAATACTGCTCAATCAGATTGTAGAAGTTGTCCATCTGCGTCTTGTCATTGTTAAATGCTGTGTTGAAAGCATCTCTTGCCTCACCTTCCCACATGCCAATCAGAGTCTGCTCCTGGCTTTCCAGATTGCCCACCTGGGTCTTGAACTGAGAATTTAAGTTTCTCAACTCTCCTGCCTTTGCCTTCAGTTCTGCTGCCGATACTTGAATAAGTGCCATAATCCATTCCTCCTGTGATTGTTTGTCCCTCTTCCGGATTTCTATGCGAGAACCGCTTTGCAGCCTCGTAAATCCGGAGCCATTTCCTATATAATGAAAAAGTATATTCCCTCGGAATAAACCTTTCATCCTGATTAATATCCGCGCTGCTCTGCGATACGCAGCGCTCTCATTTCCGCCTCATACAGTCTTCTGGCAACTGTCCTGATATCCGCTGCGATACTGTGCAGTTCCCTCGATGTCGCGTCCATTTTCTCCTGCAGTTTTCCGCCCTTGTCAAGATACAGGGAAGCGTTCTCCCCTTTCCAGTTGGATGACAGATGCTGCATGGTGCTGCCGAATTTATTATCAGACAGCATATTTAACTGATCTGCCACTGTATCCAGCCTGTCTGCCTGTGCTGTTGCCTTTTGAAAATCAAATTCTATACTTGCTCTGCTTGCCATATGTCTCTCCTTATCATTCGATCACATCTCCGGACAACTGGTTTGCGATCTCCTCCACTGATGTTTCCGTCTGCACATAATTCTGCGCTATCGTGAGAAGATCCTGGGGATGCTCTTTTAATCGCCGCATCATTTCATCCACATTTTCCTTCTGCTCCTGATATAACTTTCTGTGCATGTCTCCCGCTTCCCCAATCCAATAGTAACTTGTCCGGTTGACGATTCTCTCAAGGTCCTCAAAGCAGGATGCCATTTTACGAATGTCTGCAGAGACTTCCTGCGATTTCTCCACCAAAACCTCCGGCTTTACTTTAATCAGTACATCTCCTCCGATTGCCATAGTCTCCCTCCCTTAGACATAGATTGAAGATACAATGCCATTTACCTGGTTCTCACAGCTGTTATACTGCTCTTTGGCGTATTCCATACATCCGATCAATGACTCCACCGTCGTACATAATTCTTTGGCGTTTTCATGATCGTTTGCAAACTGCTTGTTGAACTCGTCATTCGCGGGCCCGTCCCACATGGCATCCAGTTCCTGAATCTGTGTAAACATATCCCGCAGCATTTTTCTCGCCGTTTCAAGTGTAGTGTTTAATTCTGCAATATCCAAAGCCAGGGTTTCTGTGTTGACTGCAATTTCCTGATTTGCCATTTCCTGTCCTTTCTGCGCTCCATAAGCGCTGTCTGCTATCTATTCCCAGAGAACCTCACCTAACAGATCTGATATCTGCGAGAAATCATTCATTCCAATCTCCCTGCGCGCATATCGAATCATGCTCTGTTCTCCATTCTCACATATCCGGTTCTCGCAGTTCCTATAATACAGAACCGTTTTATCCAGAGCCTGCATCATCTGTCTGAGCGCTCTGTTCTCTTCCTGCATTGTGCCATGCTGAGCCTTAAGCCGTGTCAGCACCTCTCCCATTCCGGAAAGGCTTCCAAGTTCTCTGATAATGGCTTCTGTCTCAAGGTTTTGTGCCGCAAACTGCAAAACACATCGTTCTAACTGCTCACAGTCTGCAATTGCCTGACTTGTCACGATACTGAACATCTACCGGCTCCTTTGTTATATACACATTGTAATCTACAGTTTCCTTTATAGTTCATTTGCTGACAGACAACACCTATTTCAGTATGAACAGCATATTTTATATCAGCCTGAACAGATACCAAGTGATAAGGCACCCTTTCCGGGAATCTTGTGAAAAGTTCTTCTTACACCAAAAGCAAACTGTCCCCGGTTACAATATGACACTGCGCCAGGGTATCGTCCCTGTGAAGAATCTGCCTGTCCTTTTGGGCACACAACATCAGCTTCGTCATATCACCTACAATCCGGCAATGTTCTTTTTGTCCGATCATCTCACTGATCTCCTCTATCACATTGCCCACCGGCACTTCCTCATCCAATTGAAAGTCATAGGTATTTCCTATGGACGGAACATAAATATCAACCAGAATCATCGTCTGCCTCCCATCATTTCTTCAAGCAGTTCCCTGGCCTTTTCATCAGAATATACATACACCAGATTCTGCCCATCACTGCTTAGCGTCAAATAATCTTCCAACACTCCGTTTACAATTAAAAGCTGTCTCCCTTTTCTGCCTTCCATGGCAGAATACTGTGTCAGGCAGCAGCCAATCTCCTTTTGCTGTATCACACACTCTTTTTCCTGGGCATATAGCTTTCCCGCCAGTTCCTGTATCTGTGGACAGCCCTTCTCCTCTTCGGCATTAATCCCTGTCCTCTCCAACACACCAGGCGCCAGAAATCCATATTCCCGCATCTTGAGATAAGCGTCTTGTCTGTTCACCGGTTCCAAACGGCATATCTGACCATTTTGCCCCAGAAGCTGTGAGAAAACGAGATTCACTCCTATATAGACACAGCACTCCGGGTATTCCTCTGTCCCTGTCAGATGCAGAACAGTTTCGGCCTGTACCAGGTCTTTTAAGACAGCAGACAAATCTGTATCCATCTCTATACAGCGTCCGGTTACCGAGAGGAGATTTTTTCTGGCCATCTCAAACAGGATTTTATGGAGCTCTTCTTTGTTCATGTTCCCTGCCATATCCATCCGGAATCCGTACAGCTGCTGTACTCCCTGTAGCGCCAGCAGCACCGCCAGTTCCTCCTGTTTCAGGTAATACGCCTTATCAATCCTGTCTGTCACCTGCCCAACTCCTTTACATCCGCTTTATAGCTTCTGGATAACGGCACCGCAAAGCCGTCTGCCAGACAAATGATATTCTGCGACAGCATAATCTTTCGAATCTTAAACTTATTAACGATAAATCCTCTGTGGCACCGTATAAACTGTTCCGGCAATTCTTCCGCCAGCTTATCTATGGTGTGATAAAAAGCAAATTCCTCATTACCTGCACAGACATAAATCTTCTTTTCCCGCGCCTCAAAATAACAGATTCTCTCATAAGGAATCCTGATACTGCCCTCTTTGGTGTCGATTATATAAAACTGTTCTCCCAGTTCCTGTGAACTCTGCACTGCCCGCAGATATTCCCTGATAAATTCCTCCAGCACCTCAAAGGCCTGTTCTCTAGACCAGGGTTTCAGCAGCAAAGAGTCCGCATGGATATCCGGTTTCATATAAGTCATGGGAGAGGTATTCTTATCGGCGAGAATCAAAAGTCCGGCGCTCCGATACTCTTTCCTGATCCTGCGCAGGTAGTCCCGCGCATCCGGACGCGTCACGTCATACATAAGCATGTCCAGAAGCGGCGTCTTTTCCAGATAAGCCCGCAGCTGCCTGAAATCTGCAATCTGTTCTATACACCATCTATCCTCACTGAGCCGGGCTGCCAATTCTTTGGTAACGCTCTTCAGCTCCTTCAGTTCTGCACGATTCTCATCGTATGCCGCCATCGATACCATGCATCTACCCCTTTACCAGTGGAATGATAACCTTTCTCACATCCTCGTCCTCATTGGCAGGCAGCATACCGATACCCGGCTTTAAGGCCTTAGTCTGTTCTGCATAAGGAACATACTCGAAATTCATGATCCGCTGTCCGGCTACATTGCCGCCAAAATGGATTCCCGTCTTATAGCGCAGGAAGTAATCATATATTTTGGTTCCGGCAACTTTCGACACATCCTCATGATTGTAGCAGGCCATCCAATACACATTATGCAGGCTGCCCTTGTCCAGCAGATTCTCCACAAAGGGTTTCATTTCCATGGTCCCTTCCGGATGCGTGACATGGGTAACAAAATCAGCGAAATTGGCAATCAAAACAAATCTTGCTTCAAATTCCCGCATATCCTCATAGATTTCCTGATCTGACATTCCCTTTTGTACATCCGCTTTCTTTCTCTGATTGCGTGCCACGAAGTCAGGCTTTAACTGTGTCAGGAAGTCAAACAGCTTTGCATCTGTGTCAATCTTTAACAGGGTATCCGTCTTATCAGGAATCCGGAAATCTCCGCCAAAGTCAATCACCGCAATCTTGCCGCCGCGCATGATCGCCGACTGCATAATCGCTTTCAGCAGATTTGTCTTGCCGCTTCTGGATTTTCCGGCTATCAGGTAACAGTAAGTCCTGCTTAAATTGATGCCATATACGGCAGCATTCCTGGAATTATATCCAATGGGCAGATGACAGTCGTCCTGTGCCATGGCGGCAGTCTCTTCCAATTCGGCAAATTCGGCCCAGACAGGATTTTCCGGTATCTCCGGAATCGGTCTGGCCAGTTTCCCCTGCCATGCGCTTCTCATTACATTACCCAGCTTCCCGATCTCTTCCATCCGCGTAAAATCATCTTCCGCCTGGAAGGAAAGCGCCGTCTGAAATTCCAGAATCTCCTCACCCACATGGGCCAGGCCCCGTCCCTTGATATTGACTTCGGGAAGGGTCTCTATCCGCATGGTGTGCATTGCCTCCGCATACTGGAATTTATCACTCATCTCAAGACAGACCACCGTACGCAGATTGTCCCCGATTCTGTTGGGAATCTCTAACGCGCCGAAGCCGCCCGCCGTCATCACTAAGAAAATGCCATAGCCAACACCATCCTTGGACAGCTGTAAAATAATATCTTCATAAAGATTGTTTGTCTTATTCCGGAAATTGGAATAGTTGTCGATCACCACGATCACGGAAGGAACCGTAATCCCATTGACCCGCACATATTGCTCGTAGTTGCCGCCCTTAAACAGCTTCTTTCTGTCCTCCAATATTCCGCCTAACATATTGAAGAATTTGGCCAGTCTGTCATCTTCGTTCTCGGATATAACACCGCCTACATGGGGCATCCCCGCATAGGCCGACAACATTCCCGCGCTGAAATCAATGGCGTAAATATTGATTTCAGCCGGCGTATACTTACTGACCAGTGCATAAACAAGAGTCTGCAGGAAGGTGCTTTTACCGCTGACTACCGTACCGATCACAGCATGATGTCCATTCTTCGACAGATCAATCTCCAGTGTACCCTGCGCCTGGTTGACCGGATCGTCATACATGCCCACAGGCACACAGATATTCCACGCCTTATCCTTTCTGTTCCATCTGCTGCCGTCAAAGTAATCCGTCTTATCATAGCCGGCCAGCTGATGCAAGTATAACAGGGTTGGCAGGACAGGCAGCCAGAGCTGTAGATTATGTACATAACCGTTATCCTTCGCCACATCAGCCAAATGTTCTATCACCGCATCCAGCTGGGTCTTCTGCTTTTTCTCCGGCAGCTTGAGATGATTGTCCTCAGCATACTGTATAATCTCCTGCGCCAATGCATCAGTCATCTGACCGTCTGTCTTTTCTGCTGCCAGATATGCATTAAGCAGATCCCTGATTCTGAGTCCATTGTACTCACTGTAAGGATATTCCATTTTCCGGCTATCCAGCGCTTCAAATATCTTCTTAAGATACGCCTGCGAAAGCACCGTATCCGCCATCACTTCCTCAAGGCTCTTATCTGCCGGCAGTCCAACAGAATCTATCACCCTGATCAGTTCCAGAATCCACCTTCTTTTTATCTCCTCCGCCTGCTTAATCTTCAGGCGGCTGCCGATCAAAGCGGCTTTTCCTGTGGTGGAAACCATTCTGGCAATCTCCGACTTGGAATCTCCCAGTTCCGCATCATACACCGCACCGCTGTATCCTGACTGGAACAATTCAAACAGTTCATCATTACCCACCTGCATATAGCAGCGTCCCGCCTGGGTAATATAAGCGGCATCCGGCCTGTGAAGCATATCGTTACTGTCCTGTCTGTCCTGTACGCGCAGGCACAGTCGGAACTTGGAATTGCTCCAGATATTATCATCCACCGTACCGCTGGGTTTCTGTGTCGCCAGGATCAGATGCACACCCAGGCTTCGTCCCACCTGCGCCACGCTGATCAGTTCGCGCATGAAATCCGGTTCCTCACGCTTCAGTTCCGCAAACTCATCGATGATAATAAACATATGCGGCACCGGAAGTGTTGCCTCGTTGTTTTTATACATTCTCGTATAAAGGTTTATATTGTTTACGCCATGCTCATTAAAAATCCTCTGACGCCGTTTGTTCTCACTCTTGATGGAGACCATGGCTCTCTTTACCTGATTGCCGGAAAGATTGGATATCTGTCCGATCATGTGCGGCAGACCGTCAAACAGGTTCGCCATGCCGCCTCCTTTGTAGTCGATGATAAAGAAGCCCACATCATCCGGACTGAAATTCAATGCCAGCGACAGAATATAAGTCTGCAAAGTCTCACTCTTACCGGAGCCTGTGGTACCTGCAATCAGACCGTGGGGGCCGTGGTACTTCTCATGGATATCCAGATACCAAGGCGTTCCGCCGGCCCGCTGCCCCACCAGCGCTTTCATATTGTCATAAGTACGGTTCTTACGCCATTTATCCAGAACACGCAGTTCCTCCGGACGGCGAATATCATACATCTCAAAAAACGACAGAGCATTCGGAATGTCTCCGCCGCTGCCCGTCTCCCGCACCTCGATATCGGCAAGAGTCCTGGCAAGCTGCTCCAACTGGCTGTCTGCAATACGGTCAAACCGTACCTCCACCCGTTCCTCCACATCTTCATCAATACCGTATATACCCTGGAAATACTCATCGTTCTGGATAATATAATCACAGGCATTGGGCAGGTTCTCATAAGTGTCTGTCAGGAATATGGTCACCAGGTCACGGTTATCTTCATCCGTGATATACTTGGTGATCAGTTCTCCTTCCAAAAGCTCCGCATCCGCCACAAACAGAACATACTGCGGACAGCTCACCTTATCCTTATCAAATCCTGTATGCGCTGCCCTGTTCTCCGCCCGGGTTCTGAGCACTCTGGTAATCTCATACAGGACATCCCCTGCTTCCGTTTTATTCCTTGCCACAAAGCGTGTCTTCTTATCCTCAGCCCACACATGGGGAAACCACTTGAGATATTCCCAATTCACTGATTCGTCACTGCTCTCATCATACAGAAAAGCCATCTTCACATCGGTGTAGCAATTGGAAGCCGCAATCTGTGCCACAAGATTGTGCATCACTGCAACTGCCCCCTGCTTTTTGTGACCACCGACAATACCAACCATGCGATGCCGTAATAAATCCACACAAATCGGAACCTCATGCAGTTCCTTATAACTTTGCTGTATCATGGCAGGCTTCTCAGCCAGAGAGTCATTGACCAATGTAAACTTTTCTTTCGGTACATTCACTGTCACTTGAAAAGGCATACTACCAATGCCGAGACGGTGGCTCAGGAAATCTCCATGATTCACATTCCGGTTCCAGAGCAGCGCATTGGACGCATTATATCTGCAGCACTCCTCTGCCGGCAGATACATAGTCCGCAGATTGCCCGCATTCTTCTCATATTTTTCCTTAATCTGATTGGCACACCTGATCAGATATTCCCCATAGGCTTCGAAACGGTGCAGCTCCTCTTCCCTGTTTTTTCTTTTATCAAAAAACAGGTTTAACAAGGCCCACATCGTTCCGATCACCGCAGAAGATACTGCCGTGATCAATCCTGTATACATAAAGGCGCTGCCCGTATTACCGCTGGCTCTGTTTCCATAGATTGCCAGACCGCACCCCAATAACATGGGGAGCGCCATGGTCATGGACGGCCCGATCAACATGCCGATGGGTTTTTTATTCAGCGTCTTTGGCGACGGCGGCGATTCGATTTCTATCGTGTCTTTATCAATCTTATAAATCTGTCTCGGACTTCGATGATAAAGCACCTTCTGCCTGTCTTCTTCCGGCTTCCGGAGATTGCTTTGGGATGCCTCTTGATAAGGGATAAGCTTCCGCTCATCGATCCGCACATTCTCCGCATAATTGTTCACTGCCAGAACTTCTCCCAGAAAGACCAGACACAGTCCAAAGATATGAATACAGTCCCCGAACACCAGCTGCCTGCTGCCGACCACACGTACAGAATTGACAAATATACCATTGGCGCTTCTGTCTTCTATGACATACTGTCCCTGTCTTTTACTGATCACCGCATGTTCCCTGGATATCAGATTCCTCGTGTTGTACTGAATGTCATTACTCTCGGCATTGCCTATGGTGATGTCTGGCATATTCCTGACATCGTATTTCTCAAATACCCGGAAAGAACTTTCCATCTCATCCACCATCACAGAGATGGTTTCCCCGCCCGGTAAAAGAACCGTAAGCAGATCTTTATCTTTCAGGTCAATCCGGCTATAATCCTTTCTGTCCAGAGCATTTTCAATCCTATAGGATTGTGCTTCCAGAAAATGCCATTGACCTTCTATCACTTCCAGCCGCAGTTCAATATCCCTGTCCAGAACAAAGATATCTTTACTCAATATGATGAAATGCTCCGCATTGTTGATAGCCGGAAGCAGAAATTCCTGAAATGCCTTAGGGCTGTGGATGGAAAGAACCAAACTCATGCCTTTATCCTCCGTAATTTTTCTGAATCTGTAATCGTAATATCATAAGAAACGGCTCCTACCAGAACGCTGTCTCCCGTCTGCAGTCTGATGCCCTTGTTGTCCGCGATAGCCTGCTCCTTCTTACGCCGGATGATTGTCCGGGTGCCTTTTCCTGTATTTTTCAGATACACACTGCCGCCTGCAGCAAAAATCTCACAATGATGAGGCGCTACGCCCTGCGCCAGTACAGAAATGTCATTTTCCTGCTGATCGCTCCCAATGCGTATCCTTTTCGCCGGATTTAAGACGAATTTTCTGGTGGACAGTTCTGTCTTTTCAATCAGCTGTAACATAGGCTGACCGCGCTTTATGTCCGATGTATCCTTGTCATTCCCTTTGCTGCCGCCTTTGTCCTTGCTGCTGTAATCTACATCATAGGGCTTGTAGATTTCTTTATTACTGTCTATGGCAGCATGGCTGTTTAAGATAATATTGTTTAAATTTTCATCCCGCATACGGTCTGCCGCTGCCTGGGCAATCTCCTTTTTCTTCTCTCGATATCGGATGAATTTCTTTAAAAAGATGGCAGCAAGAAACAGGGCCAGTACAGCCGCAAGGATGAAAATCGGGATTTTATATTTACTCAGTAATAGAACTAATCCTGTCATGTAGCCGTTCTCCTGTGACAATTTATATGCAAAACAAAATCTCTGCGACTCCAATAATTTCTTTATCAAATGGTGCCAAATCTCTCTATTTGTATTCCCGCATCAGCTCTTCCCTGATCCGCCTGCCTGCTGTCTTTCGATAGACAATGCTTACGGCAAACAAGATAACAGAAAACACCGTCATGCCAATACCTGCCGCTACTATCATCATTCCGCTCATACTTATAGCCAGCCTCCATCCCTGATTTCCTGCATCATCACTTCCAGCATCTCCATTTCCATGTCCTGCTCTTTCCCGGAATACAGCTTAAGCGCCTGTTCATAATACACAAGCATCTGCTGATATGCCCTGTCCGCATTTTCTTTCGTCTGCTGTCTGTCTGCCTCAAGATATGCCAGTCTCTTATACACCTCGTACCTATTGGGATAACTCTCTGCCATGGAAAGAAGCATCTCTTCCGCTTCGTCGAATCGCTGTAGATTTTCATATACAATGGCTATGTTTTCCTGTAACTGGTATGTAACATATCCTTCCTCATAGATGGATCCAAATAATGCCAGCGCCTTCTCGTAGCAGTCCTGTGCCTGTGTCTCATCCACCTGCGCCTTCCGGGTATAGGCCTGTGCCAGACGTTCCGTCACGACAAGCGCCCCGTTTTCTGTAAATTGTGCGCCATACTCTTCCAGAAGCGCAATCTCCTCATCCACCGCCGTACCGCCGATGGCCTGATACACATCTGCACACAAAAGAACTGCCCGCTTCTTCATCTGCATATCTTCCGCAGACACAATGGTCTGTTTCAGATATTCCACAGCCGTCTCGTACTGCCCCCTGACATGAGCAATCTCGCCCTGCGCCATATAAACGGAGTCCTGGCCAAGACCAAGCGCGATTCCGCTGTCCAATGCCGACTGTGCACGGTCAGCCTGTCCCATCTTAGCCAATGTAATGGCATAATCCCTGTAATAATTCCCGTTACCCGCATGGTACGCAAGGGCCTGTTCCAAAAGGGTCGCGGCATTTGCATACTCCTGCTTCTCGTAATAAGCATTTCCTACTATATAATAAAGATTACCAAGCTGTTCCTTATCTGCTTCTGCTTCTACCTGAAAGGGTAAGGTGTTAATATAAGTTTCCCCAAGTGAAACGCAGGCATCATAATCTCCGCTCAGATACAACAGATACACTTCTTCCACATACGCGTCTATCCGCCTCCTGGAAATTCCTTTCGCTTCCTCTAAGTACACCTTCGCCTCTTCATATTCATACCGATTCACGGCCTCCGCCGCCTGCTGCAAAAAGCCGTAATAAGCTTCGTTCTTTTCCAGACGTATCTGATACAGGCCGCCGCATACAGTCAGAATGCCTATGACCAGGCAGGCAAGCGATGCAAGCTGCATCCCAGTCTGCTTCCTGTGCATCGAAACATAGCGGCGGTCCAGTTTATAACAGTTCCTGACGGCTTTCAGAAATTCTGTGCCGTTCCGGTATCTGTCCCCCGGCGCAGGCTCTGTCATTTTATCCAGGATCAGGGAAAATCCCTCACTCACGGATGCATTCGTTGCAGACAGCGGAATCCGCTTCTCAAAATCCGCAGAAGGTTCTATGCCTGTCAGCATATAGCAAAGGACAACGCCAAGGCTGTATATATCCGAACGCGCATCAATCCCTCTGCCGATATATTGTAAATATTTTGACGTATACTTCGTGGAACTGCCTGCGGGTTTCCCCGCGGTCAAAATCTCTGTCTTATCCTCATCCGCCTGCGCAAGAATCTCCGTCCGGTCTTCCCTGGCACATACAGACACTTCTGCCTGACTCCTGCCGGCTTCTGCCAGGACCTCGGTTTTATCCTCCTGTATATCTGCCGGAACAGATCCTGACTGTGTATAATTGTGTGTAATCCGCTCATATAAGGCCGGATCGCGGTACTGCTCCGGCGGGGAAAATCCGGCGCTGATTCCTACAGCCGACTCCATGGTTCCGCCCATGGCAAGTGCGATATTAAAATCAATCAGGCAGATATTGCCTTCCGGTGTCAGCATGATATTAGCAGGCTTGATATCACTGTGAATGATGGCAGGCTTGCGGCTGTGCAGGTAGTCTAACGCCTCCCCAAGCTGCCCTGCCCATTTTCTGACCTGCTTTTCCGTATACTTTCCATGCTCTTTGACCGCTTCGCCTACGGTTGTCCCATGAATGAAGTCCATCACCGTATACACGCCGTCTTCTGTTTCAATAAAGTCATAGACTCTTGGCAGATATGGATGTTTCAGGTTCTTCAGAATATCCGCTTCCTGGCGGGATTTCACTTTTCCCAAAACTTCATCCCGAATCTTCTTGACCACCACATCGGTCTGTAGTCTGAGGTGGCGCGCCTTATATACAACACCCCCGCCGCCGGAACCAATCTCTTCCAGAATCTCATATGTATTTTCTAATAAAGTACCTTTTTGCAATGTTTTCATGGTTGTGCCTCGTGCGGATTGGGTGTTAATTAATGCTGCTTTACTCTGTCTTTCTCTCTTGGGTTAAATTACCGGAACTGTCATAGTCTTTTTCACCGATATGTCTGCCCTCTGCATCATATTCATCCTCATGGTAACTTTGCAAATTGCCGAATCCATCATATGTCTTATAACCGCTCCGCCTGCCTGCCGCATCATATTCATTCTCACTGTAACTTGTCAAATTACCGGAACCATCATACCATTTACAACTAATTTCCTTACCTTCCGCATCCCATTCATTCTCATAGTAGCTCACCAAATTACCGGAACCATCATACCATTTACAACTAACTACCTTACCTTCCGCATTATTTTCGTACTCCTGATAAGCCGTCAAATTACCAGAATCATCGTACTGTTTGGCAAGATGCCTGCCTGTTCCATCATATTCCTCCTCACTCATCAGCTTACCGGAACTATCATACCCTTTGCAGCTAGAGAGATTACCTTCCATGTCATACTCACGCTCTAATTTGCTTAGATAGCTTTCGTACCACCCTGTCCACCCCAACGAATAATCTATTAAAACCCGCCCCTGTTCATCGTACTTACAGTCTCCCTGATCAATCAGATGACCTGCTCCATCATATAATGCAGTGGTTTTTTCTCTTCCCTGTAAGTCATAAGTATGTGTTACATAACTCTTTAATTCCCCCTCAAAGTAAAAACTTTCTTTCATGAGCCACCCATTAGAAGCCGTAATGTTCCCGCTCTCAATCATATCCATCTTTTCTTTCAGGCGCTCATCTCCGGTCAGCTCATATCCTTTGGCCGCATACTCATACGCTGTGTCAAAATCTCCTGTGCGTATATAGACTTCCGCCAATCCCAGATATGCGTCCGCATTCATCGGATCGATCTCTATCGCATTGTTGAAAGCCACTACCGCTTCCTCATACTTCATCTCTTCCAGATATTTCTGGCCCAGTTCCAACTGCTCCCTCAGACGTCCTGCAGAAGAATTGCCGAGACTGCTTCCCACCAACAGTGTTATGATAACTACGATAACAGCCGCAATCATTCCACACTTCTTCTTATTAAATCTGGCTGCATCCTTCTTTTTATCTGCTGGTAATTCGGATGATTCCCACTTTTCATCCATCTCGGCGTCCTCTTAACTTTCCTTGTTTATTTCTACTAATTTTTCCTTGCGTCAGGTTCTTCCCTGACTGTGTTTCACCTTCACGGGAATTGTAGCAAAATTTTTGACAGATGAACTGTTTCCTGACAGATGACCTGTATATTCGGATATATGACCTGTTATCCCACATTTCCATAAACTAGCTTCCGATAAGACATATGATTTTACTTTAAAAAAAGACATAAAGAGAAAGTATTATCCAAAATCCGATAATACTTTCTCTTTATGTCTTTTGAAAGTAATTTCTATAAAAGCCGTTAGCTGTGCTGTGCTGTGCTGTGCTGTGCTGTGCTGTGCTGTGCTGTGCTGTGCTGTCAGCATTTTATCTATAGTATCCATACGAGTCAACCCTATTTCTTAATTTTTTATAAATTTTCCCCGACTTAACTTTATCATATAATCATAGTACACGCAAGTGCAAAACAGGAAGGCCCATGTATGATACATATAGAGCAAGAAGCATCTATCTATTTGAGGATGACTCTGCTGATCATTGAATATAAATTTCTGAAACGGTATTTTCCACACCATTGATCTGCAATCTGACATGAACTTTCCCATTCTCAAACTCGTTCAATGGATATTTCAACGGTTCTGAAAGATTTGTAACATCAACAGACTTTGCTACATCTCCCTGTACCAGCCATAAGACAAGTGTTGCTCCATCTGGTACTGAACCACAGGAAATGTCAGCGTAAAGCAGCTGCGTGTCCGCGTCCGCAATCATCATATTCTGTTCTTTCACAAATCCTTCACTGGCACGTTTAAAATCCAGCTTCCAGACTTCATCCAGATAAGTGTTATGATTCATGCTGATCATGCCTAAGTTCCATACCTGCTCATTGGAAGTAACATTTGTGTTGATACCATACCCAGTTGCCACACTGATGATAAACCCTGTCAGACATATCAGCATTAAGAACATACTCACAATACCCACAAACATATATAGTAAGTTGTGCGTTCCTTGTTTTACCATAACACCAGCATCCTCCTTTTCCATATGTGTTCCACATTCTTCGCAATACTTTGCCTTTACGGAAATTCGTTGTCCGCAGGCCGGACATATGGTTTTGATTTCTGAACGGCGCAGAAAGTAAAGCAGCAAGCCGATAAAGGGAGTAACCAAAAAAATTACCACCGCCCATAGTACCGGATCATCGCTTCTCCTTTTACAATCCTGATATACCCATGCTGCAAAAAAAGCAGAGGTACACAGTCCAGAAAGGATAAAGCCAAAAAGCAGAGCAATAAGCGGCATGGAAAGACCGCTAAATCCATCGCTTTTCAAAAAAAATATGCTTAACCGTATAAAAACAAACAGCAAAATAACCGTAATGCCACTATAAAACAAAAGCCTGTTTTTCTTCGTATGATTCATGCCAGTGCACCCCTTTTCTCAATGCTGATGGTAATTGCCTCTTTTATGTTTGCTCTTTTTACGCCCACTATGGTAAGCAATATACCCGCCGCACCAACATAAATACAGATTCCGGCTGCAAAGTATGATAAATAAATATTTTCAATCATCAGCAAAGCAAAAAGAGCCAACAAAGAAAACATAATCAGATTCAAAATCATCGGTAAATACCAAAGTGATACTTTATGCATGGCGGATTCTCTTTGCAACAAGGCTTCCTGTTCACGCACAGCCGCCTTAAGTTTAAAATTCAGCTCCTTTTCCGGAACATCCGTCATTTTCATGGAAGCCCGGATAATTTCTTCTATTTCCATATTAGAACGATCATTTCTCATAACCAGCATCCTCCAATCTCTTTTTAATTAAGCTTCTTCCCTTGAACAATCGACTTTTCACAGTACCGGGCGGTTTCCTAATAATAGCCGCTATCTGCTCTATGGAACAATCGGAAAGATAAAATAATATCAACGGCACTTTAAATTTTTCCGGAAGAGTTTGTATGATTTGATCAACTTCTGCAAGCAATTCTTTTTGAAGATAACTTTCCTCAATACTTTCTTCAGAATGCAGTACCATTTCCGCTTCCTCATCAAAATTGCTGCGCGGGGCAATCGTGTTTCGCCGCGCTTGTTTTCTTCTGTTACTTTTCCAAAGATAATGCGCTAAAGAAAAAAACAACGCTTTCGGATTCTTCTCCCAGTCAAGCGTCCATTGCGTTTCTAACGCTTTCAGGAAAGTCTGTTGATATAAGTCCTCGGCATCCGCCTTGTCCACACAGAGTTTCAGGCAGAATCTGTATATATCTGTACCGAAATCATCAATACATTCTTCTAATTCCTTTGCATTCACGGTCTCACCTCCACTGCCTGTTCACCCTATATTCGCCGTGACTTTGTATGAGGTTCATTTTTTAAATACCCCTGATGGACCTGCATCCTTTTCTATTTATTCTCTGTCAGGTTGAGGATTGTCAACAAAAACATCCTTTGCAGCTACCATCGCCGGCCTTCTATTCGGAACAGCAGCCTTAATTTTGTTCAAATCTTCCCCCAGCTGAAATCTTCTAAGCAAATCTATTTTCCGCTCATATCCTTCTCCAATCAATACCATTCTTTGCATATCCATTTTAGAGTCCAATGCATATAATTCCTCAATATATGATCTTGCCGGAAGTTTAGTCACATCAAGACAGTTCCTGTCCTTTACAAGCTTGAGCATTTTCAATTCATCACTGGCAAAGCTCTCGGTTTTTATGCTTAACAAGTCTCTGTCATTTGCCGGAACAGTGTCCTGGATAAATAAGCATTTACCACTGTCATATATAGGCGCTGGTGCTATAAAGCGCAGACTTTCCGCATCCCTTAGTATTGATACATTCCCTAAGTGTCTGTCTCTTCCGGATAAGACAAAATCAGACAAAATCATGTAATCCATAAAGTGTCTGAGCTTATCGGTATCCATCCCGTGCTTACCGCAAACCTGAATAAAGTGTTCATATAAGGAAATATCATTAAATTGTCTTTCCGATATAACAACTTCATAAGCAGATATCAGTTCCTTCTTTTGTGATGTAAAGAGTTTTGAATAGCAGCCATAATCATACTCCCGCCCATTAATCTTAATCAGTTTATAATCTGTATACGCGTCAAAGTCCTGCATCCTGTGCATTGTAGAGGCAATTACTTCATTAATGCTCTCTGTAGAAAACTGGTCTCTATTCCCCTTGAGCAGTCCCCTTTCTCCATGCAAAATTGTCCAGCTTTTTTCAAGGCTGCCCTGTAAGGAACCGTTCGGCGTATAATGTGGTATTTCTTCCTTTTTTTCATTTGCATCCGCACTGATCAATATGTCTCCATGAAATGCATTATCAAACAAATTTACATCTTTCCACGTAAGTCCGGAATCCATCGGTGATATCCAATAATAATCCGTCAAGGACAATCCAAGATTTTTAAGCAGGAAATCCTCCGGTCCAAGAAGTCCTTTCTTTGCAAGCATGCTTCTTATATGCCCCTGGCTAATCGGCACAGAACGTCTTTTCCACCATTGTTTCAGCCAATCATGATTCTTTACATCATGTAAAGGAGCAAGTTCGGGATGCACCAAGTCCTGATGAAACTTATATACACTCCCATCCTCAAGGAAGTCTACCAGTGTTATGATTTGATCCTTTCGTTTTAATACATAAAGCATATGCTTCCTCCATTTCAATATCTGACAGGTATTTTTCCATTTCCCACAAAGCTATACTGTCTATAAACATAGAAGACTCCCTTTTTACAGGGCACAGTTCATATCCATATTCTTTATGCTTATGTGCAAAATGCAGGTAGTACTTTTTATTCTTCTTTTCAACGAAACCGTTAATATGAAAACGCTCCGACTGCACAATAATTTCATGTTTGCATAATACAAACAGTTCATCCATGGAAATTTCCAATACTTTTGCAAGAGAATACAAAATTCCTGATTTCACATTTGCGATTTCCACCTTACAATTTACAATATCATTTAACGTACTATAGGAAATGCCGCTTCGTTTTGAAAGGCTGTATATGGAAATATTATGCGTGCTCAAATAATCTTTTAGCATTATGAATCACCTCATTTTAGATATTATACCGCTACAGCGGTATAATATGCAAGAAGCACTTAGCCTCTTGTGAAAGATGTTTAAAAAAATACCCCTGATGGACCTGCATCCATCAGGGATCTGTATACTTTACTGCTTATGATTACCGCTCTGCAATATAAATCACTTCTCTTTCAGCACCGCCACCTCATACGCCGCAAGGAACACAGTATTTTCCACGGCGTCACCGCTTATCATCTCCGTATACTCTCCTTCCACCGGAACGGTCACGGAATAATCGTTATGATTCATGATAAACAGCGCATCGTTTGTTCCATCCGTTGCCTGAACACATTCCACACCCTCGATGGCATACAGGCCGGTGGTGATTTCTGCTTTACTGCAAAGATATTTCATCAACTGCTCCATGGCCTTTTCGTCCAGGTCGCAGCCCAGATAATACACCTGTCCGTCTCCATAGGCATTCACAGTCATACAAGGCGTGCCTGCGTAGAAATCCCCAATATAATTTCCCAGTGCCTTTGCCGTGACAGGCGTGATAATATCGCACCAGAGCTTTGCTGTGCCTGTGCCAAACACACCGGAGACCTTTGTCTCCTTTTCCAAAAGCGGATCAAAATCATGGATTTCAATGCCTGTAAGCTTCGCAAAGTCTCCCGGAATCGTCTCTGTCAGGAAGGTATTTTCCATGGTCTTAACGCCGCTTCTGAAAGAAATGAGTAAATTGCCGCCGCTTTTCGCATACGCTTCCAGATTCTTCTTCTGCTGTCCGTCCACCATCAAAAGCGCAGGCGCAAGCACCAGTTTGTAGGCAGACAGATCTTCTTCCGGCGCTGCAAATTCCACCGATATGCCCATACGGTAAAATGCCCTGTAATAATCAAGCAACAGAGAATCGTAATGAAATCCTTCCACATGTTTATGTATCTCATGGCTCCACTCACTGTCAAAAGATTTCAGGATGGCCACTTTCGCTTTCGGCTGCAGTGCTCCGTAAGTCTTACTCAGTTTCTTCATTTCAGCGCCCACTCTGGCAATCTCGTCAAATCTCCGGTTTGTCTTACCATCGTGCCCTAAAATGCCGTGCCAATACTCCTCTGTACCAAACGGGCATGCCCGCCATCTGAAATACACCACCGTATCCGAACCGTTTGCCACTGCCTGGTAGGTCCACAATCTGAGTTTGCCCGGTGTAGGTGTGGGACCCATCTTGCTCCAGCCGCAGGGACCGCTTTGCTGTTCCATCACCCAGAAGGGCTGATGCTTATAACTCCTGAGCAGTGCATGGTCTCTGGACACAGTCTCATCCTTCGCCTTGCCCCACTGGAACTCGATGTAATTATCCCAGGTCACAAAGTCAAGTGTCTTAGCCATCTTAAAGTAATCAATGCCGGTACCGGAATTGACTGCCGCATCCAGCATATTGGTGGTGATGGGTTTATCGCTGTATCTTCGTATGATATCAACCTGCTCATTCATAAAACTGATGACGGATTCACTGCAGAATCTGTCATAATCCAAAAGCAGACTGGGATTCTGTCCCTGTGTGTCATGACAACAGTCATAGCAGGCTCCCGCCCGTGGGATAATGACTTCATCAAAGCTGTTGTAGGTCTGGCTCCAGAAAACTGTTCCATAAACCTTATTCAATTTCTCAATGGTCTCATATTTCGCTTCCAGATACTTCCTGAACTTCTGCTCGCACTTATCACAGTAACACCGCACGGTGTCGGCCCATCCAAGCTCATTATCAATCTGCCAGCCCTCCACTGCCGGATGTCCGGCATATCTTGCCGCAATCAGATCCGTCAGTTTCCTGACCTTTTCCCGGTATATATCACTGTTGAAGCAATAATGTTTTCTGGTTCCGAATATCTTACTGTTGCCATGGATGTCTGCCTGGTATATGGCATCTCCATATTTATCGGTCATCCACTTTGGCGGTGTCGCCGAGGGCGTTCCGAATACAACTTTCATATCGTTGTTGTTCATAAAATCCAGTATCTCATCCATCCATTCAAAATGATAGATATCTTCCTCGGACTCATACAGGCTCCAGTCAAACTCCCCGATGCGCACCACCTCAATCCCTGCCCGGTGCATCAGATCAAGGTCTGTCTGCCAGCGTTCCTTCTCCCAGTGTTCCGGATAATAATCCACACCCAGTCTCATCTGCCGTCCTCCTTTCCTGCCTGTTATTTTTTCCTGATTGTTTCTTTCACGCTTAGAAAGTAAACTCTACTTTCTGTAATGCCTCTTTCGCACTGCAATTGCCCACATAAGCTATGTACTGAATATCTTCTGTGACAAACGCATCTTTATCTTCATCAAAGTACGCCATATCCTTCTTGGAAACACTTAAGGACACCTTGGTTTCCTCACCGGGCGCAAGTTCCACGCGGGCAAAATCTTTTAACACTTTCACCGGCCTGTCAACCTTACTTCCCTCACATCCCACATAGAGCTGTACCACTTCTGCTCCTGCCATGCTGCCTGTGTTCTTCAAAGAAATACTGATCTTAGCCGTATCGGCAAAGACTTCTGCCTCCGGCCTGCCAAAAGCAAATTCTGTGTAAGAAAGCCCATAGCCAAACGGATAAAGAACTTTCTTTCCTTCTTTTTCCATCTTGCAATAGCCATGATAATATTCATAGGTAATCTCTTCACAGTCCGGATCAAAGTAAGGATAATCTTCCTCGCTGTAAGCCACGGTATAAGGAAGCTTACCGCTTGGACATACATCGCCGAATAAGATATCTGCCAGGGCATTGCCCCCTTCCATACCGCTGTAGAAAGAGAAGATGACTGCCGGAATATCTTTTTCCCACTCATCAATCAGAATCGCACTGCTGCCCACAATAGACACCACAGTATTCTTACAGATACCCTTCACGCCTTCTATCAGGTCGATATCTCTCTGATGCAGACGCATGGATACACGGTCACCGCCCATCTCTGCGATATCGCTTCTGTCTGCAAGGAACTCACCCTCATCACTGTGTATATATCCTGCCACGATCACTACCGCATCCGCATCAGCCGCCAGTTTCTTCGCCTTTTCAATGTCTTTGCCATCGCTGTAGAGAATCTGTGCCCTGGGCATTTTCTTCATCAGCCCCTTGAACGGTGTTACCGTGTAATATGGATGTACCTTACTGGAACCATGGTCACCAATATTCTCTATATCGCCAAGCACGCCAAGCACCACTATCTTCTCTGTCTTTGCTTTATCGAAAGGAAGAATCCCGCCTTCATTCTTTAAAAGCACCATGGATTCCTGCGCCGCCCGTTTTGCCACCTGCACATGCCTGTCGCAGGCAAGAATGTCTTCACCGTACTCCTGGGGATCCTTTCTTGTCTCATAGTAGTATATGGTCCGTAAAATATATCCTACTGCCTCGTCTAAGTCTGCCATCTCAAGCTGCCCATCTGCAAGCGCTTTGGGAATATCTTCTATGTAACGGCAAAAGCATGGCATTTCAATGTTCATCCCGCCCTTTACGCCTTTGACGCCATCCTTCACTGCCCACAGGAAATCCGATAAGGTAAAGCCCTCAAACCCCCATTTATCCCGCAGGATATCCCGAAGCAGAAAGCCGCTTTCCGATGCCTGTTCACCCAGCACCTTATTGTAAGCCCCCATCACACTGGCTGCCCCTTCTTCGATACAGCGTTTAAAGTGAGGTAGGAACACCTCATGCAGCGCCCGCCTGGAAATCTGCACATCTGCCTTGAAACGGGCATTCTCAATACTGTTTAATGCAAAGTGCTTGATACATGCCATGACATTCTGACTCTGCACGCCTCTTGTCAGCGCCGCGCCCATCTCGCCCAGATGATACTGATCCTCCCCATAGCACTCCTGGGCACGTCCCCATCTGGGATTCCTGGGCAGGTTGATGCACACACCGCCAAAGTAGTTGCCGCCCACAGCCCGCACTTCTGCTCCAATCACTTTACCGATTTCTTCTTCCAGTTCCCGGTCAAACGTGGCACCTCTTGCCATAGATACCGGGAAGCAGGTCGCCGAACCTGCCACCACGCCTCTGGGCCCGTCCACGAAACGCACATTGGGCACGCCCAGCCTTTCCACTGCCATGGTGGGATAGGGCTTGACATTATAGTGCTCGATTACGAACAGGTCATCCATCAGTTTCTCCTCTGTCACCTGTCCTGACATAATGCCAATCTTCTCCTCAGTTGTCAGCTGTGGAATCAACTCTTCCACAAACGCCCTGATCACCTCTTTGCTGCAATTTTCCGTCAGTTTTGTGTTCCTTACCGCTTCTCTCATAGCTGCTCTCCTTTTTTAATATTTTTATTCTTTTCTTACCTTTTGTTATTTTCTCTTCGCATATTTTCTCATATCAATTACAACCGCCAGCAGGATGATCAGGCCCTTCACAATGAACTGCCAGTACATGTTGACACCCACAAAGGACAGTCCATAATTGATGACCGTGAAAATCAATACACCAATCACGATACCGCCTACCGTACCAATACCGCCGGACATGGACACACCGCCCACCACACAGGAGGCTATGGCATCCATCTCATACCCATTACCGGTGGTATTCGAGGCGCTTCCGATTCTTCCCACTTCCAGTACTGCCGCAAAGGCATACAAAATAGCTGCAAGAGCGTATATGGATATCTGGATTTTTACTACATTGACGCCGGATACCTGGGCCGCCTCCGGATTCCCGCCGATGGCATACATATACTTACCGAACTTTGTCTTATTCCACAGTATCCACATGGCTGCAATCACGATAGCCGCAATGATGATCAGATAAGGAATCTGTATGGGCCCGATCTTGATGCTCTTAATACAGATATCTGTGATACGGTTCGTAATCCCGCCGATGGGTTGGGCGCCATAAGGTTCTCTGTCAAAATAAATGGAAGAAGCGCCATAGAGTACAAGCTGCATAGCCAGTGTCGCAATGATAGGCGGTACCTTTAAGACTGCCACACAGATACCGGAAAGCATGCCCAGTACCGCACAGATTACCACAACTACCAATAACGGAACAATAATCGGCAGCTCTGCCAGATTAGGATACATGCGGTATGCATAGCTTGCCGACTGCAGCATAGACGCGGAAATAACCGCTGCCAGACCAATCATCCGGCCTGTTGACAAGTCACAGCCTCTGATCATAAGCACCATGCCTGCTGCCAGTGCAATAATGATTCTTGTCGATGACTGTGCCAGAATATTTCTGAAATTGATAATGGATAAGAATCTGGGTTCGATGCAGATCACCACGACGATCAGCACCAAAAGCACCAGATAGATGATTTTTTCCATTAGAAAACTCTTTAAAGAAAACTGTTCACCCCCAAGGGCTTTTCTTATCTTTTCCACTCTTATACCCTCCCACTTATATGTACTTTGCAGATGCTTCCATAATCTCGAACTGGGTCGCTTCCTTTGCATTAAAAACACCTGACTGTTTTCCGTTACTCATGACCATAATCCTGTCACATACCCCAAAGAGCTCCGGCATTTCCGAACTGACTACGATAATGCTCTTCCCATCCTCCACCAGTTTATTCATCAACTGATAGATCTCATATTTGGCTCCCACATCAATGCCTCGTGTAGGTTCATCCAAAAGCAGAATCTCCGGGTCTGTCAGAAGCCAACGCCCCAAAATAACCTTCTGCTGGTTTCCTCCTGACAGATTCCCGATCTTGGTACTGTCGGAAGGTGTCTTTACCCGGATTTTCTGAATCGTCTCCTCCACATTCTTTTTAATCTTCTTATCATTTAACAAACCGTTTTTCTTATAAATATCAAGGTTTGCGATTATCGTGTTAAAGGAAACACTCAGATCCTGGAAAATGCCGTCTTTACGCCGTTCTTCCGTCAGCATGGCAAACCCGTTTTTCATAGCTTCCCTGGGCACACTGTTCTTTATTTCCCGGCCCTTATAATAAATTTTTCCGGTGCCCTTTTGCCGTATGCCAAACAGCGTTTCCAGTACTTCCGTCCTGCCTGCCCCTACCAGTCCCGCAATGCCAAGTATTTCGCCTTTTCTTAATTCAAAGCTGACATCCTCGAAGGCCGGCGTTACTGTGGACAGATTTTCCACCTTGAGCACTACTTCCCCAGGCGTCACATTTCTCTGGGGATATCTCTCTTTCAGTTCACGTCCTACCATCATCTGAATCAAAAGATCCGTACTCAGCTCCTCCTTGGGCTTTGTTGCCACCCACTTCCCGTCCCGCATGACGGTAACTTCATCGGATATCTTTAAGATTTCTTCCATCTTGTGGGAAATATAGATAATGCTGACACCATTTCCCTTTAATTTATCTATAATCTTAAAAAGATGCTCCACCTCATTCTCCGTCAGTGATGAAGTCGGTTCATCCATAACGATCACCTTCGCATCATAAGACACTGCCTTCGCAATCTCAATCATCTGTCTCTGCGCCACCTGCAGATTCCCTGTCTTCACCGACGGATTGACACCGATCTCAAACTCATCGAATATTTTCTTCGTTTCTTCATACATTTTCTGGTGGTCTACCAACCCTTTTTTCATAGGGAACCTTCCCAGCCAGACATTTTCCATCACACTGCGGTCAAGCACCTGGTTCAGTTCCTGATGCACCATGGAAATATGATTTCTAAGCGCCTCCGCAGGGCCGCTGAAATTTACTTTCTTGTCATCCAGAATAATTTCTCCCTTGTCCAAACCATAGATGCCGAAGAGGCATTTCATCAGGGTCGATTTGCCCGCACCATTTTCTCCCATCAGGGAATGAACAGTGGCCGGCCTGACCTTTAAGGTCACATCATCCAATGCTCTGACTCCTGGAAATTCTTTTGTGATATTTTTCATCTCAAGAATATATTCACTCACACCATCCGTTTCCTTTCTTCCATCCTTAGTCAAACGGAAATATCAACGTCCGCAATCATATAAATTGCCCCAAAAACCGCCTCCCGACAGGAATACTCAGGCTTTCGGGGCATACATGATGATACTTTTATTCGGTATAGTTAGCCGCTGCTACATCCACATTTTCTGCTGTGATCGCTGCGTAGGGAACACGTACTGCCTTGGATCCATCGGTATCAAATTCAAAATCCAGACCGTCCAGAGGATCCTTGCCCTGGGATACGTTATGTGCGATAGCCACAATCACCTTACCCTGTGTAGACGCATCCTGTAAAACGGAGCCAATCACTTCTCCACTCTCAATCTTCTCCAACATTTCAGGCAGTGCATCGATTCCGATGATCGGAATATACTGTTCGCTGTCTGCTCCTTCCAGATTAAACCCTGCCGCCTCCACAGACTGCAGTACGCCAAGTGCCATGGCGTCGTTTGCACAGACAACTATCTCAATCTCGTCACCGTATTTGGAAACCCACGCATCCATCTTCTCTTTTGCTTTGGCGGTATCCCACATGCCGGTATCTCTTTCCAGCACTTCAATCTCAATTCCTGCATCGGTGATGGTGGACTCTACATAATCAGCTCTGGGCTGACTTGCCGTATGTCCCGGATCTCCCATGACGTTGATCATCTGCAGTTTGCCATCTCCATTTTTATCCATCTCCGGATGAGCTTCCCAGTAATCAATGATCATCTGTCCCTGGATTGCCGCACCATAATCTCCGCCGGTTGAAGTTACCTGATATAAGTTATCGTAAGAACCTACTACTTCTTTGTCCGTAATCTCTTTATTAAAGAAGATAATCGGTACATTTCCTGCATCCTGACATTTCTGGATAATAGCCGGCGCTGCCGTGATATCCACTACAGATACACAGATAGCTGCTGCACCTTTGGCAAGGGCTGTATCAATCTGGTTAAGCTGTGTCGCCTGATCCATCTGTCCGTCATCCACATTCACCTGGAAAACCCCGTCACTGGCTCCTGTAATCGCTTTTGCAATATAGGAGTTGAAATTATCTGTGGAAGAATAGATGCCTGCTCCCAAGATTGGCAGCTCACCGTTATCCGCAGGCGCCTCCTCCGGCTGTGCTGCTTCCTCCTGTGCCGGTGCCTGTTCGGGCGCCGCTTCCGTTGTCTCCTGCGGTTGGCTCTCCTGTGCCGGTTCACTTCCGCATCCTGCCAGTAAAGAAGCTGTCATGGCTGCAGTTAACATTACACTGATTAGTTTTTTTCTCATGTTTGGTATCCTCCCTGTTTATTTTGTACACTTAATATATCATCAAGCTTTTTTTCTTCATACTTTCTATCTTTAGATTATGGGGGATAATTTTTAGAAATATGCGATTTGTATATTTTTTTCTTTGTATTTCTAAGTAATTTGGTGATTATTACAATTTTCATTCATTTTTATCTTACATAAACCCGCATAATAAACTTCGTCCTTGGCCAAAGCCTTGTCGAAACCTTTGATTATAACAAAAACAGACATGTCTCCATGCCTGTTCGTCTTTATAACTCCTATTCATCATATCTGCGCTCTGCCATATGTTTGATCAAAGCGGATAAATCTCACTTTCCTCCACCGAATCACCATTCCTGATATAAATATTGCTGCCCTCCATCAGATTCATATCAGACAGATTCGTAATCAGCGCAATGATGGCAATTCCCCGCTCCCGCAGTTTGGCAAACATCTCAAGGGTCACCTCCCTGATATGCAGATCCACCTCCTGAAACGGATTCTCACAGATCAGTACCTTAGGCGCCGCCAGATAATACTTGCCAAGTCCAATCTTCTGCAACACATCCGGAGAAAGATTCCGCAGCTTCCGATTCGCCATCCCTTCTCCCAGAATACTGTCAATATACTGGTAAACGCTCCTTTTATATCTGGGCAAAAGCCAAAGAAACCTTACTTTTTCCGCCAATTCCAGCATAAAGTTATCCACCACTGTCATATCCCGAATCAGCATGCTCTTGTAGGGCATTTCTGCGCTGTATCGCAGGCCGCGTCTGCGCCATTCCCGAATATTCCTGCAGCGTACCGGACGTTCCTCCACATAAACCGCACCGGAGGTGATCCTGCTTCCATCCATGAAGATTTCCCTGAAATCCTCCACATTCCCTGCATTTGCAAAAAATATCTTGACCACTTCACCCCTGCCCGCGGAAAAAGACAGATTCTTCAGGTTAGGCGTACAGACCTTCTCCATCCGAAATACTCTGTCATCCGTACCCGCCTTCCTTTCCAGACCGTGCCTGACCTCCCGGGGTCTCTCCGCCTCCTGTCTGCCTGACAAAAAGGCATATAATGTCTGTCTGTCAACAAATGCCGGTTCAAAGCATCCTAAATTCTTGCCGTTTTTAATGATCAGCAGCTGATTGGTCCAGCTGAATACAATATCATCCAGAGTCTCCATCAGAATAAAGCTCTGTCCCTTCTGCTGCAGTTTCAACAGGAGCCGGTATATCTGAATCAGCTCATTTTCCTGGAGAAATCCCGTCAGATCGGCCAACACAATGACACTCTTATTCTCCACATAGGACTTGACCAGTTCCACTGCCACCCTCTCTTTCACGGACAAGGACTGCACCGGCTTATCAGGCGGCACTGCAATATCAAAATACTCCAGATACTTTCTGGTCATGCCATAGTATTTCCGCTTGCGCACGATATTGTCCCTGTCGGCAAAAATGCAGATATTTTCCATCACTGACAAGGAGGTGAGAAGTTTGCTCTTCTTTTCAATCACTGCAAATTCCCTGCCCAGACTCTGGGACACATTGCCGTTTTTGACCAGGTTATGCCGCAGTCTCATCCGCCCTCTGGACAATTCACATCTGCCCTTAAAAAAGTTCAGGAGCGCGTCCCTCTCATCTATGCTGTCGCAGATGATCCCGTAAATATCTTTCTCATACAGATGCATCGTCAGTCCTCTGATGACCTCTTTATCATTCTCCTTAAATGCCGCCTCTTCCAGTGCGAATAATTCTTTCTTCATCCCCTAAACCTTATCTTTTTTGTACATAACAGGGAGCACTAACGTTACCTTGGTCCCAATCCCCTGAATACTGTCCACATGCAGTCCGTATTTCTCACCAAACAGCAGTTTAATACGGCGGCATACATTCTTCAAAGCGATTCCGCCCTTCTCTCCTTCTCCGTCTTCCACAATATACCCCACAGATACCCGCTCCAAACGTTCATTCAGTTCCGCAAGCCTCTTTTCTTCTATCCCAATGCCATTGTCGCTGATGCTGATATGGAGGTCCTCATCCACAATTTCAAGCATCAGACTGATCCGACCCTTTTCCCGCTTCCGCTCTAACCCATGGAAAATGGCATTTTCAATCACAGGCTGCAAAGACAGTTTGGGACACTGCATCTGCAGAATATTTTCTTCCTCATCACAAATCCTTACCTCAATGGACAGTTTCTCTCCAAACCGGTACTGTTGTATCTTAAAATAATTCTCCACATTATCCAATTCTTCCCCAATCGTAACCAGGTTATTGGTCTCCGTAATGGTATACCGAAAAAACACGGACAATGCTTCCGTGATATCCGCAATATTTCCCATGCCGGCACTCAGCGCATCCCCTCTTATGGCCTCCAGCGTATTATATAAAAAGTGTGGGTTGATCTGGTTCTGCAACGCCAGAAACTCTGCCTGTTTGGTGGAAAGCTGTATGATATTCTGCCGTTCCAACAGTCCGTCCAGACGCTCCACCGCCGGAGAAAGCTTCCCGAAGAGCATGCCAATATGGTCGACAAACTCCTGATATATCTTTCCTTCGGAAAATCTTTCGCACAGATTTCTGTAATATCTTTCTTCCGCAAGAAGCCGGCACAGCCACCATATATCTGCCGACACGAAGAATACCGCACCCGCTGCTACAAGTACTCTCACCGCCGCTTCCGGCTTCCAGCCCCTGTAACACAGAAGCATAGTGCCGACAATTGCAAGGGTCAAAAAGAGCACCTGTAAAATACAGAATATTTTTACCTTTGTAAAATAGTATTGCTTTTTCATCAACTGTATAGTCTCCTGTATTCTGAAGGCGTAAGGTTGGTCAGCTTTTTAAATATCCGGGAAAAATATTTCAGATCTGTATATCCCACCCTGGCAGCAATCTCCGCTACGTCCTGATTCGTCTGCACCAGAAGATTCCTGGCATTTAAGACTCTGATCTCAATCACGTAGTCCATAAAGTTCTGCCCCGTGGCTTTCTTGAACATGCTAGAAAAATACGCAGGATTAAATCCGATATGACTGCTCACATTTTCCAGACTGATAGCCTTGTTGTAGTTCTCATTAATATACTGCTTCGCCAATCGTATGGGCCTTGCCTCCTGATTCTTCTGCGTCTCCTCATATCGTTCCATAATCTCCAGACAATGATCGATCAGCCAGTCAAAAACCTCTTCAAACCCATATAATTGCTGATACCCTCTCATTAATTCCCAGGGAGTCGTTTTTATTTCCGAATCGAACCAACTGTTCATTCCCATGATAAAAATCGTTACCAGTTCACGATATACACCATAAAGCAGTTCTCCGTCCTGCAGATGTGCAGACAGTTCCCTTTTCAAATCACGCAGGCTCTTAAGAAAAGACTCTGTATCCACCAATTCTATGCTCTTTAGCAAATCCCTCTTGACTGCTGCAGACACGATGGATGACACTTCGCTCTCTGAGGCCGCTCTGCCTTCTTCCTCCAACAGAAATTCATCCTTCCTGCCAAACCGGTTGCGGATTGCAGACATGGCCGTAGATATGCTCTCCTGATACTGCTCCAATCCTTCTACTGTCCTGCCCACACCGATTGCTACCTTATATCTGGGGAAAAGAGCCTTAATATTGGAAATATCCACTTTCAGTCTGTAAAGCTGGCGGATAAAGTCTTCCCGCTTGTTTTCCACAGAATTGAACAGACAGACCACTTCCTCATTGTGAATGATACTCATCCACTCGGAGCAATACTTTTCCATCCGTTCTTTCATCATCTTCTGGATTTTGGGAAGCAAAAATCCGTAATCCTCATCGTCCCCTGCCACCGCATTGATGAACAGATGGACTACCACATGGGTAAAGTACTCCCCCGGGAACCTGCATTCAAATTCTCTATAGATTTCTTCTCTGTCCAGCTTTAATATGGCCTGTCTGTGATTGTCCACCAATTCTGATAAAAAGCTGTTCTTGATCTTCTGCTGGGTTCTCTGCAGGCGGTTTTGCAGATTTTCTTTCTCTTCCAGCGCATTGGCCGTGGCGCTGTATTTGCTCAGTATCTTGTGCAGGACTGCTTCCAGTTCTTTCTTTTTAATAGGTTTGAGCAGGTAATCCTCCACGCCCAGTTTCACTGCCTGCTGGGCATATTCAAACTGGCTGTAACCGCTGATAATCACGAAGAAAACTTTCCTGTCGGATCCCACTCTTCCCAGCACTTTTTCCACAAGTTCAATCCCATCCATGCCCGGCATCCTGATATCCGTGATCACGATATCCGGCTGCTTTTCCAGGATCATCTCATAGGCCTTCACGCCGTCATTCACTGTCCCTATGACTTCCATCCCCAGCTCATCCCACTGAACCAGACATTGAATCAGTTTGCTTACCTTTATCTCGTCATCCGCAATCAATACTTTGAGCATAATCCACCTTCTGTTTTCTTCCCTTATCTGTTTGATGTTTGTGTTCTTTCAATATACTATTATACCTTATCAATTTCAAGGTTAAGCTTACATCCGGCAGATTTGGTAACGAAATCCGCCTGTCTTTCGCAGATAAATGACAGATTTCCTGAACATACCTGAAAATCCCGCATTCCTTTGTCGCAAGGAATACGGGATTTCAAAACTTTCTGTTTATTTGTTTCCTGTATGGGCGCCAGATGATTCCTGTATCTGTCCCTCATCTTACACCGTCAGGACTCTGCTTCTGCTTTCCAGATCATATTCCCTGCTCTCACCGTCATCCATGTAATACGCATAGGGCTGCACATGCTCTCCAAAGCAGTATAATTTTAAATCTGCAAAATCCACTTCACCTACGTTCTGGCCGCCTTTGCTCAAAGGCAGAATGCGGTTTTCTTTCAGAAATACACAGACATCTCCCAGAGGCATCTCCACATAGGCGAATCCTTTCGGATAAACCTCCTCTTCCAGCACCTGTCCGGCACGGAATCTGATCAGCTTCATGAGCTCCGGAAAGTACACAACCCTTCCCACGGCATTCTGCTCATATACAGGTGCAATCATGATGCTGTCCCCCAGCATAAGCTGGTCTTCCACCCGCCTTGCAAGCCTGTCATCTCCATAAGCAAATCCCAATGGCCGAAACATCATCATATCCTGCAGCGCCGCTTTCATATATTCACTATAAAGATAGGGCAGAAGCTTATAACGCACACCTATCACATCCCGCATCAGATCCATACTTTGGAATTGATATGCTTCCTGCATCCTTGTCCCTTTAACCGTATGGTTACGCATCAGGGGCGTAAACACTCCAAAAGAAAGCCACCGGATCAATAAATCCTCTGTCGTGTTACCCCCGAAACCTCCCAGATCGGCTCCTGTATAAAGGAAGCCGCACATATTTAAAGAAGGCATCATGCGGATATTCAGAAGCAGATGGGACCACCATGAACTGTTATCCCCCTGCCATACACCGCCATACCTGTGCATCCCAATGTAGGACGCCCTGGAAAACAGCAGTATCCTTTTGTCTGGCGACAGTTCTTCAAAGGCTTCGGCGGCACGTCTTGTCATATAATAGCCAAACAGATTATGGACTTCTTTGTGGCAGTAAGTTTTTCCTTTATAATTATGATAGAAGGCTCCATAATCTTCCGGGTTGTTGGAAAGACCCGCAACCATACTCTGAAATGCAAAGAAGGTATCCACATCAAGGTTCTGTGTGCGGAACGCGTCTATTTTCTTAAAAGCCTCCGTCAGGCCCTTTTCCGAATAAAAGATAGCCGGCTCGTTCATATCATTCCAGAATCCGTCAATTCCCTGATCCAGCAAAATCTTATATTTATGGGCAAACCAGCTGCCCGCCTCCTCGTTTAACATATCGGGGAAGCAGCACTTACCGGGCCAGACGCCAATGACAAAATCCTCTCCCCCGGCATCTTTACAAAAGTACCCCTTCTCCCTGCCTTCCTCATACACATCGTAGCCGTCTTCTTTCTTCACGCCGCCGTCTATGATGGGCACAAGATGGATATCCTGTTCTTTCATCTGGCTTACAAATTCCTCGAAGGCAGGGAAGGTTTCCTCATGGATTGTAAAATCCTTATACCGTTCCATATAGTCGATGTCCAGGTAGATACTGTCTATGGGAATCCGGTTGTCGCGGTACCCTGCCGCCACCTGCCTGATTTCTTCCGCAGAAGCGTATCCCCATCTGCTCTGCCCGTAGCCGAATGCCCACAGCGGCGGAATATAACTTCTGCCGATGAGTTTCCGGAATGTTGAGACAATCCCGTCAAGGCTCTCCTCTTCTATCAGGTATAAATCAAAATCCGATGTATCAGGTATAATGCGCATCTGATTATAGTCAGTATACCCTATGTCAAAGGTCACTTTGGCAGGCGTATCCACGAAAATACCGCACCTTTGCCCGCCATCCAGAATCAGGAAATTATGGGCCCCATACAAAGATGTCTTACCCTCCGTATGTACCGGATCGTCCGTACAGTTGCTTTCGTAAATCCATCCTCTCTTGTTGATGCCTCTGACATTCTGCCCGAGACCATATACAATCTCTTCCTCTTCCAGCTCACAGCTGAATACATTGTCCTGAAAAAGCAGCCGTCCTTCCTGCCACGCTGCTGCCTCCGGCTTGCAAAGTACCGCATCTGTCTCAACAGGACTGCCAAAAACATATCTCTTTACCATAGTTACGTTTATCCTTTCACGCCACCGGACATAAGGCCGGCCTTAAAATATTTTTGTGCGCAGGCATAAATGATAATAATCGGAATCATGGAAATCAAACTACCTGCCATAAGCAGATTATACTCCGTACCATACTGCCCGTTCAAGCTGTTTAATGCCAGCGTCAGTGTCATTTTGTTCTTATCCGAAAGCATTAAGAGCGGCCAGAGATAATCATTCCAGCTCTCCATGAAGGTGGTCACTGTCAGCGTGGCAATTGCCGACCTGGTTAAAGGCATAATCACTTTGGCATAGATTCTGAAAATACCCGCCCCGTCAATCCGCGCCGCTTCCATGAAATCATTGGGAATGGACCTCATCTGCTGTACCAGCATGAACACCGCAAATGCCCGGAATAAAGAAGGCAGAATCACGCTCGGATAGGTATTGATAAGTCCCATTCTGTTCATGATCACAAAAAGCGGAATCAATGTCACCTGCGTAGGAATCATCATGGATGCCAGATAAAACTTAAATATCCCCTCCGCCCAGGGAAACTTAATCTTGGTGATTGCAAATGCTGCCATGGATGCTGACAAAATTGTCACCACTGTATAGCTTCCGGTAATCAGAAAGCTGTTGCCAATCGCTCTAAGCAGCGGGAACCTGGAGAATACTGTGCGGTAAGCATCAAGCGACGGTTCTTTGGGAATCCACTGCACGGGAATCTGCATCAGCGCTCCCTTACTTTTGAAAGAGGTAGACAGCATCCATAGAAATGGAATGATCACGATGACACCGATCAAAACCGCTGTCAGATAGGAACCCATCCCCTGCCAGATTTTTTTCTTCTTATGATTCATAGTACACCCACCTCTTCTGCAGCTTCATCTGTATCAATGTCAATACAAATATGATGACAAAAAGCAACCACGAGTATGCCGCCGCATATCCCATCTTAAAATACTTAAATCCATACGTATAAATCCGTTCCACCATCACCTGTGTTGCACCATTGGGGCCGCCCTCCGTCATAATCTGTACCTGCGGGAACAGTTGGAAGGCATTGATGAGAGCCATAATAACACAGAAGAACATGGAAGGCGTCAGCAAAGGCAGCGTGATAGAGAAAAACTGCCTTACCTTACCCGCACCGTCAACTCTTGACGCCTCATAGTACCCTACATCAATTGCCTTCAACCCGGAGAGGAGAAACAACCCATAGAATCCCATGTCCTTCCAGACTGAGGCAAGCACGATGGCAGGCATCGCCCAAACCTTGTCAGTCAGCCAGTTTGGGCCCGTGATACCGATATATCCCAAAAGTTGATTGATAACCCCATACTGCGGACTCAATACCCACTTCCAGATCAGACTCGCCGCCACCCATGAAGTCAGCACCGGAATGTAATACAGCACCCGGAAAATACCAATCCCCTTCATGTTCCTGTTCAAAATGGATGCAATGAAAAGTGACATCACCAATACAAGCGGAATATACAGAATAATATAGTACACTGTGTGCCACAGCACATTCCAGAACTCTTTGCTCTTAAGTATGGCAGCATAATTGCCAACCCCCACCATACACTCCTTCAGTGTCTGCGCGTTCAGTTTATCCAACCCATTCCAATCCGTCAGACTGATGACAATAGATATCACGATTGGCAGAAAACTGAATATGACCATGCCGAGCATACTTGGCAGCATAAAAGGAATTGCCTGTATTGTCAATTTTCTTTTCTTTATATTTTTCACGCTTACCCTCATTTCCACGTTAATACATAGTTTTAGAAGTTCTTCTCCCCCTTACAGTTTAATCTGCGCGCTGCACTCCTCCTGTGCCTGGTTCAGCGCTTCCTCCACAGTCAATTCCCCGCTTGCCGCTAAAGACAGCTTATCGGTAATGATATCAGCCATCAGGGAATACTCTTCTATAATCGGAGCCACTGCAAGGTAATTCAGGGAATCAAACACTGCCTGTCTGTTCTCCGGCGGCGTAATCTCCAGATATCCCGCAAGAACGGTATCATCATTGATTGCCGGCAGATCCCAGCCTGCCTCTATACGCATCTTAGCTGCCGCGTCACTGGAAGCCAGCCAGTTAATCCAGGTAGCTGCCGCCTCTTTCTTGGCGCTGTCTGCATTGACCACAAGGGCATTGCTGAAAAAGTGTGTGGCCTTCTGTGTGCCGCCCGGCTCTACGCAGATATCCCAGTTAAATTCGCAGGCATCCGTAAAGGCACCAAAAGCCCAGATGCCCGTGGGAATCATTCCCAGTCTGCCGCTCTCAAACAAATCCCAGTCTCCCATACCGCCCATCTGAGACTCCGTAGGCTGTACATTGCTGTCTACAATCTTACTGACCATCATCTTTGCCGCCTGTATATTCTCAGGAGAATTGATGGTAAATTCGGTCTTATCTTCATTCAGCACACTGCCGCCATACTGTGCAGCCACCTTAAAAAATTCATTGAACGTAATGGGCTGATAAATGCCGTAAATATCATCCCCCAGCGCACTGATTTTCTCACATGCTTCCATAGCCTGCTCCCAAGTCCACGTATCGTCCGGATAAGGAACCTCTGCCTGATCAAATAAATCCTTATTATAAATCAGTACCACATTGGAAAAGTTGCCCGGCACACCGTACTGCTTGCCGTCCACCTGAAATGCAGACAGTGCAGTGGCATTGTAGCCGCTCACATCGATACCCGTCAGTTCCGCCAATACGCCCTTGTTAGCATAGGCCGCAAAGTTTTCAATATTCAGCTCATAGCAGTCCGGCGCGGTTCCGCCTGCCACTCTGGTCTGCATCTGCGTAAAATAATCATCATATCCAATGGTTTCAATATTTACGGTAATATTAGGATGTTCCTCCCGAAATGCTTCGTACATCTTATTTAATGTCTCCTCGTTTCCACCGGAAGCATTGAAATTCGCATAGGTAATCTCCACATTCTCCTCCCCCGTCTTGGCCGCTGAGATATCGATGCTTTCTTCAGAGGGCTCTTCTTTCGCCTGCCCATCTTCCTCCTGTGTCTGCTGCGCATCCTGCGCGGGCGCCTGTTCCTTTCCGCCGCAGCCGGTAAGCACGGATGTGAGCATAGCTCCTGCCAACAATACGGATAACATTTTCTTCTTCATAATTTTCCTTCCTTTCTTGAAACTGTGTACTGTAACGTTAACAGCTACAGATTTTCTTTATTGGTATTTGTTGAAACGGTTAACCTTCCAAATTAAGGGAAAGTAATCCACTCTATTTCCTTGCCGATCCCTCCTTTCATCTCCTCTGTCTTACTTTGCGTCTTTCGAGAATCCCATACTGCCTGATGCTCTTTCTGTTTATAATAAACAGTATCACATCCTTGTTCTCCATACAGATATATCCTGATCTTTTCACCGCACTCCCGTATCACTGCACTTCCCTCTTTCACATAGACAGGAAATTTTTCCTCTTCATGGGACTGCTTCCGGCTCTTGCCTGTATACTTTTGTCCGGTAAAAAATCCATACCAGTTTCCTTCCGGGAAATACACCTCCCGCGTTTTCTGCCCCTCCTCCATCAAAGGCGCTACAAGCAGTTTCCGGCCAAGCATGTACTCGTCCTCCACGTGCAGACAGTTTTCATCTTCCTGAAAACTATAAATCAACGGGCGCATCATCGGCTTATTATCCTCCACGGCCTCTCTCGCCGTTTCGTATAGATAGGGTAATATCTCCATCCTCAGTTCATGCCAGTATCTTAGTTCATCCATAAACTCCGGTTTCCCATATACCCTTGCCATATTCCAGGGGCTTCTCTCGTTATTCCCTGCAATCCCCGGCATCAACTCCTTGAACTGCCCGCCCTCCGGCTCGGAATGCCACTGCATGATCGGACTAAAGCATGCCATCTGCGTGGAACGCAGATATAAATCCGGGTCCGGCAATGCGCCTGCGAAGCCGCCAATATCAAAACTCCAGAATGCCATGCCCGACATCGCCGCCGAAAGGCCTGCCGTAAGAATACTGCGAAATTCTTCGTTCGTGGATTGATGATCCCCCGCCCAATGAATCGGTGTCCGATGGGCACCCGCATACCCTGCCCGACTGAACAGAACATGATCCTCCCTGATAAAGTCTGTATAGGCATCCAGATAATCCTGACAATACTGGTTCTTTCCCTCTCTGCCCGTTGTACCGTCACCGAAAAGAATATCCTCCTGATAGATAAACTCCCCGCCGTCTGTCTTAAAACCATCCACGCCCATTTCCAGTAAATACCGTCTTTTCTCAAACCAGAACCGGCGTGTCTCTTCTTTCGTAAAATCCGGGATCAGGGAACCCGCAAACCAGTTCCCTTCGGGAATCTCATAAGGCGTTCCGTCCCGCTTCATCACGCACAGTCTGTTCTGTACAGCGTACTCTGCATCCAGCGCAAGCTGAGGAGATGGCTCTTCTTCCTCACCCTGCTTTTTCCAGACGGGAATCTGCCAGAGTACCAACCTGATTCCCTCTTCGTGCAGCTTATCAAGCATCCCCTTCGGATCTTGCCAATATTTACTTGCTGTAAAATCATAGTCCTCACATCGAGCCCTGCCGGGCTTTGCCTCATACTGTGCGCCATTCCAGATATAAAAGGTAGCCTCGTCGCTCCATGCCTCAAGCACCAGGACGCTGGCCGGAAAACGATGTTTCTTTAAACAGGCAAGCTGCTCTTCCACATCCTCCTCGCAGTTCCAGCGGTTTGCCGAAATCCATACGCCGAAAGCATAGGGCGGCGGAAGCTTGGGTCTGCCCAACAGGTCAATATAATCACTTAATATCTCCTGCATACTTCCGCAAAATACATAGACTGCCGCACTCTCGGGAATCTCACAGCATATCTTTTCCTGAAAAGAAAATACCGTCTTCTCCTTCGTCTCCACATAGATGCCAAATCCTGCATCTGTCATAAAAAAGGGGGTGACACAATAACTGATATTTCCCTGATTACAGAACTTCTCCACTACCTGATTCACCACGGTCTTCCCTTTCTGGTTCAGGAAATCAAATTTCTCTCCCATCCCATAGGCTCCCCCGTAGCGCGCCGTTATTTCCAGAATACCTCCCCTACGTTCTATCACTATCGGCTTGCCATCCATGAAAGAGCGATGGGCTTTATATTCCTTATCTTTTATGATCTCTGCGATCATCTGTCTGTCCCTGCCTTTCCTTGTCAGCTGCTGCTTTTCATCAGCCGCCTGCCTTTCTCTGTCAGCTGCTGCCTTCATCAGCTGCCTGCTTCACACTTTCCCGCTCTATCAGCTCCACTTGCAGCACTCTGTCTACTCTCTCCATTCTTGGATTTTCAATATTTTCAATCAATAATTCCACGGCAAGTTCTCCCTTCCTCGAAATAGGCTGCCTGACCGTAGTAAGCCCAGGCGTGGTATATTCTGTCTCTGCCAGACCGTCAAACCCGATAACTGAAATTTCCTCCGGCACAGAGATCCCCAGCCGATAGAAACCACTTAACAGACCAATGGCCAGAATATCCGCTGTGGCCACCACAGCCGTGATTCCCAGCCTTGACTGCCCAATCCGGCCGGCAATCCTGACGCCGCTCTCATAAGCCACCACATCCTCAAACACCAGTGCTTCCTCATAGTCTATGCCATGCTTCTCAAGCGCCCGTCTGTATCCGAGTAACCGTTTCTGCATGACGCCATCCTCCTTGATGCTGCCGGAAGCAAAGGCCACCCGCCTGTGTCCCCTGCGGATCACATAGTCTGTTTCCATAAAGCAGGCATACTCGTCATCAATGCGGATGGCATGAAACCAGTCATTCTTACAATAGCTGTCCACCAGCACCACCGGAACTTCCAGTTCCTTCAGCTGCGCCCAAAACCTGCTCTCATAAGTGCCTACGATGATAACGCCCGCCAGATTTCTCTCCTGGATCAGGTTCAGATAATCCTGCGTCATGTCCGTTGCAGAGATCAACACATGATAACCCCGCCGCCTGGTGGCAAACTCTATGCTTCCCAGAAGCTGACTGTAAAATGTGTTATGGAACATCAGCTTAGCGCCCGGCTCTGTCTGTGGAATCACAATACCGATCAGCCTCGTATCCTTCCCTGACAGCCCTCTGGCATTCATATCCGGAACAAAACCAGTCTCTTCAATCACCTTAAGTACACGCTGCCTGGTCTCCTCAGAAATTTTCTTTTTGCCGCTCAGTACATAAGATACCGTGGCGTTGGATACCCCCGCAAGGGCCGCCACATCTCTTATCGTATATCTTTCTTTCATCGTATTTTTACTCTTACTTTCCCATACCATACCAATCCCTGAACCAGAAAAACCTTTTGTTTCCGGTTGGTTAACCGTTTCAATTAAATTATACCGCCTGTAAGAATATTGTCAATAGTACAGTTTACATTTTGGTAAACTACAATAATTTTGGGGATTGGTTTTTGTCAAAAATCACAAAAACCCCGGTGAATCATCCTCACCGGGGTTTCCAAGCTGGGCTACAAGGATTCGAACCTTGAAATGACGGAGTCAGAGTCCGTTGCCTTACCGTTTGGCGATAGCCCAATTTTGCGGGTTTGCCGATATGTGCAATCTGCGATTGACCTATGCATGTATTATTTTACAGTCTGTTGGGGATTTGTCAACCGAATAATGGCAAAATCATTCACTCCATCTTTTCTTCCCGTTTTATTGCGTTCATTAGCTTGCGATCATAGCTATAAATGGTAATGCCGCGAAGCTGATGATAAGCAAGCAAAACATTATCAACAAAATCAAGATGATTTTCCTCAAATAGCTGTAAAGATTTAATCGCAATTTCCGAATTGGAGCATACAATGTTTTTGGCTTTTAAGAAACGTTGTATCGCATCGCTGACATCAACACGAGAAACATCATACACTTTAGTCAACACATAAACTACTTCCGCAATTACTTCCATAGAATAGATTATTTTCTGTGTTGCCCGTATTTCCTGCAATTCCTTGATTTTTTGCTCATCATCACCTATGATACAACGTATCATAGTATTTGCATCAGCCATTACCATGTTTCTCTACCATAGCACGCTCAAATGCCCCTTCTTCTAACTTTCTTTTTTCAGAATCTGCATATTTCGACAATATGCCAACAGGAAGATCACCCAAGACATCTTCATCATCTATAAATGTTACAATCACTTTTTGTTTTGTCTTTGGTGCCGGCTCCATCAGCTGTACTGTGTTGCCATCATAATAGCCTGTAACCTCTCTCATGCTATACCTCCTTCATATCTCATCACCATTCTGTTTTATATTATACACAGTTTTTACGACAAATACAATAAAATGACTCACTATACTGTCTACTGCTCAGAAGTGCCCTGCCACAATTTACTGCTAACGGATGACACGCTCCCATAGTCATAAGAATCCATACGCACAGTCCCTCCCTCTTCTTTCATCGGCGCAGGCACCATGACAACTTACTTAGCCTCACCGTCCTCCATGATCTTTTTACGCACCGCAATATAATATTGCTCGGTTGTGGATTCCAGACCGCCTATATAAGCCGCAATTTCCTTTACCCTAGCGCCATTCTCATACCAATCGTTAAAAAACCGTCCTGCATATTGGCAAGCTCCATTTTTAAGGATGTAACTGTCCAGAGGTGCATCGTGCACCTGATCCGTAAAACTGTCAGATACATACCCTCCAAAGACTACAAGGCATTTACCGCCCAGTTAAAGAAGGTGTATGGTGCAGCCAGCTTGAAAGCGGCAGAGGCTGTGTTTGAACGGTCCAGGCAGGCATGGAATCAGTATCCGGGTGCAGTAGATGTATGGGGCCGCAACTGGACGCATGTGGAACAGCTGTATGATTACGGGAGTGCCGTACGGAAGGTAATGTATACCACGAATGCAATAGAGTCAGTCAATTCCAGTTTCAGGAAGGTGACCAAGAAAGGCTCTTTCCCCAGTGAGGATGCTGTCCTGAAAGCCTTATATCTTAGGATAACAGAATCATACAAGAAATGGAACGGGCGCCCGGTATCAAACTGGGCACTGGTCAGGAACCAGCTTTCGATGGATGATAAGATCCAAAAGCGCATACTGAAATACGAAGATTTTTAAGAAGAGAGGAAATTCAATGAGCAAACGGAAAACACGCGGATATGAAATGGATGATGAATTTATCGCCCAGATCGATTTTCTGAGGTATAACCATGATAATGCCCTACAGACCATTGCGTAGCAAAAACAGGATATCCAGAAGCTGCTTTCATTGTTGATCGAACGGGATATCCCAATTCCAAGTAATATCATTGACCGCAACATAAAGCGTGCCACAGAGACAGACAATGATGAGGCGGAAGAACTTCCTTTTAATTGACATTTTCATGGAAAAAGTGGTCGGGGTATCCGACCACTTTAAATCGCAAAAAATTTACACACTTTACTTGACAAACCCTCCGTTACTCATCTAACATGACAATCTTTCAATCTATATTCCAAAATCTTTCTTGCCTTTTTAGTTTCTCAAATCTTTTAAACCAAACTTTTTTATATCTCTCACCAAACTTCCGGCCAGAGCATTGTCGTTTTTATAGTTGCCACAATCATAATATAATATGAGAACTATCCAGAAATATATTTGTGTCTTTAATTATATTGTCAATTTGATACAACGAGCAATCTGTTCCATAACATCGTGCATCATTACAAATATTCCACTGGATTAATAGATTCCCTTTTATTCCTACAAAACCCTGAATATTTTTATATTAATCATATTGCAATATTCCAAATTTATAATTAGCCCAGATTATTCACGGCACAGCTGTGAATAATCTGGGCTAATTCTCTTCTCCCCTACACATATTATACACAGCCTTCTCACTAAATACAATAAAGACGCATCTACTTAATGCCCGCCAAATAAGGCACATAACCCAATTTCACATTGACCTATAAATTGACCTATCCATTCGAAAAATCCCTCAAATTCCAGAACTTTTCAGGAAATCAATTCTAACACCAAAATCTACACCCGTCCCCATTCCCCTCACCACTCTCCTCCAATTTCCGCTAAAACCCCGCATAAACACTACATTTCCGGACAACAAAAAACCCCGATGCATCATTCACATCGAGGTTAATTAGCTGGGCTACAAGGATTCGAACCTTGAAATGACGGAGTCAGAGTCCGTTGCCTTACCGTTTGGCGATAGCCCATCAACAATTAACGATTATAAAGGAAAAGAGCCCGTTTGGCAAGCCCTTTTCCCAAATTTTTTTAAATTTTTTTAAATTTTTTTAACCGCTTCTAATAATCCTTAAATTTCAAACATTAATTCTCCGTAAGTTGGAATCGGCCAGAATTCTTTGTCCACGATCATCTCCAGTTCATCTGCCGGTCTGCGCAGTTCTTCCATGATGACTTTTACCGTATCTTTATAGAAAAATGCCTGTGCCTTGACGTCTTCCATCGCAGAGGCTTCTTTCTCTGCTTTCTCCAGTTTTCTTAAAGCTGTCTGCATGGCGGTCAGTTTCTCACCTACCTCCATCAGCAGTTCATCCTGGGTAGCTGCGTCTGCCCCTGCCATCTTCACGGCATTTACCGTATCTGCCAAAGCCTTTGTGTATCGAATCACTGCCGGAACAATCTGCTTGCCGGCCATGTCAATCATCGTAAGAGCCTCAATATTGATGGTCTTCGCATAGGTTTCGTAGATAATCTCCTCACGGGACTCCAATTCCACCTTGGTAAAGATACCGAATTTTTCAAACAGCTTCACGGCCTTATCCGTAGTGATGGTAGCCGCTGCCTCAATCATGGATTTGATATCCGGAAGTCCTCTTCTATGGGCCTCTTCTACCCACTCATCAGAATAACCGTTGCCATTGAAGATGATCCTCTGGTGTTTGGTCATATATTCCTTGATCAAGTCATGGATTGCCAGTTCCTTATCCTCTGCCTTTTCCAGAATGTCCGCCGCCTCGCAGAAAGCCTCCGCCACGATTGCATTGAGCATGGTATTGGGGCTTGCGATGGAATCCGCAGAACCTACCATACGGAACTCAAACTTATTACCTGTAAAGGCAAAAGGGGATGTCCTGTTACGGTCTGTGGCATCTTTCTGGAAATCAGGAAGGGTCTTAACGCCTGTCAGAAGAATACCGCCCTCTTTCACAGAGGTAGCCTCGCCTGTCTCGATCAACTGTCTCACCACGTCTTCTAACTGCTCACCTAAGAAGATGGAAATGATTGCCGGCGGTGCCTCATTTGCCCCTAATCTATGGTCATTGCCCACATCAGCTGCAGACTGTCTGAGAAGGTCCGCATGGATATCCACTGCCTTCATGATACATGCCAGCACCAAAAGGAACTGCACATTCTCATTGGGCGTATCGCCGGGATCTAAGAGGTTCACCCCATTGTCCGTGGTGATGGACCAGTTATTGTGCTTACCGGAACCGTTCACGCCGGCGTAAGGTTTCTCATGAAGCAGGCATCTCATATTATGGTGCACCGCAACCCGCTTCATGGTCTCCATGACAATCTGGTTGTGGTCTACCGCAATATTTGCCGTCTCATAGATAGGCGCCAGTTCATGCTGTGCGGGCGCCACCTCATTGTGCTGCGTCTTAGCAGTCACGCCCAGCTTCCAGAGTTCTTCATTTAAATCTTTCATATAAGCGCCCACACGTTCTCTGATGACACCGAAATAATGATCCTCCATCTCCTGTCCCTTTGGCGCCGGTGCGCCGAATAAGGTACGGCCCGCAAACATCAGATCGGTTCGCTTCATATATAAATCTTTATCTACCAGGAAATATTCCTGCTCCGGTCCCACCGATGCAACCACCTTAGTGGCGCCTGTATTGCCAAACAAGCGCACGATACGCAGAGCCTGGTCACTGAGCGCTTCCATGGAACGAAGAAGCGGTGTCTTCTTATCCAAGGCCTCACCCGTATAAGAGCAGAATGCCGTAGGAATACAGAGTATCTTACCGCATCCTGAATCCTTAATGAACGCAGGGGATGTGATATCCCATGCCGTATAGCCTCTTGCCTCGAAAGTCGCCCGCAGTCCGCCTGAAGGGAAGGAGGAAGCGTCCGGCTCTCCCTTGATCAGCTCTTTCCCGGAGAAATCTGTCATCATCTTGCCAGTCTCATCGGGATGTGCCACGAAGGCATCATGTTTCTCTGCCGTGATTCCGGTCAATGGCTGAAACCAATGGGTATAGTGTGTAGCTCCCTTTTCCACCGCCCAATCTTTCATAGCCTTAGCGACCACATTTGCTGTATCCATAGACAGTTCGCCGCCGCGGTTCATCACATTCACAACCTCTTTGTACACATTCTTTGGCAGACGTTCTTTCATCTTACCAAGTGTAAATACATCCTGACCGAAAATCTCTTCCACGTTAAATGTTCCGCTCATTTTTCTCCTCCTCATAAAAAAATGTTCCAAAAATAAATCTTTTTGGAACATCATTGTTCTGGATACCTGTATACAACCTTTTCTATAAAGATACTCTAAAATATTTTTATTTGCAATACCCAATTTGTATTTTCGTCTTTTTTATACAAAAATAAATATCTTTCCTACATCCATTGTCTATATTATACAATTTCATGCTTGTTACCGTCCCATGCTATTCTCCGCCTCACAGGTATTAAACCACACACTGTCCACAATCTTGCGGGTCTGATTATTATAAACGATGACATTGAGTCCGCTCTGGTTCTTGGAAAATTCTTCCGTGCCAATCCGGACAGAAGCCAGCCCATTTCCCCATTCATCCCTGGTGCTGAGTGCATACAGCGGTATGTCCGTGTTCCGAATTGCTCCCCAATACTCAATCGGCTCAAAGGAAGTTTCTTCGAGTAACACTTTACCGTCTGATAAAACAGCCAGATAATTACACCCTTCCTGTCCGGCCATGTCCGCGGACAGACCAAGCTGTCTGAGGATTTCCAGCGTAGATTCCCGCAGGGCAAGCGTAAATTCATCCTTGGCAGCTATAACTACCGTATACTGTTCATGATTAAGCGCTGCCAGATAGGTGTCTATATCTCCGGTGTGGTCCAGACTGCACTTGTCCATGATAAAGGCATAATCCTCTCTGGTGTCCTCCCACTGGCTCTGTGTCTTACGCTCCAAGCCAAACTCTTCGCTTAAGACCTTGCCCATATAATCGGTCACCTTCACTGCACCCCATATATTAGGATGGCCATCGTCACAGTTATCCACTGCGATCTGATAATCCATCTGCTGATAGACGCTCTGCTCATTAAAGCTGATAAAGGTGAGTCCCTTCTCATCCGCGTAAGCCTGCACCGCATTGCACTTTGTCAGGTCAGCCGCCATGGCCGGGGTAATCGTCAATATTAAAGTGATGTCATTCTCAATGCATAAATCATGAATCTTATCCAGGTATTCCACCATCAAAGGCGCCATCTCGGCGCATTCATCTGTCTCACTGGTATCATGCGGCACGAAACCCTCTCCTGCTTCTCCCAGATAAAAATACAGCGGGGCAAATCCTTTCATGCCGGAATGGCTGGCCATCTCCCTATATATGTAGTCATTTCTGTCTAAATTTTCCCATCTGGTATGGTAACGGACATTAGGAAAATAATAACTCCACACATCCTGTTTCTCATCTATTTCACAGATGGTCTTTACCGCTTCCGCCTTCACAGGCGACCACTTCATGAAATCAAAGGCCTTTCTGGTATAACTTTCCTCCGTATTCAGGGGTTCATCCACCATGTAAGGGAAGCAGAAATAACATTCCAGCACCACCGCCTCAGGAGACTGGTAGCGCAGCGCCTCTTTCAGCCAGTAGTAGGAGGTCACCATGCCCTGCTGCTCGCACCCCAGATTATAGCTGGTGATGCCATACTGGTTGTATAATTCCTGAGGCAGAAAGGATGTGACTCCGTGACTGCTTCCTAAGAAAAGCACATCCGCAGTATCTTTCTCCAACTCATAAAACCCAGCATAAGTAGTGGTGGTAGGCCAGTCGATATCTGTAAAAAATTTGGGCGTGATCAGTCTGGTGTAAACACCGAAACAGATTGCAAATACCACGAGAAAACCTGTCACCCTGATAGCAAATCCTCTGTTCTTCTTCATTCCCTAAAATCCCCCATATATAAACGCCTGTGAATCATATCCCATGCCATAGGCTCCATAGGTCATAATGCCAAAGATGACCACCAGATAAAGGGCCCATCTCACATAGAGCGGCTGCCTGAAGATCATATCTGAGAAGGACACCCCCCTTTCCTGTTTCAGACTGACCGCCAAAAGCAGCAGAATGGAAGCCAAAAGAACCACCCACTCTTTCCAGCCAAGCCCCAGGGAAAGCAATGCGTCATTGGTAAATATCCATACATTCTGAACCCGGAACATACTGCTTATCATCTGGATTCCCGTGCGCAGGTTCTCTGCCCTGAATATAATCCACGCCACCATCACACACAGGAAGGTCCATGTTCTCTGTATCCAGATTCTGACGCCCACAGCTTCTTCCAGCCCTAACATCTTCTCTGCTTTTCTCCGGACACCCTGGGTCAGCTGCCCTATGATCTGGTAAACAGCATGCATCAGCCCCCAGACCGCAAACCGCAGCCCGGCGCCATGCCAGATACCGCTGACCACAAATGTGAGAATCAGATTGATAAAGGTTCTGATTCGTCCTTTGCGGCTGCCGCCCAACGGAATATAGATATAGTCCTTAAGCCATTCGCTCAGGGACATATGCCATCTGTGCCAGAAATCCCTGACAGAAACTGCCAGATAAGGGTGATGGAAATTATCCGAAAGCTGAATGCCAAACAGATTGGCCACACCCTTGGAAATGGAAATACATGCTGCAAAGTCAGCATACAACTGTATGCTGTATAAAACGCCGGCTACCAGAACATAGCAGCCTGCATAAAGGTTATGATAGTCGAATATTTCATCCACGATCACTGCCGCCCGGTCCGCAATCATCAGTTTCAGGAAAAAACCCCATAAAATCCTGTAGAAACCGCCCACCACAGTCCTTTCACGGAATGCGTGTCCCTCATACAACTGCCCGGCAAGTCTGTCATAGCGGGGAATGGGGCCTTGAACAATCTGCGGGAAAAACATCACATACAGAGCAAACCTGGCCGGATTTTTCTGGGCCTCAATTTTGCCCATATAGATATCTGCCAGATAGGAAATAATCTGCAAAGTATAGAAAGAAATGCCCAGTGGAACAATCCATGAGACGGCTTCCCTATGTAGTAGGATTTCCAGAACATAATTCCCGTTCTTGATACAAAGCCACGGAAGAATCATCAGCAAGACCGCAATGGCAAGTATACTCCTCTTTCTCATCTTCTGCAGTAAGAGCCCCGCGCCATAGGCAGCGGCAACAGTGAGCAGAATTACAGCCATCCCGCCCTTTGTTCCAATCGCCTGCCAGTAGAAGAAAACACTGCCGGCCAACAGGACAATCCATCTGCCTTTCAGCGGAACAATATAGTACAGCAATACTGCAATCAGAACAAATACATAAAACCAAAACGACATGTATGTCATAAATTTTCTCCCAAACTACGGTTTCACTTTTGTATCTTCTGCCTTACACCGCAGGATATCATACGCATCCGGTGTCTCGCTCAGTCTCACATCTATCACCTGTTTCGAGTGCGGACAGGACGCCACGGCCATCCCTTCCGCATTATACATGGCAAGTACTTTTACCGGAACATTTGTGCCGTCCGGCTTCATGATCTCAATCTCATCTCCCACGCTGAATTTGTTGCGCTGTTCAATGCGGGCACAGACACACGGCGCACCACTCCCGTCCGGTCTGCTCTCTTCCTCCTGACATCCCGCATTGGGCACCGGTTCCAGGCTCCCTACAATCCCCAGATAGATATATTCATTCATATACGTATTGTTATCATAAATCTGCGTATTCTCATCCGTCTTTCCAAAATAGAACCCTGTCGTGAACTGGCGGTAGGTGCATTTGGCAATCTCTGCCCGATACCAGTTCATGTTACTCCTGTATGTTTCTTCTGACGCAAAGTAATCATCGATTGCCCGGCGATAGGTACGGGCCGCCGTGGCTACATAGAGTGCCGTTTTCATTCTTCCTTCTATTTTAAAGCTGTCAATCCCTGCGTCAATCAATTCCGGGATATGTTCGATCATACACAGATCCTTGGAGTTAAAAATATAAGTGCCTCTTTCATTCTCATAGACCGGCAGATACTCCCCCGGCCTTGTCTCCTCCACCACCGCATACTTCCAGCGGCAAGGATGGGTACAGGCTCCGTGATTGGCGTCTCTGCCCGTAAAATAATTGCTCAGAAGACACCTGCCCGAATAGGAAATACACATGGCGCCATGGATGAAACTCTCAATCTCCATCTCTTCCGGAATCCGTTCCCGGATCTCCTTTATTTCCTGTAAGGAAAGCTCTCTGGCGGAGACCACCCGCTTCGCCCCTTGATTATACCAGAATTGATAGGTCATATAATTGGTATTATTCGCCTGTGTGGAAACATGAATCTCTGTCTCAGGGCAGATTTCCCGCGCCAGCATAAACATCCCAGGATCTGCAATGATAAGCGCATCCGGAGCCAGCTCCTTTAATTCCCGAAAATACTTCCTGGCACCTTCCAGATCATAATTATGGGCCAGAATATTGGCTGTCACATGTACGCGCACCCCATGGTCGTGTGCAAAGGCAATGCCCTTAGCCATCTCCTCCATGGTAAAGTTCTTCGCCTTGGCCCGAAGCCCAAAGGCTTCACCGCCGATATAGACCGCATCCGCCCCAAAAATCACTGCGGTCTTCAACACTTCAAGACTGCTGGCCGGTACCAGCAATTCCGGTTTCTTTCTCATCATAACCCTCTCACCCTTATGCTATTTGCCATTTACCTGCGCATGACAGCCCTTCATCCCAATGCCAATCTGCCGCTTTGCCGGATACGGCATTACCCCTCCGGACGGCACCCCTATCTCTCACATATAGCATCAATCTTTTTTACACTTACGGTCACACCGTCCCCCACCGGCAGTATCACACTCTCCAACTGCGGATGGTGCTTCACCTCATACAGATACTCACGCATCCTGCTGTGTATCGTCCTGTTTCTGCGTGTTACCGCAAATCTGGACTCCATCACATCCCCATCCTGCAATACATTATCGGAAAGAAGGATGCCGCCTTCCGATAACAGCCTCACCACATCCGGCAGGAAGTTCACATACTGTCCCTTAGCAGCATCCATAAAGATAAAGTCATAACACCCTGTCAATTCTTTCAGAATATCCGCCGCATCACCGGGAAGCAGTGTAATCTCCTGTTCTCTGCCGGCCCGTTTAAAATTTCCCCTGGCAATGGGAATCCTCTTTTCATAATTCTCTATGGTGGTGATATGACACCCCTTCGGCGCATACTCACTCATCAATAACGCAGAAAAACCAATGGCACAACCCACTTCCAAAATAGACATGGGCTTTCGCATCGCTAACAGAAACTTGATAAGCCCCTGCGTCTGCGTGCGTATGATCGGCACATTGGTTTGCTTCGCTTCTCGTTCTATCTGATCCAAAAGAGGAGTATTGCCAGACTCCAGGGAATCAATAAATGTGCTCATGCGCTCATCTGTTATCATGGCATCTGCTCCTCTCCTGTTATGCTGTATTGCAATCTCTCTTTGCACTCTGCCCGGGATCTATTCGCCGGTATCATCTTCCTGTGTTTCTTCAGAACCGCCTTCTTCTCCATCCTCACCAGATGTTTCTTCTCCAGAACCGTCATCCTCCGAATCCTGATTGTCACCAATCCCGATAATCTCTTCCACACTCGGCACGCTGGTACCCGGAAGCTCTTCCATGACCTCCGGAGCCGTGGCCATCACCGACAGCATTTCCTCACTCGTCATTGAAGTATTCAGATCATAGATGCCCGGCTGTATCTTATCATGGTTCTCAGACAGAAGTTCCTGAATCACAAACAGGTTTGCATCCCGAATCAGCCCCTTTTCCTGCAGCATCTCGCCAATCTCCTTGACAGAGGCATTCTCTTCCACATAGATGCTGATTGTTCTGCCGTCTCCGACTGTGACCGGTTCTTCTGCAAATACCCGGTATCCATAATCATAGGCCGTAGTTGCTGTCCTGAAAACAAACATGACAATGAACGCGAACGCCACTATCTTTATGACAAGTTCTACGATTCCTCCGATAATCTCCATTATTTTCATGATAACCTCCCTGATTCCGCCCTGCGAAATCTCAAATATCAGAGCTCAAAGTCTATCGCCTGCGCAAGGAGCAGATCAACCTCCTGCATCAACCGGCAGAAAGACAGTTCCGCTCTCAGGAAATCATCTACCAGCGGATCCTCCCTGAACTTCTCATACTCTTTCTCAAAAGCATCCATACGATCAAACAGATCCTCTTCATCTGTCTCATTCTGGAGCTCAAAGTTACGCTGCCGGAATTCATTTACCTTCTCATACAAATCCGGCTGCTTTTTAATCTTCTCTCTCTGATACAGATATTCTTTATAAGTATCTGATTGCATGATCGTATCTGCAAATTGTTTGATAGCCTCTCTGATCGCGCTGTCTGACATGCTGCTTCCTCCTTAAAGTACATTGCCCCCAAATGGTTCTCTCTATACTTCCATGATAATCGGCAGTATCATCGGCCTTCTCTTGGTCTTTTTCCAGACGAAATCACTGAGCACATCCTTGATCGTGCCCTTAAGCTTACCCCAGTCAGTCTTACCTTTATCCAGACAATCCTGCACCGCCTCATCCACCAGCAGTCTGGCCTCATCCAAAAGTTCATCGGACTCTCTCACATAGACAAATCCCCTGGATACAATATCCGGCCCTGACACCAGCTGATCGCTGTGGGAATCCAGCGCCAGCACCACAATCAGGATACCATCCTCTGCCAGGTGCTGTCTGTCCCGCAGTACCACATTGCCTACATCACCTACGCCCAGGCCATCCACCAGAATAGCGCCCACCGGTACCCTGCCTGTCACATCGGCTCTGTTGTCATCCATCTCCAGCACATCACCGGACTGCAGCATAAAGATATTTTCCTTGGGGATGCCAAGCTGTGCCGCAATCTTAGCCTGTGCCTTTCTATGTTTATATTCTCCATGCACCGGAACGGCATATTTCGGTTTAACCAGTGAGTAGATCAGCTTGATCTCCTCCTGGCAGGCATGTCCCGACACATGCACATCCTGGAAGATTACGTCCGCCCCCTTCATCTGCAGCTCGTTGATAATATTCGTCACAGCCTTCTCATTGCCTGGTATGGGATGAGAGGAGAAAATGACGGTATCTCCCGGCATAATGGATATTTTCTTATGGTTATTGCCCGCCATGCGGCTGAGCGCAGCCATACTCTCTCCCTGGCTGCCCGTGGTAATGATAACGGTCTTCTCCGGAGGGTAATTCTTTAACTCCTCCACATCAATCAGCGTTCTTTCCGCTATCTGCAGATAACCAAGTTTCGAGGCAGTGTCTATGATATTGACCATGCTCCTGCCTTCCACTACTACCTTGCGGTCAAACTTCTCCGCCGTGTTAATAATCTGACGCACCCTGTCCACATTGGATGCAAAAGTGGCAATCAGGATACGGGTATCCTTATGCTCTAAGAAAAGAGAATCAAAGGTGTGCCCCACCGTCTTCTCGGAAGGGGTGAACCCCAGCCGCTCTGCATTGGTGGAATCACACATCAGCGCAAGCACGCCCTTTCTGCCAATCTCTGCAAACCTCTGCAGATCAATGGCATCACCAAATACCGGTGTATAGTCCACCTTAAAGTCCCCTGTGTGCACCACCACGCCAGCCGGCGAATAAATAGCCAGTGCCGCAGCATCTACAATGCTGTGATTCGTCTTGATAAATTCAATCCTGAACTGCCCCAGATTGACAGATTGTCCAAACTTTACGACTTTCCGCTTCGTCGTACCCATGAGCTCATGTTCCGTGAGTTTATTCTCTATGATCCCCATGGTCAGCTTCGTAGCATAGATAGGTACATTCAATTCCTTTAATACGTAAGGCAGCGCCCCGATATGGTCCTCATGCCCATGTGTGATGACAAAGCCCTTTACCTTGTCTGCATTATCTTTTAAATACGTAATATCAGGGATTACCAGATCTATTCCCAGCATTTCGTCCTCCGGGAATGACAGCCCGCAATCCACCACAATAATGCTATCCTCATATTCAAAGGCAGTAATATTAAGCCCAATCTGCTCAAGTCCGCCTAATGGGATAACTTTCAGCTTACCAGCTGCTCTTCCTTGTTCATTTTTTTTCAAAAAAACTTCCCTCCATTAAAATTATAATAAGTCCACGTCATCCAGCATATTTTCAAATACAGCTGCCACTGCATTTAATTCCTCGTCGTCCGTTACAATCTCATACACCGCTTCTTCCTCTTCCGCCTTTGAGGTATCCCGCATAATAAGTGCTTCGCCGTCTTCTTTCTCAGAATCTGTCACCAAAAGGTAATCTACACCGCCAAGCCTGGTCTGCTCCAGCACATAAAATGCAACTTCCTCTTCCCCTTCTGGTGTAAAAACAATCTTCTCCACGCTACTCTTTCTCCTTACCGGCACGATAATCCAGATATCCCTGCAGAATAAATATCGCTGCAATCTTATCTACATGTTCCCTGCGATGTTCCCTGCGGATTCCCGCCTCCATCATCACCCTGTCAGCCGCCACCGTTGTAAGCCGTTCATCCCACATCACCACACAAAGTCCGGTCCTTCTCTCCAGCTTGTCCTTAAATTCCAAAGAAAGCTTGGCCCGCTCCCCTAAGGTATCATTCATGTTCTTGGGAAATCCCAGCACAATCTCCGTAACCTCGTACTCTACAATCAATTCCTCAATACGCGCAAGTGTCTGGCGTAATTTATTTTCCTCTTTTCGTCTGATAATCTCAATTCCCTGCGCCGTAATCAGAAGCGGATCGCTGATAGCCACTCCCACTGTTTTGGAACCGAAATCCAATCCCATGATTCTCATTTGCCGTTATCTCTTTCCGCATAGATTGACCGTATTAGTCAATCTACTGTTCTTTTACGATAGAATTTTTAATATATTCTACCAACATTTCCTCTACCAGTTCGTCACGCTCCACCTTCATGATCAGACTGCGGGCGCTCTTATGACTCGTAATATAAGTGGGATCCCCGGACATAATATATCCCACAATCTGGTTAACCGGATTGTATCCCTTTTCTGTCAGTGCTTCATACACCGTAGACAACACCAGCTTAACTCCTGTCTCCGGTTCGGTCTCTACCGTAAAAAATTGTGTGTTTTCTAAATCCTGCATCATCTCACGCCCTTATCTATTGTCTCGATTTGCTTTTATCCCTATTATTACCATAATACTCTATCATCACACAAAATTCAATCACAAAGTCTTTCTCACACCAGCATCACGTCCTCTTCCAAAAATCCTCTGATCACGCTGCTTAGAATTTTATTATGAAGGTTCTCTCCGTCCAGAGCAGCCTTTGCTGCCTTGATATACTGTGTAGTGTGCCCAATCCAATAGGTCTGTCCATCCTTCATCTGTTGCTTTTCCTCAAACAGGACTTCTACCTGCCTGCCGATAAAGCCCGCCCGGTAAGTGCGGGACATCTGCCGCTCCGTTTCCATAAGGACTGTACTGCGCCTTCCCTTCTCTGCCTCCGTGAGCTGACCTTCCATTTCAGCTGCCCGTGTTCCCTGGCGTTTGGAATACTTAAAAATGTGCATCTCAAAAAAGTTCACGCGGCGCAGAAAATCTTCTGTCTCCTGAAACTCCTCCTGAGTCTCTCCCGGAAAGCCCACAATGACATCCGTTGTGATTGCCGGATTCTCATAGAACCGCCTCAGGTACGCCGTCGCCCGAAAATATTCTTCACTGTCATAGCGCCTGTTCATTCTGCGAAGCACCGAATCACTGCCGCTTTGCAGGGAAAGATGGAAATGTGGACAGACTTTGGGCATCCCACTGATTCTTAATGCGAATTCCTCCGTCACAATACGCGGCTCCAAAGATCCCAGCCGGATGCGCTTTATCCCTTCTATCTCATGAAGCTTTTCCAGCAAAGGCAACAGTTCGCATCCGCCTCTGTCCATCCCGTAAGAACTGATATGGATTCCTGTCAGTACAATCTCCTGATATCCTTCCCCGGCAATGCCCTGCACTTCCCTGAGAACATCCTCCTGTCTTCTGCTCCTGACCCGCCCTCTGGCATAAGGTATCACACAGTAAGAACAAAACTGATTGCAGCCATCCTGAATCTTAATATAGGCCCGGGTGTGTTCTGCAGTCCTTTTTAAGGTCATCTCCTCATATTCACATGTGTGGTTGATGTCAATCATATAAAGACCCGGCGTATCTGCCCGCTCATCTGCCGCATCCGGTTCCGATAATCCGGCACCCGCCGCAGTCTCTCCTGTTTCCTGCGCCTCTCTTTGCCCTGACAGGTAATTCTCCAGAATCATGATCAAGTCTTTCTTGCGGTTATTGCCAATGGCAAGGTCCACGGTGCCATCCTTTACAATCCTGTCCTTCCCAGTCTGCACATAGCAGCCCACGGCCACCACAACGGCCTGCGGATTTATTTTCCGCGCGCGATGAAGCATCTGCCGGCTCTTTCTGTCCGCAATATTCGTGACGGTGCAGGTATTTACGATGTAAATGTCTGCCCTCTCATCAAATGGTACAATTTTATATCCTTTTTCCTGTAACATTTGTTGCATAACATCTAATTCGTAATTATTTACCTTACATCCCAGATTATGTAATGCTACACTTTTCATAGTAATCCCCATGTTTTTTGTATTGTTTGAGCATTGACTTTTATACTTCCAGCATTTAGTATTATAGCAGAAGGTATAAAAATCAAAGGAGGTAATTCCGAAATGAAAACAGTACAGATTTCATTAAATTCTATTGATAAGGTTAAATCATTCGTGAATGATATTACAAAGTTCGATTATGACTTCGATTTAGTATCCGGCAGATATGTAATCGATGCAAAATCTATTATGGGTATCTTCAGCTTAGATTTATCCAAGCCTATCGACCTCAACATTCATGCGGAGGATGGTACTGATGAAGTTATGGAAGCTTTGAAGCCCTACATCATGTAATACTTATCAAGAAGACAGAGGGAATCACTTACCTATCGTAAGTGGTTCTTTTTTGTATTATAGGAAATTTCGCCGCTTATCTGAGTCAGCGGAACAAACCTTCTAATCGAGCTTGCCCGATTTTTGACGGCAATTGAATGTCCGGTGAAATCTGTCATATCCGCCTAACGAACAACGATCAGTTCCTCCCCCGCAATTGCTGCCTCCACCAGTTCTTCTATCTTCTCCTGCAGATTCTGTTCATGTTTCCTGATGATATTCAGATTCGGTTTCGTCACAGGATGCTTGGCCACGAAAATAGTGCAGCAATCCTCATAAGGAAGAATGGATGTCTCATAGGTATCAATTTTCTCAGAGACCTCCACAATCTCCATCTTGTCAAAACCGATCAAAGGTCTGTAAACAGGCATTGTGCAGACTTCATTGGTAGCCGCAAGACTGTGCATGGTCTGGGAAGCCACCTGCCCGATGCTCTCTCCGGTAATCAGTCCAAGACACTCGGTCTGTCTGGCAATATGTTCCGCAATGCGCATCATGTAGCGGCGCATGATGATCGTCAGTTCATCGTGCGGGCACTTGTCATAGATATAAAGCTGAATATCCGTAAAATTAATCACATGCAGATAAATGGGCCCTGTATAGGCGGCAACTTTCCGTGCCAGATCCACTACCTTTTGCTTCGCACGCTCACTGGTGTACGGCGGCGCATGAAAATATACCGCGTCAATCTTCACGCCGCGTTTGGCAATCATCCAGCCCGCCACCGGGGAATCAATGCCGCCCGAAAGCAACAGCATGGCCTTGCCGCCTGTGCCCACAGGCATGCCTCCCGGGCCCGGTATGATCTCAGAATAAAGATAAATCATATCCCGGATTTCCACATGGAGAAGGATGTCCGGCTTATGCACATCCACACGCATCTCCGGATAGGCATCCAGCACGATACCGCCCAATTCCATATTAATCTCCATGGAATCCAGGGGGTAATTTTTACGTGCCCTTCTGGCTGCCACCTTAAAGGTCTTATGCTTGTCCGGATACACGTCATCTAAATAACGGACTACAGCCTCACCCAGTTTCTCAAATCCCTCATCCTCCACATGCACCACCGGACAGATTCCGGAAATCCCGAACACTTTCTGTAGATTTTCCACTGTCTCATCATAATCAAATTCTGTGAGTGCATCCACATAAATACGCCCGTCCGTCCTGCGCACAGCGAACTCACCCTCAGACTTTTTCAGGGCGTATTTGATCTGTCTGACCAGCGCTTCCTCAAACAGATAGCGGTTTTTCCCTTTTACTCCAATTTCGGCATATTTGATCAAAAAAGACTTGTACATAATACTCTCCATTTCTTAATATGTGAGGCGGCACGGACAGCTTATTCACTGCCGTCCCGCCATTTATACTTTCCTGCCACGGCCAATGGATCCAGGATCACTTTGCTGTATCTTATGATTAATGTCTTGTATACTTCCTCAACATGGGCACCATCTCACATAATGCCTGTACAGTATACTCAATTTCCTCCCTCGTCGTAAATACAGAGAGGCTTAAACGAATCGTGGACTCTAACAGATCCTTCTCTACACCAATAGCCTTGAGGGTCGCGGAAGGCTGTGGTTTATGGGCCGCACAGGCGCTTCCCGCCGACACATAAATGCCCTGCTCTTCCAGAGCATGCAAAAGCACCTCGCTGCGCACACCCCGCACGGAAAGACTCACAATATGCGCTGCACCTTCCCTTCCGGGACAGCCGTTTATCTTCACATCTTCTATCTGACTGACGCCGCTTATCAGCATCTCCCGCAGACCATACATCCCTTCCATATCACGGTCCAGATTCTGATACATCATTTTCGCCGCCAAAGCTATTCCGGCGCTTCCGGCCACATTCTCTGTACCGGAACGCATGCCCTTTTGCTGTCCGCCGCCGTATATGACAGGATTCACTTTGGCGCCCTCTCTCAAATAGAGAAGCCCAACACCCTTCGGTCCGTGAATCTTATGCGCACTGACCGACAACATGTCAATCTGCATTTTCTTCGGATAAATGTGAAACTTGCCAAATCCCTGCACCGCATCCACATGGAACAGGGTCTGCGGATTACATTTCTTGATCAGCGGCCCCGCTTCCCCAATGGGCTGCAGACTGCCTATTTCATTGTTGGTATGCATGATGGACACCAGAATGGTATCCTGCCTGACAGCACGTTCAAGATCCTTCAGGCTTATCCTGCCCTGTCTGTCTACCGGGAGGTAAGTCACCTCAAACCCCTGGTTGTGCAGATATGCCATGGTCTGCAGAATTGCCGGGTGTTCAATCTGTGTTGTTATCAGATGGCGGCCTCTTCTGTGGTTCGCCATCGCCGTACCAATCAGTGCAATATTGTCAGATTCTGTTCCCCCTGAGGTGAAGAAAATCTCCTTTTCATTTACCTTTAAAATCTTTGCAAGTGTCTCTCTGGCATCTCTTACGTACTGTTCCGCCTCCACGCCTTTATGGTGCATACTGGAAGGATTACCGTAGTGTTCACACAAGATCTTATGCGTCAACTGCGCAACCTCTTCAAAACATCTGGTGGTCGCAGAATTATCCAAATACACTTCCATCTTTGCCATTCCTTTCTCTCAGATTTCATATTCTACGGAAGTTTTGTCGCAGACAAAATTTAGGAATATTTTTCTCTCTATACTTATATACATATCATATGTGTGTCTTTCGGGAAGGTCACTTCCGGAGTCGTTCAGCCGCCTTTCCAGACAGGCACAGCAGCACGTCTTAGTTTTCCAGATGGTACATCAGCCAGGATAACACCGTAAAGCCTGCCGTCTCTGTCCTGAGAATCCGCTTTCCCAATGTAAGGGGTTCTATCCCGGCAGACAAGGCTGTCTGTATCTCAGACTCCTCAAAGCCGCCTTCCGGCCCGATAAAGACTGCTATACTCTGCCCAGGCTTGATTGCCTCTATCAAAGCCCTGGTATGTGTCATATCCTCTGCCAGTTCATAGGGAATCAATCTGACGTCCATGCTCCCGGCCAGATCTACCGCCTCCTGAAACGAGACCGGCATATGGACTTCCGGTATCACGCCTCTCTTGCTCTGCTTCGCCGCCGCTTCCGCGATGCCCTGCCACCTGTTCACTTTATTCGCCGCTTTCTTTTCGTCAAGCTTCACCACACAACGCTTCGCCGCCACCGGGATAATCTCATACACACCAAGTTCCACAGCTTTCTGGACTATAAGTTCCATCTTATCAGCCTTGGGCAGCGCCTGAAAAAGATAAATACGGGAAGGAAGTTCCACGCCATCCTCCTTGATAAAACGGAGGGTACAGACCACTGTATCCTCCACAAATTCTTCTATTCCGCAGCGGTATTCCCTGCCGTCGATTCCATTGCTTACAGCAATCTCCTCTCCGGGCTTCATGCGAAGAACATTCCTGATATGGTTCACATCACTGCCGGTAATGATAACTTTCTTATCCTGTATCTGGGATGGCTGTACAAAAAATTGATACATGTATTAACTCCTGTCACCTCTGCCCTCATTTTACTGCTGACGCTTTCTGCTCCTCCTGCGTCTTAACAGCTGCACCACTTTGACCAACAGCATAAAGATAATAACACCTGCCAAAGCCCCTGTGCTGTCTATCATCACATCGCTGACTCGTCCAGCTCTGCCGGGAACAAACAATTGGTGAAATTCATCACTGGCGCCATAGACAGCCGTTGCTGCAAACGCAATCGCAGCCCTGCGCCACATCCCCATCTCCCACAGTCCAAGCCAGACAAATAAGAGAATTGACAGAATGGCAAATTCTGTCATATGCGCTGTCTTCCTCACAAAATATTCAATGGTATCAGCAATCTCCCGCAGCTGTTCGTCATTCAGATTCCAATGGAAAAAATGTCCGGTGGAACTGACCATACGATAACTCAGACTCTCGCTCACCACACTGGACTCCTCATTACTCTGCGCGGAAAACGCGAAAATAATGCACATCCAAACAACTGCCAGAATTCCTGCCAGATATCTTATTATTTTCATCATTTGTTTTTCTGATGTTTTTTTCATAACTTCTTTCCTAACATATCACCCTCACTGACGACTTCTTGCATTCCGGAAAAACCTATTCTTTGCGTGCCGTCACCGACACCCACTCGCCCTGATAAGTCACCTCAATGACGGTAAGCCCTGCCGCCTCTATGGCCTCCCGCACAGTCTGTTCCTTGTTATCTATAATACCGGACGTGATGTAGACACCGCCCTTTTTCAACTGATGGACAATCACCGGAGTCAGCGGCACCAGTACATCTGCCAGAATATTTGCCACCACGATATCATAGCATTCATACCCTACTTTGTCCTGGACTGCCTTGTCTGTAATCAAATTGCCTATGGTCATCCAGAACGCCTCTGCCGGGATTCCATTGGCCTCCATATTCTGTGCCACGGCTTCCACCGCACAAGGATCCAAATCAGTTCCTACCGCATGCTTCGCACCGTACAGCAACGCAAGAATTGCCAGAATGCCGCTTCCCGTCCCCACATCCAGAAGTTCAGTCTCCTCCGTCAGAAACTTCCTGATCTGGCGGATGCACAGCTGGGTGGTCTCATGCATACCGGTTCCAAAAGCTGTCCCCGGATCGATATGTAATATCTTCTTATCCCGATCCTCTTCTTTCACTTCTTCCCAGGACGGAATCACTAACAAATCGTCGATATAAAACTGGTGAAAATACTGCTTCCAGTTGTTGATCCAATCAATGTCCTCTGTCTCTGCCACCGTAATCGTACCCTCACCTATTTCCATAAACAGACGCAGATCCTCAAGCTCTTCCTGAATCCGGACCGCGACAGCATCCTTATCCGTGGAACTTCCATTTAGCTCCAGGCTGCCATCCTCTTTCTCCTCCACAAAGAAACTCAGATAGGCAATCCCATCATCTGCCGGCCCATCCGGCAAAATATCCACAAACATCTGCTCCTTTTCCAGAGCCGTTAAGGGCACCTTGTCCTCAATCTGCGCCCCCTGCAGGCCAATGTCATAGAGGGTGCTGATAATCACATCCTCCGCGTCTACGATTGTCTTAATCCTGAATTTCATCCACTTCATGGAGTCACCTTTTCTTTCTGCTTCTTCCTGTTGTCAGCACAATTATATCTGCAAATCAGCCCTTACTCCTGCTAATTTCTAACAATTTCTCTTTCAGCTCATTCTCCATGGCCTTCATCTCCACTTCCGCAGCCTTTCTCTTCTCCCGGCCCTCTGCCTGGATTTTCATGACCTCATCCAACGTGGAAATCAGACTTGCATTGGTGGTTTTGAGAGTCTCCATATCAATAATACCGCGCTCAGATTCTTTCGCGCTCTCCACTGCCGCCATTTTCAAAACCTCGGCATTCTTCTTCAGAAGTTCGTTGGTCATGTCTGAGACTTCCCGCTGTGCCTGCGCAGCCTGTTTGGCATGACCCACACCCAATGCCAGAACCATCTGGCTTTTCCATAAGGGAATAGTATTGACCAGCGTGGACTGTATCTTTTCCACCATCATCGTATCACTGCTCTGCACCAGCCTAATCTGGGGAGCAGTCTGTACGGACACCATTCTGGTCAGTTCCAGGTCATGCAGTTTCTTCTCAAACCTATCACAGAGTGCTTCTAAATCCCGAGCCGCCTGTGCATCCTCCGCGAGAGAACTTCTCTGTGCCTTTTCAACCAGCTGGGGCAGTTCTGTCTCTCTGGTCTCCTGCAGTTTCTTCTTACCTGCCAGAATGTACATAGTCAATTCTTTAAAATAAGTGAGGTTCAAGTCATACATCTTATCCAGAATGGAGATATCTTTCAAAAGCAGCACCTGGTGTCCTTCCAGCGCCTCGCATATTTTATTCACATTTGTCTCTGCCTTGTTGTACTTCGTCTTCAGATTCTCCAGTTTATTGACAGGTTTTTTGAATATTCCCAGAAAACCTTTCTCATCCTCCTCAAAATCCCGCAGCTGCGCTACCACGCCGGAGAGCATTTCTCCCACTTCACCCAGGTCCTTGGTCTTCACATTCTCCAGGGCATCGCCGGAAAAGTCCGCCATCTTCTTCTGGGTTCCCACACCATATTGTAATATGGCCGTGGAATTGTGCAGATCGATCTGTCTGCTGAATTCTTCCACCTGCCTCTTTTCTTCTTCGCTCAGAATCTTGTCGTCCAGTGTCTCCTGCAGCTCCTTCGTCTCTTCTGCCTCCACAAGCGGTTGTCTGTCCTCCATCACTTCCCCAAACACTAAGGTCGGCACGTTTGTTCCCTTTACATCCATTTCGCCACTCACATCCCCTATTCTTCAAAATCCTTTTTTAAATAGCCATCCTGTTTCAGCATTGTATGTAACACCGAGATATCGGACTGAATATCCCAGGCCTTCTCACGGAACAATTCATCCAGGAATGTTTCAAATGCTTCATTGATGGTATCTACTGCCATCTCGATTTCCCGCTTGGTCTGTGCGATATTGGACACCTCTATCTGCTGTCTGTCCAAATCGCGATAAGCTTCCAGAAGCTTCCTGGTAGTAGGCAGATAAAAACGCAGCATCTTCCGCAGTTCCGGGGCCAGTTCAGGCTCTTTTTCCACCTGCGCAAAAATCCTCGTGACCAGCAGTTCCAAACGATCCAGCTTGTCCGACATCTCCTCTCCCGGAATCTCTTCATTGCACTGGCGAATCAGCCGAACATAGCCCTGCCCTTCCTCAATCACCTTCTCCGCCTCGGTTTTCTGCGGCTTCTGTTCCTTCTCTTCCGCCTCAGATTTTACATCCGTCAGCTTTTCATTCTGCAGCGACTCTTCATAATGCTTCTGCGTCCGCTTGTACTGCTCATACATTTCATGGCTGGCAATCAGACAGGTCTCCTTCTGGTCCAGGTGGGCCTGCTTGAACATCCCAAGCCGCATCATCTTTTTAAGATCCCGGCGGATATATCTCTCGCTCCTGCCGGTTCTGGATGCAATATCCTGAATGGTACAGTACAGCTTTTCTCTCACCATATCCACATAAATCCGGTAGCGGTTGCTTCTGCCCTTGAGGCGTGAACCATAGGACCCCGTCATAAATCCCAGAAGGAAAATCACACCGGATATCAGCGCAGGAGCCACAGACCCGCCATGCAAAAGCAGACCCAACAGATGGCCCACCAACACCAGGGCAAAAATTCCCATGGAACTGTAGCCCACTGCCATACATACAATTCCCAGAGCTTCCCCCTTCGGGTGCCTTTCAAACAATCTTGTGTCCGGGCGGATATTTGGTTTGCGGTACTTAACACTTTTGACGACATCACCCACCGTTTCCACAGTCCGATTCAGGTTCTGGCCTACATCTCCTACGGCACGGTTCACCGTATCGCCTATGGTCTTTCCCAGGCCTGCAAAGTCACTGGTCTCCACTGCCCGCTGTACCTGGTCCCGAATATCCTCTCCTACCCGATACCACTCATTCTTGTCCATATTCCACGAACTCTCCATAATCATCCCAGATATTACAAATCCAGGTCTTGCCCTGATTGAAGACAATCTCCTCGCCGGACTCATCATAGAATTTCGGCGGCGTAAAGTCACCGTCAAAACGCTCCCACTTACCCTCAATCACCTTACCATTAGTAAAGACAAGGGCTTTTCCTTCCCCATGTACGTCAAAAGCCAGATAGTCATGATCGTCCCTGACCTCACCGTGGCAGTACATCAGAACTACATTACTGAAAGTAAGCTGTTTACCGTCCAGCTCGTCAATCTGCTCCTTGCCGTCCTGGAAGCGATAATACAGCTGATCATCCTCATGATATGCAAAGTAAGGATGATACTGGCCATAGCCGCTGGCATTGGATCCCTCTTTACCGCCCGGATAGATCATGGTTGCTGTTTCGTTATCCGCATACTCTGCTCTCACACCATCTGCTGCAAACAGAAACGGCGGCACATATTTATCATCATAATTCCAATCATAACCAAGCCGTTCCACCGCATCGAACAGACCGTCTATCATCAGATAACCGGTAAATTCCAGGGAATAGCCTTCTCCTCTCTTAACTCTGGCAAAGGCCTCATCTGCCGGATTGTGGATGCCTTCCACCGCCGCACTCACATTGTAATATTCCGGACGGTTGATCAGTTCTTCCACATAAGGTACGGCAAGACCCCAGTTACAATAGATGGCTTCATATCCCATAGCCATATATACATAATAATCGCGGCTGCTTCTGACAGGCCCGATTCTCTCCAGATCATCAAAGTTCTCAACAACCGCCATCAGACGGGTAATACGTCCTTCCACCGGCGCTTCATAAATAATCCCCGCACGGGAAAGACCATACTGGGGCATGGCCGGCCGGTTATTGGGAATCATGACTGCAATGGGACGTCTCGTTGCTGCTGACTCACTTGTCCACTCACCGGTCAGATAACTTTGCATCTCTCCATTCACTATTTCCCGCTCTCCAATGACTCCAAGTCCTCCCGGAGCAGTTTCCTCCTCTGCCTCCTGCGCTTCCTCCTCTCCTTCGCTTCCCTGCGGAAGCACTTCCTGAATTTCCGGTTCCGGTATGGGGTCATCCTTACTGCCGCAGGCCGTCATACATGCACAAAGCCATAACATGGCTGCTGCCCTGATCGCGGACTCTTTTATAGTTGTTCTTTTTCGAAACATATTAACCTCTTTTCCACGTTTCTTTTCGTTTGTCTTAAAATTTCTAAACGTTTTTATTATACCCGAAAAAGGAATTACTGTACACTCAGATTTTTAAAATTAAGAAAATTGTAATGATAACAGATTTCCCCGCAAAACGCAGAAACTCCCACAAAGTGTAAGGAGAAACTCCTTACTCCCTGTGGGAATGTTTTGCATTTATTTTGTGAAAGCCTGTTACCATTCGGCAATGGAATTATCCGCGTGTCTCCACACTGGATTTTTCCAGTGATGCGGCGTACGGTTTTCTTCCAGAACCAGTTCTTTATTTATCTCAAAGCCAAGACCAGGGCGGCCAGGAAGGCGGACATAACCGTCTTCAAAAGCAAAATCTTCCGGATTCTTAACATAATCAAGCACACTCTTGCCCACATTATAATGAATACCCATGCTCTGTTCCTGAATCGCCGCATTATGACAGATAGCATCCACCTGCAGACAGGCACACAAGGCAATCGGCCCTAAGGGGCAGTGAGGCGCCAGCGCGATATCATGTGCTTCTGCCATAGAGGCGATTTTCTTAACTTCCGTGATGCCGCCGGCGTGAGAGAGATCCGGCTGGATGATGTCCACGCCGCCCGCTGCAAACAAATGTTTAAAATCCCATTTGGAAAAAAGTCTCTCCCCGGTGGCGATGGGGATATTACTGCTGGAAGCGATTTCCCGGAAGGCTTCCATATTTTCGCACAGGACCGGTTCTTCAATAAACATAGGGTCAAATTCTTCCAGCTTCTTTGCCAGTATTTTGGCCATAGGGCGGTGTACCCTGCCATGAAAATCTATGGCAATGCCAAAATATTTGCCCACTGCTTCCCGTATGGAAGCCACTCTTGCCAGAACAGCATCGATTTTATCGTAGGTATCAATATACTGCAATTCTTCCGTGGCATTCATTTTAACCGCCTGAAATCCTTCATTTTTTCGTTCTTTTGCGGCATTTGCCACGTCATCCGGACGGTCTCCTCCAATCCAGGAATAAACTTTCATCCTGTCACGGCAGCTTCCCCCCATCAGGTCATAGACCGGCGCATGGTAATATTTTCCCTTGATATCCCAAAGGGCCTGGTCTATGCCGGAAATAGCGCTCATCAGAATAGGGCCGCCCCGATAAAACGCAGCTCGATATAAAAGATTCCACAAATCTTCTATATGGCCGGGATCTTTTCCGATCAGATATTCTGTCATCTCCTCCACACAGGCTTTTACCGTGGAAGCCTTGCCTTCGATTACGGCTTCTCCCCAGCCGGAAATGCCTTCGTCTGTTTCAACTTCTACAAAGCACCAGCGTGGACGGACCAAATAGGTGTTGACCGCAGTGATTTTCATAGCAGGTTCTCCTTTCGTAAATCATTCAAAAACTTTTGTATGCTCCGGGTAATCTCATCCCATTTTCTTTGACGAAAGGTCTCGGCATCTACCAGAGAACCGCCAATTCCCACCCCCGCGAAACCGGACCTTAAATAATCTGCCGTATTAGCGGGAGAAACACCGCCCACAGCCACATATTCTGTCTGCGGGAAGGGGCCCTGCAGCGCCTTTATGAACCCTGGCTGATGACTGGATGCCGGAAACAGTTTCAACGTGTGAAACCCATATTCCAGACAGACGCTGACATCTGTAGGGCTGAAAACACCCGGCAGAAGTCTCACATCATGTGTCCCGCAATAAGAGAGGACTTCCGGATTCGTGGACGGCGACAACAAAAAATCCGCCCCCACATCCACTGCCATGCGAGCATCGCTGACAGTGAGCACAGTGCCTGCCCCAATACAGGCATCAGCCGGCATATGGTCCCTGGCTCTTTCCACCTGTGCAGGAGCGCCGCTGCTGCTGAAAGATATTTCAAAAGCGCGCAGGCCGCCTGCATATAAACTGTTCATATAATCTATAAGATCGTCATCCGGTATACCCCGCAAAACGGCGATGACGGGGTGTGTTTTGATAAGTTTATCCATTTTAATCATTCCTTTCCCGGCATGCAAATTTATGCCCGCAAACATAAACTCGTGTGCACAAAATTCATTTTACGTATTATTTCATGCGCTTAACGGCAGACCGGCGCAATATGCTGCAATGCATGTTCCAGTTCCATCTTCGTCAGCAACCCTTCCGTATCTCCATAAGTTTCCGTAGCGCGCGCTCCACAGAAAGCCCCCTGCACGCCGCTGTCCGCAAAAGATTTCCCCTCCAGTATTCCGGAAAGAAAACCTGCGTTAAAAGCATCTCCCGCTCCTACGGGATCAACACAAACACAATCCGCAGGCGGAATCTGACAAATATCCTGTCCATCACAGATCCAGGCCCCGCGGCTTCCGTCCTTTAAGGCAAGACATCGCAGATGTCCGGAAGAAAAAGCCCTCTTTGCAATGCATTCAATATCATCCGTATGATACAGCATCCTGCATTCATCCAGGCCCGCCAGAAGATAGGATGCACGAGAAATACAATCCAGCATCAATTGCGTATGATCCTGATCTTTCCACAATTTCAACCGGATATTGGGATCGAAGCTGACAGCACAGCCATGCGCTGCGGCAATCTCCATGACCTGAAACACCATCTGTCGGCAGGAAGCACTGAGAATGGGCGTAATCCCTGTAAAATGAATCATCTCCGCCCCCGCTATCTCCTGCTCCGGAATATCCTTACAGGACATATGGGACGCAGCGGAATCCGTGCGGTAATAATATACAACCGTTTCCGCATGAAGCTTTGGTTCCTTGAACATAATACCGGTATGATGTTCCGTATCCCTGATAATCAGAGAAGTATCAACACCCTCTGCACGGATCGAACGGAGAACAAACTGTCCAAGACTGTCTGTCCCAACCCGCGAAAAAAAAGCAACAGAATGCCCCATACGGCAGAGACCAATCGCCGTATTGCTTTCTGCACCGGCAATCCTCATATTGAGAGCCGGTCCATAAATAAGGCTTGTATGTTCCTGCGGTGCGAAAGATACCATCGTTTCTCCCAGGGTGATAATCTTAGCCAATTGAATCACCTCCTTCCAATCATTTAAAGAAGACCATAAATATCCGTATCTACATTACCGAGAATGCTCTCTATTTTACTTTTGGCATCAAAAAGCAGCGTCCTAACCAAAGAAGCCTTTTCCTCCGAAAAGCGGAAAACAGGTATGGCAATACTGACTGCCGCCGTAACGCGTCCATTCTTTCGTACAGGCACGGCATAACAGCGGATGTACTGAGTAGATTCTTCAATTTCATAAGTAAAACCCTGAATACGCGCCGTATGAATCTGCTCCAGCAGGACATCGAAATCTGTAATGGTATTAGGGGTCAGCGCCTTTAGTCCATTCGGATAAAGTTTTTTCAGATCATTCATTTCACAGTCCATCAAAAGCGCTTTCCCCAGAGAAGTGCCATATGCCGGAATCCTGTTGCCGACTCTGGATGTCATACGGATAAACTCCGGAGAGTCTATTTTCTTTAAATACAGCACATCACCCTCAACAAGTGTGGCAAAATGAGAAGTTTCCAGACAGATGTTGGTCATATTGGTAAGTATCTTCTCCACCTCATCCAGAAAATTCAGCTGTGTCAGATAAGCGTTCCCCACCTGATAGGCCGAGTAATCGATTCTATAATGCGCATTACTGTCAATGGTGAGGAAATGTCTGGCCGTTAAAGTATAAAGAATCGGATACAGGCTGCTTTTAGGGGAATTGGTAATACTGCAAATATCAGTGAGTGTATAAGCAGATGGATTGGCCGCTACTAGTTCCAGAATATCCAGCACCCTGCTGGTAGAACGATGTATATTTTTGTCTTGCTCCATGATTTCCTCCTAACGTATATGAATATATGGTTCTTATATAGGAACTAAATGAATTATAGCATTCAAAAAGAGCAGTGTCAAACATTAAGATTGTTTTTTCTCATATTCTTACTTTTGCATATTAAAAATCATATAAACATACCGTGAAATGTAATTTTTAAGAAATATCTTTACAAACGATACCGCGTATGGTAGGATAAACCCATAAAACGTATATAGAGAATAGGTTCGTATATACGAACTAAAGAAAAGAAGGAGGAATAAAATTATGAAAAGAAAATTAACAGCGGCTATTACCACAGCAGCACTGGCTCTTACCCTGTTAAGCGGATGTGGAAATGCAGAAAGTACATCGCAGACAACAGATGAGCCTGCAGCACAAGAACAGGCTTCAGGGGAAACGTCAGACGGGGATACAGCAGATTCTGCCGCCCAGACAGAAAGCGGAGAGGCCAAGACTGTTACCGTTTGGGCCTGGGATGATAACTTCAATGTGGCAGTCATGAAGGAAGCTGCACGCGTTTACGGCGAGACAAATCCTGACGCGAATATTAATGTGGACGTGGTAAGTCTTTCCAAGGAAGATGTTTATGTGAAATTGCAGACGGCACTGGCCGGCGGCGGAAGCGGCCTGCCCGATATCGTTCTTCTGGAGGATTATGTATCCGGCAAGTATCTGAACACCTTCCCCGGATCCTTTGCAGACCTGACAGATAAATTTGACTATTCCCAGTTCCTGTCATTTAAGGTAGATGCGGTAAGTCAGGAGGGCAAGACCTATGCACTGCCTTTCGATACCGGTGCGACAGCACTTTACTACCGATTAGATCTCATAGAACAGGCCGGTTATTCCGAAGAGGATATGCAGAATCTGACCTGGGACGAGTTCATTGAAATAGGTAAAGACGTCACAGAAAAAACCGGCGTACAGATGATCGTGGAGATTGCCAATAACAAGACCACACTGGTCAGAGCGATGATGCAGTCCTGCGGCTTATGGTATTTTGACAAAGACGGCAATATCAACATCAAGAACAACGAAGCGCTGGCAGCATCCTTTGATATTATCGTGAAAATGAAAGAAGCCGGCATTCTTTATGAGGCAGAGAGCACAGAAGGCCGTGCAGGAGCTTTAAATAACGGGACCGTGGCATCCGTCGTAAATGCACCATGGTTTATCTCTTCCATCCGTCAGGCTGAGGATCAGAAAGGATTATGGCGGGCAGCCAGGATTCCGAGAATCTCCACTCTGGATTCCTCCATTAACGCCTCCAATGTCGGTGGTTCCAGCTGGTATGTATTAGAAAACTCCGAAGTAAAAGATGACGCCATCGCATTCTTACAGGGTGTATGGGAAGGCAATACGGACTTTTACGATACTATCATGCGTAATCAGGGCGCAATGGGTTCCTATATCCCCGCCTACGATACCGGTGTGTATGCGGAAGAAGATGAATTTTTCGGCGGTCAGAAACTGAACGGTCTTTTTGCCGAGGTACTGCCGGATGTTATCCCTGTCAATTACGGCGGGTATGTGGCAGAAGCAAATGATGCCATCACCACCGCCCTGGCAAATCTGTTTGAAGGAAAAACAGATATCAACGGTGCTTTGGAACAAGCAGAGTCACAGCTTTCCAATCAGCTTGGCCTATAAGTAAATTTGCTTCGCAAATTAACTTTACGAGATCTGCTTCGCAGACTCGGAATACCGGAGCTCTTTCTTTGCTTCGCAAATTAACTTTACGAGATCTGCTTCGCAGACTCGGAATACCGGAGCTCTTTCTTTGCTTCGCGGACTCGGATAAGCGGTAGAATTTCCTATAACACGAGAAATACCCTGTGCGGATGCAGCAGTGCATCCGCATATTTGAACGGAGGAACAGTAAATGAAACGGAAGAAGAAAGCAGGACCCAATTATAACAGGTACGGCTGGGCATTTATAGCGGCAGCATTTCTCCTTTACTTAATCTTTACTATTTACCCGGCAGCAGAATCTCTGGCGTTGGCTTTCCAGAGTCTGGAAGGCGGAAAATACGTTTTTGTTGGGTTAAAAAATTTCACAAGAATGTTCGGAGATGCAATCTTTCTGCAGTCTCTGAAAAATACTTTCCTGTACATGATCATTCAGGTACCGGTGATGCTTATGCTGGCTTTACTTCTGGCAGTATTGCTCAACAGCCGTTTCTTAAAGTGGAAAGGGATGTTCAGAACCTCTATCTTTCTGCCCTGCGTCACGTCTCTGGTAGCCTATTCGATTCTGTTCAAGATGATGTTTTCCCTGGACGGCATTGTGAACCAGCTTCTGATGCATCTGGGGATTCTGGATCAGCCCTATCAGTATCTTCAAAACTCGGTGTGGGCGAGAGCAGTCATCATCATTGCTATGCTCTGGAGATGGACCGGATATAATGTGATTTTCTACTTATCGGCACTGCAGAACATTCCCAAAGAAACCTTTGAGGCAGCCAGAGTGGACGGCGCAAATGCAGCCCAAACCCTCTTTCGGGTAACCATCCCGCAGCTGAAACCCATTGTACTGCTGACAGCGATCATGTCTACCAATGGTACTTTGCAGTTATTTGATGAAACCATGAATATTACCCAGGGCGGCCCGGCCAACTCCACCTTGACGGTATCCCACTATATTTACAACCAATCGTTTGTCTACGCGCCTAACTTCGGATATGCTTCGGCCATCTCCTATATGGTCGTCTTCCTGATGATCATTCTGGCCATCATACAGTTTAGCGTTGCAGGAAAGGAAGGGTGATGCAGCAATGTCAAAAGAGAAAAAGTTAAAGGCTTTAAAAAATATACTGCTTCATATATTTTTATTGATTGCAGTGCTGATTTCCGTATTTCCTTTCTACTGGATGCTGTCAGGCGCAACCAATTCCAGCGTTGACATCACAGGCGGCAACATGTGGTTCGGGAAAAACCTGAAGGAAAACTGGACACAGCTCCAGGGTACTGCCAATATATTTTTAGTCTGCTGGAACACCATAAAGACTACATTACTGTATACGTTTCTATCCATTCTAATCTGTGCCATGGCGGGCTACGGATTTGAAAAATACCGCTCAAAAGGGAAAAACGCAGTATATGCCATGTTTCTGCTTTCCATGATGATTCCCTTTTCAGCGCAGATGATCCCTCTGTTTAAAATGGCATCCAGAGCCAATATGCTGGATTCCCATACGGCAATTATTTTACCTACCATTGCCATGCCCTTCCTTGTCTTTTTCTTCCGGCAGAGTTTTCAATCTTATCCTACGGAACTGATAGAGGCAGCCAGGGTGGATGGTGCCGGGGAGTTTCGGATTTTCTTTCATCTGGTCATGCTGCCGATGAAATCCACCTTCGCCGCTGCAGCAATTTATGCTTTTATGAAACAGTGGAACAATTATCTGTGGCCGCTCATCGTGATACAGAGTAATGAAAAGAAAACCTTCACACTGCTGCTCTCTTCCCTGGCCTCTGCCTATTATGTGGATTATGGCCAGCTGATGCTGGCAATCGTGCTGGCTACGCTGCCAATCATCATTGTATTTCTGACCATGCAGAAACAGTTTGTGGAGGGAATTGTGGGAAGTTCAAAATAACTAAAGTAAATTTGCTTCGCAAATTAACTTTGCGAGTTCCGCTCCGCGGACTCGAATCAGCAGATAAGTTCCATTAATCCGAAAGGAGTAAATTTGCTTCGCAAATTAACTTTTAACTATAGAAAGGAATGGACATGATAAGAGAATACAATATAGATGCTAGATATATAAAAAATCCGTTTTATCCCGCGCCTCTTAATATGGGCGGCAGCGATGATCAGGGACGGGAACTGGCGGTAGGCAATTATTTTCTGACCCTGGACGGCAAGCCCTTCTTTGCCGTTTGCGGTGAGGCACATTTTTCCCGTATGAACGAGACTCTTTGGGAAGATGAAATCATCAAGATGAAAATGGGCGGCATTAACATCATTGCCAGCTATATTTTTTGGATTCATCATGAGGAAACAGAAGGGGAATTTGACTGGAACGGCAGTAAGAATCTGAGACGCTTTCTGACATTGTGTAAGAAGAATAATATGTATGTAATACTGCGTATCGGCCCTTTTTCACACGGAGAATGCAGAAACGGCGGTTTCCCTGACTGGATCTTTGGCAGACCCTTTGATTTGCGATGCGATGACGAAACGTATTTAAAATACACAGAACGGTTCTACAGAGAAATATATCACCAGGCAGAGGGATTGTTGTTTGGAGACGGCGGCCCCGTCATCGGCGTGCAGCTGGAAAACGAACACGAACATGCATCCTGTCCCTGGGAACTGACAACAGAAAACAGCAAAGAGTGGGTAGTCAGTGGCAGGGAAGGCAGAAAGCATATGGCCACTTTAAAGAAACTGGCACAAAAAGTCGGTTTCATCGTTCCTTTATATACAGCCACTGCCTGGGGCGGCGCCTGTGCACCGGAAGACGTGGTTCTCCCCCTCTGGGGCGGATATGCATTCCGGCCATGGATGTTCTATGATGGAAAACTGAAGGAGCATCCCGCTACAGGAGAATACCTGTACGGAGATTTTCATTGCAACACGGCACCCAAATACTATAATTTTGATCCCGAATATCCTGCCGAGGATTACCCCTATGCCTGCTGCGAAATGGGCGGCGGTATGAATGTTTATTATCCCTATCGCTTTCAGTTACCTATGGAGAGCGTAGGTGCAATGGCTCAGGTAAAAGCAGGCAGCGGCTGCAATTTCCTCGGCTATTATATGTATCACGGCGGGACACACCCCAAAGGAAAAAAGGTACCATTTCTAAATGAATGCGCCGTACCCAAATTTTCTTATGATTATCAGGCCCCTCTGGGTGAATTCGGTCAGGTGCGCAAGTCCTTTCATCAACTGAAACTGCAGCATCTGTTTTATCAGGAATTTCAGAAAGAAGTGACCGCTACAAAAACGGTTCTTTCCAAAGAGGCCGTAACACAAAAACCAGAGGATGTGGAAACCCTGCGATACGTTGTGCGGGTGGATGAAATGGGCCAGGGCTTTCTATTTATCAACAATTATCAAGATCACACTGAAGGCATCGAGCAGAAGGACTTTGCGATTACGGTACAGACAGACCAGGGCGTCGTGCGTGTACCAGAAAAGGGAACCTTAAATCTGCCAAAAGACGGCAACGCTATCTGGCCAATCTGGTTTGACCTCCATGGCCGCCTTTTAAAATATGCCACAGCACAGCTTGTTACTAAGGTTTCGGATAACGGAAAAGAATACTTCTTCTTTGTACAGACAGGCAATGACCGCAGTGAATTTGTATTTCAGGATAAAGATATCGACCTGCAGACCCACAGCGGCTGTCGTCTGGACGACAGTAAAGTAGTTTTGGAGAAGGAAACGTTCGGTACCTTTTCTTTCACAGGCGTTGATGGGGCAGAGTGTATTATATGCACTTTACCCGAGAAAGAAGGTCTCAGACTGTGGCAGATTGACACGGAAGAAAAAAGGATACTCTTCCTGTCCGATTATCCGGTACTCTATAAGGACGGACTCCTGGAACTGGAATATCACTGTAACGAAGAACTGCAGATTGGCATTTTCCCTTCTCACAGCGATGTAATACACTTAGAAGGCCATGCCTTATCCAGTTCCGGCACAAACGGCGTATTCCGGATATTTGAAAGTTGGAAACAGGAAAAAGAATTACCGTTTGAATGGAAAGATGTGAGCACAGTCAATAAGGATGGTGACGGTGCCCTGAAACGGCCGGTGGTAGGCAGTCCCCTTACTTCCACCAAAGTGGTAAATGCACGCGCCGTACTGAAGTTCGCACCGGAAACCTTTGCTGATATGAAACAGCTTCTGTTAAAAGTTCGTTATGAAGGAGATGTAGGATACGCCTTTATAGAGGGCGAAATGTTCCATGATAATTTCTGTAATGGAGCGTCATGGGAAATCGATCTGATGCCGTACAGAGAAGAATTGACGAAATATGGCATGTATCTGTATGTTTCTCCACGAAAAACAGGAGCATATGTGGATAATACCTCTGCCATGGCTGCCCGACATGAGGTGGTAAAAGAACAGGTTGCACGAATCGACAGTGTGGAGCTGGAAGCCGTAATGCGGATTGAGATGACTTTATAAAGATGATCCTGAAAAGAGCCTGCTGACATTCTTATTGTGAATTTGTCGGCGGACTCTTTTTCACAATAATCAGTATTCAATTTCTATTGTCTGTTCTAAATCAGGCATACTTTTTACCCTGTATGTAATCGTACAGGTTCCATGTTCATCTGCGTCTATCGTAAATTGTCTGTTTTCACTAAAATCCTGCATCATATACGGTTCCTGTTCTGCAGGTGTAAACACAATTCTGTACTCCATTCCCTCTTCTCGATTGGAAGCCAGCCACATATTCCTGATAATCCGCTTATTATCTTTGGAATCCGTTGCTTTTCTATAATATATGCCGTATACCTCCGGTTCTTGGTCTTGAAGCTTTTGTTTGTAAGTATCATAAAAATATTTACTATTTTCCAGTGTATTACCTGACATTACCTGATAGAAAAAGTCTGTAAAAATATCTGCTCCTGTTAAATTCAAGTGTCCTTCATCATAGAAAAAATCTGTTTGTTGTATTGACAGATATTCTTCTTTTGCCAAATTGAAATCATAAAAGTCAATATCATATTCATCTGCTATTAAACGTACCTGCGCAACATAATTATCATAATTTTCTGTACTAATCAACTGAAGCTCATACATTGGCGATATAAATAGAGTAACCGGTATGTCTTGTTTCTGACAATAGGAAATTGCTTTGCGTAAATATTTCTCACTGGACTCTGCCATAGGCTGCATTTCCAAGATACGCCCCTGTTCAAAGACTCGCTCTTTTTCTTTATAAACTATATTCATAGGAAAATAACCCCTCTTTAAATCACCTATGTCGCTTTTGTTCTCAGTTTTCTGAATAATATTATCTTTTATATAATTCCAATCGTCAATTTTTGACCGATATTTACTAAACCGAAAAAAGACATTAGGATACTCCTCTATATCTGTTGTTCTCCAAAAATAGGCTAATTTATTAAAAGACAGCTTCATGTATTCTAAATTATTCCAATTTCTAAAAGCATCTGTCTTTGTCGGTTCCTCATATAAATTAAAATTATCATTAACATTAAAATAGTAATATAACTCTATATAGACATGTGATATTTCGTTATTTCTGTCAGCTTCTTTTAAAAGATAATATGTCCCGTTCATCAACTGTCCTGGTGTTGCCATGTTAAAATTATACTGTCCGTTTTTTTCATCCAATATATAAGGATTAATATCGCAATATACATGTGATGAACCTAAATATAAATTATCAATCTTGCCTTTGCTCGCATAAAAATCATTCCATACAAAACGTTCATACTCTGAATCTGCGTCTAATACATATAAAAAATTCAATCCCCTTGTAATCCCACAGAAAATGAAAATGCCTGCTAATAATCCCACAATACTTCTTATTCTCTTCATATCAGCCATATCCCTCTCTGTTTAAAACTGAAAATATATAAACTGCTGTATATCGTAAATTTCACCATAACAACCAAATAAAAGAATTGTAAAAATCATAAGCATTATCATTAATGTGCGAAACCACCACTTCTGTGCTAAAAATAGTTCCGCCACATCTCTTCCCTTATACTTATAAAAGTCCACAATAAACAGTGCCAAAATCGATACCAGCAATATATTCATATAAATTTTTCCACCTAAAATCTTCGTGGACAAAGAACCATCCAAAATCCCTGCCAGATTATCAAAATGGCACATGCTTTTAAGAACGTCCAATGCAACTTCAAATTCACCACTTCTAAAAAAGAGCCATGCAAAAGTGACCAGCAAAAAAGTTCCAAACACCTGCAACAACTTTTTACTAAAACAAACAGTTCTCCGAATAGCTCCAATCTTTAATTTCTCTTTCAACTTGTCTGCTACATCCTCAAAAACCTGAGCAGCCCCATTCAATACACCCCAAAAAACAAAAGCCAAAGATGCCCCATGCCAAAGACCACTCACAGCAAACACAAGCATGCGATTCAACTCTTTCCTTAGTACACCCTTTTTACTGCCACCAAGCGGAATATATAGATAATCACGAAACCATTGCGAAAGAGAAATGTGCCATCTGCGCCAGAACTCTCTTACATTGCTTGAAAAATACGGTGCATTGAAATTATCCATCAGATGATATCCCATAAGAAGTGCAGAACCTCTTGCAATGGTCGAATAGCCGTAGAAATCGCAATAAATCTGTATGGCAAAGAAAAAGGTTGCCACAATGATATAAAATCCAGAATACACACTACTATTTTCATAAACAGTATTTACAATAATAGCTGCTCTGTCTGCTATGACCATTTTTATAAAAAGGCCATATAATATCCAAAGCATCCCTTTTTGCAAATTCTTATATGTAAAAGTATGATCAATGCTAAACTGTACTAAAAGATTTTTAGAGCGCTCGATAGGCCCTGCTACCAATTGCGGAAAAAAGGAAACAAATAATGCATATCGTATAAAGCTCTTTTCTGCAAAAATATCCCCTCTATATACATCAATCAAATAACTCAAAGCCTGCAATGTATAAAACGAAATACCAACAGGAAGCAAAATTTCATATTCCCAGGAGATTTCTTCCATATGAACACATTCCAATATTCTATTAAATAATGAGATGCCAAACAACAGATATTTGTAAAAAAATAAAATTCCAAGACTTATCGAAATACATAAAATAAGACATAATTTACTTTTTCGATTTCTCTTTCCGCTGTTATATTCACTTTCTCCGTGAAGCCTTTTTAGCTTTTCAAGGACCAATCCACCCGTATAAGTAATCAAGGTACAAGAAAACAACAACATAATATATATTGGATTCCATTGCATGTAAAAATAGTAACTCACACAAAGCAGCCAGCCATTTCTCAACTTACTCGGCAAAAAATAGTATATTGAAACAACTATAGGCAGAAATAGTATATACTGCATTGTATTAAATAGCATTTTTAACTCTTTTCCTTAATATATTATTCCACAAACATTTATTCCTGATATCAATATCTATAGTATATATTTCTGGTTATATTCAGTCAATAGCCTACTTTATTCACAGAATATACTTCTCCATCAAATAAAATTTCCCTTTCCGCCACTCCACCGTGCCTGTTTTCACATATCCTGCACTGGCATACAGCTTCTGTGAATATGGATTACTACTGAAAACATCCAGTCTGATTGCCTCAGCTCCCATATCTTTCAGCAAATCTTCAATATATTGCATTGCTTTCGATGCAACGCCTCTGTGCTGAAATACCGGATTAACACATAGACGGTGAATCACATAATAAGGCCTTTCCGGATGCATCCACTCTCCATATTGATAATCTTCATCGCATTCCTGATTCAGCCCAAACACTATCGCTATTTTTTCTTCGAGAATCCCTACATATAAATCCCCATTCTTAATATCATTTTCAAAGTCTTCTTCTGTCGGATACAATTCGTCCCACTGATGGATATGGTTATCTTCCATGACACGAATCGCATTTTGCACCATCAAAACAATCTCCGGCAAGTCATTCCGATTAGCCTTTCTGTAATTTATGTTCATGATGTTCTCCTTTGCCAAAAGCAACGGATGCCTGGCTTCGCCAGGCATCCTTATATTAACAACTAAAACTTCCCAAACTTTTTCTTCTTTTTCCCGCCAGTGACTTCTTCGGCGCGATTGGAAGTAACATTCTTCGCCGCATTTAAGGTATCACCTGTCTGCTCATCAAACTGTTTCAGCAAATCCTTGGCCTCATGAGACAGTTTATCAGGCACCTGTACCACCAATGTTACATAGTGGTCACCGCGTACATCTTTGTTACGCAGAGAAGGTACGCCTTTTCCTTTCAGACGGATCTTGGTGTCTGTCTGTGTACCGGCTTTGACTTCATAAATCACTCTGCCATCCACAGTGTCAATCACAATCTCACCGCCCAAAGCCGCAATCGCAAAGGACATGGGTACTGTGGAATAGATATTCTCATCCTGCCTCTGGAAAATGGGATGTCTTCCCACTACCACTTCAACTAACAGATCTCCTCTCGGGCCTCCATTGGAACCCGGTTCACCCTTATCACGCAAGCGGACGCACTGCCCATTGTCGATACCTGCCGGTATAGATACCTGAATCTTCTTCTTGTTGGCAATATATCCTGTTCCCCGGCAGTCCGGACATTTATCCTTAACCACTTTACCGGTTCCCTGACAATCCGGACAAGTCTGTACATTCCTCATGATACCGCCAAAAGGAGACTGTCTGGTGAACACCACCTGTCCCTTACCGCCGCACTTGCTGCAAGTCTCAGGGCTGGTGCCGGGTTTGGCGCCGGTACCATGGCAGGACGTGCACTCATCCTTTAAGGTCAATTCAATTTCCTTGTCTACACCAAAGACGGCTTCCTCAAAGGTAATGCGGACACTGGTACGCAGATTCGCACCCTTCATGGGCCCGTTCCCTCTGCCGCGTCTGCCGCCGCCAAAAATATCGCCAAAAATATCACCAAAGATATCGCCAAAGATATCACTGTTAAAGTCGAAGCCGCCAAAGCCGCCCGCACCCCCTGCGCCATCAAAGGCGGCATGACCATACTGGTCATACTGCCTTCTCTTCTCAGGGTCACTTAAGACTGCGTACGCCTCAGATGCTTCTTTGAATTTCTTCTCTGCCTCCGCATCACCGGGGTTCATATCGGGATGATATTTCTTAGCCAGAACTCTGTATGCTTTTTTGATTGCTGCATCATCAGCGTTTTTCTCTACACCGAGCACCTCATAATAGTCCCGTTTTTGTTCTGCCATGATAAACCCTTCCTACTCTGCCTATCCTCGTATTCTTAGTTTCTTGGGCTGCATATCCCAGCAGCCCTGAAAATTTTTATTTTGATTATACTTCTCTGTAATCACCGTCTACCACATCGTCAACCGGCGCTTCCTGTGTATTTGCTTCTGCCGCACCGCCCATATTGCTCATGTCCGGGCCGCCCTGTGCCTGCTGCATGTTCTCATACATCTTGGTGAACAGGCTCTGTGCAGAAGTTGTCAGTTTCTCTTTCGCTGCCTTGAGTTCATCCAACTGGCCGTCTGTCATTTCCTGATCCTTGGTCTTCTCCAGGATATCCTTGACTGCCTGCAGATCAGCTTCCACACCGGATTTTTCAGAAGCATCAATCTTGTCACCCACTTCGCTAAGTGCTTTCTCTGTCTGGAACACAAAAGCATCTGCATCGTTTCTGGTGTCAATTGCCTCTTTTCTCTTCTTATCCTGTGCCTCGTACTCAGCAGCCTCTTTCACTGCCTTATCAATCTCATCATCAGACATATTAGAACCTGCTGTGATGGTGATGTGCTGTTCTTTACCTGTGCCAAGGTCTTTCGCAGACACATTTACGATACCGTTGGCATCAATATCAAAAGTCACCTCAATCTGCGGTACACCGCGCATTGCCGGCGGAATACCATCCAGCCTGAACTGTCCCAGGGACTTGTTGTCTTTTGCAAACTGTCTCTCACCCTGTACTACATTAATATCAACTGCCGTCTGGTTATCTGCTGCTGTGGAGAAAATCTGGCTCTTCTTGGTCGGAATCGTGGTATTTCTCTCAATCAGCCTGGTCGCTACGCCGCCCATTGTCTCGATAGACAGAGATAACGGCGTAACATCCAAGAGCAGAATTTCGCCTGCACCGGCATCACCAGCCAGCTTACCGCCCTGGATAGAAGCGCCCAGCGCCACACACTCATCGGGATTCAGGGATTTACTCGGCTCTTTGCCTGTAATCTGTCTTACTTTCTCCTGTACCGCAGGAACACGGGTGGAACCGCCCACCAGAAGCACCTGCCCGATGTCCGCGTTGGTCAGACCGGCATCTTTCATAGCGTTCTGCACCGGAATCGCTGTCTTCTCCACCAGATCATGTGTCAGCTCATCGAACTTTGCTCTTGTCAGGTTCATGTCAAAATGTTTCGGGCCTTCCGAAGTAGCTGTGATGAACGGCAGGTTAATATTGGTCGTAGTTGCAGAAGAAAGTTCCTTCTTTGCCTTCTCAGCCGCCTCTTTCAGTCTCTGAAGCGCCATCTTGTCGTTAGAGAGATCCACGCCTTCCTGTGCCTTGAACTCAGCCAACATCCAGTCAATGATCTTCTGATCAAAATCGTCACCGCCCAGATGGGTATCGCCATTGGTTGCAAGTACTTCAATGACACCGTCGCCAATCTCAATGATAGACACATCGAAAGTACCGCCGCCCAGGTCATATACCATAATCTTCTGTTCTTTCTCATTGTCCAGACCATATGCAAGCGCTGCCGCTGTAGGCTCATTGATAATACGCTTTACGTCAAGACCGGCAATCTTACCGGCATCCTTGGTTGCCTGCCTTTGTGCATCGTTAAAATATGCAGGGACTGTGATAACAGCCTCCGTCACTTTTTCACCCAAATAATTCTCAGCATCTGCTTTTAATTTCTGCAAGATCATGGCAGAAATCTGCTGCGGAGAATATTTCTTGTCATCAATGGTACGTCCCCTGTCCGTACCCATATCTCTCTTAATGGAAGCAATGGTCTTGTCAGCGTTGGTAACTGCCTGACGTTTCGCCGGCTCACCCACAAGCCTCTCCCCCGTCTTCGTAAAAGCCACCACGGAAGGAGTGGTTCTTGCACCTTCTGTGTTCGCGATGACTGCGGGCTTACCCCCCTCCATAACTGCTACGCAGCTATTGGTCGTTCCCAAGTCAATACCGATAATTTTACTCATAATTTTTCCCTCCTGCTTATCATGAAGCTGAATAATAATTTTTTGTTGTTTATAAGATGTATTGTATCAATAATGCATCCTGTTACTGAACTACCGCAACCATACTGTGTCTGACCACACTGTCCCGGTAGGTATAACCCTTTTGAAGTTCCTGTGCAATTACACCAGATGCAAACTCTTCGCTCTCCACCTGCATCACCGCATTATGAAACTCAGGATCAAACTCCTCGCCCAGTGCCGGAATAGGCTTTACTTCCATATTTTCAAGTTCCGTCATGAGCTGTTTATAGATCATCTGCATGCCCTGTGAAAATCCACTGTCTTTCTCTTCTTCCGGAACGCTCGCAAGACCTCTCTCAAAATTATCGACTACCGGAAGTATCTTCTCTATCACACTCTTTGCGCCGGTCTCAAACATCGCCGTTTTTTCTTTCTCCGTCCGTTTGCGGAAATTCTCAAACTCTGCCATCTGACGCTTTACCCGGTCCTCAAGTTCTTCTATTTTCTCCTTCAAAGCATCCTGCTTTTTGTCTGCCTTCTCTTTTTTCTTTTTCTCCTTTTTCTCTTCTTTGGAGATCTCCTTATCCTGCCGGCTCTCGTCCTCTTTCACAACTTCTTTCTCTGCCGCCTCGATTACCTGCTCTTCATCGGGATTTTCTGTTGTCAGGTTTTCTTCCTGCATCTTATCTTTTTCCTCTGCCACGCTTTTCATTCCTTTCTGTCAAACCAACCTGTGTCAGTTGTTCTTATATAAATCATCCAGCTGATTCTTTAACAGCTTCAGATTGCTCACTACCTTTTCATAATCCATTCTCTTAGGACCAATGATGCCGATGGTGCCCTTCATGCCCTCATCCAGTTCATAAGTGGCTGTTACGATACTACAGTCTTTCATCCCCGCCACTGGTGTCTCACTGCCGATATAAACCTGAATACCGGTGTTGTTCTCATCCGCAAGATTATCCTGCACAAGCTCACTGAGCAGCTGTTTCTCCTCGAAGGTGGTTATGAGCTCACTGGCCCGCTCGTGATCCGCAAGCTCAGGATACTTGAAAAAGTTCTTGGCGCCGCTCGTATAAATCTCCAGATCCTCATCTGCCTGTATGGCCTCTGCCACAGCATCAATGACGTCTGCCACAATCTCACTGTGAATACCAGCCTGCTGCTTCATCGCTGCAATCATGCCCAGATTAATCTCTTCCAGAGACAGGCCGTTCAGATGTGTATTGAGAAGGATATTCAGCTTTAAAAGCGTCTCATCTCCCAATCTTTCCGCCACTTTCAGTATGCTGTTCTTGATCACATTGCCTTCCACCACGATCACCGCCAGAATCTGATTGGCATCTACCCGGGATAACTGGATGAACTTCAGCTTATTGCGGTGATACTGAGGCGCGGAAATCATGGCCGCATACTCCGTGTTATTGGCCAACACCTTCGCTGCACGCTTCAGGAGATGATCCATCTTATCTTCTTTCTCAAGAAGCATCTCCTTCATCTCTTCCACTTCCCTTTCCTTCTCCTCCATCATCCTGTCTACATACAGGCGATATCCTCTATCGGAAGGAATCCTGCCTGCGGAAGTATGAGGCTGCAGGATGTATCCCAGTTCTTCCAGATCTGCCATCTCATTTCGGATAGTGGCAGAACTTAGGTTTAAATCGGTATACTTAGAGATTGTGCGGCTTCCCACCGGCTCCCCTGTCTCTAAGTAATTACGAATGATGGCTTGCAATATTATATATTTTCTTTCATCTAACTGCATACCATTTCTCCTATTGTTAGCACTCAATTCATTAGAGTGCTAACACCTTCTAGTAGTAAGTTATCACTTAAGATTTTCATTGTCAACATCTGTATACAAAAAAATTATTAAAAAAATATAAAAGAAAAAAGCAGTTAATTTAAAGTATCCTCAAATTAGCTGCTCACATTCCTTTTCCTTACCTGTTTACAAACATTTCGCTGAAATCTTATCAGATTCCGAAGCTGCCCTTTACTTCACCGTTGATCACGTAGTAAACAACGCTCTCCTCAGGCTTAACATACAGCTCAACAGACTTGAAATCACCGGCTTTCTGATTGAGATCGTATTTCCATACATCCTTGGCAATCTTCACAAAATCTTCTGCTGTATAGGACTTCTCCGCAAACTGTACATGTACTGTCTCTTTCACTGCTGTCTTCTTAGCTGCCGCCGGTGCCTTCTTTGCCGTCTCTTTCTTAGCTGCAGTCTTCTTCGCCGCGGTCTTTCTGGTTGTGGTCTTCTTCGCTGCTGCCTTTTTAGGCTCCGCTGCGGTTTCTGTCTTTGCTACAGATGCTGCTGTTGTTGTCGTTTCCTGTGCTGTCTTTGTATCTGCGGCTTTGGCGGCTGCTGTCTTCGCCACCGGTTTAGCGTTTGCTGTTTTCTTAGTGTCTGCCATGAATAATCTCCTTCCCCATCTTTGGCTCTTTGAACGCTGCACGTTCCATTTCTGACTCTTTCATAATACCCTAAAATCCAATTACACCTTTGGACCATATGAAAATTCTAGCGCAATCCCAATGCACTGTCAACTAACAAACTGTAACAAATAGTTACTTTCTGTCTCATTATATTATACGAAATGACATAAAAACACATTCTTTCGGGCGGTCAACGTCCTATTTCAGCATAAAATACCCCAGCACTGCCGCCCCAAGCGCAATGCGGTACCAGCCAAATACTTTGAAATCATGTTTCTTGATATAACCCATCAAAAAGCGAATCACAAACACGGATACTAAGAATGCAACCACCATGCCTACCAGTAAGATAATCGTCTCTGCACTTGTAATCGGCCCCTCAAATTTCAGAACTTTAAGGAGACTTGCTCCCAGCATAACAGGAATCGCTAAGAAGAAAGTAAACTCCGCCGCCACAGTTCTGGATACACCGATCAGGAGCGCTCCCACAATCGTGGCGCCAGAGCGTGAGGTTCCCGGAAATACAGCCGCAAGAAGCTGGAAGATACCAATCAGAAACGCAGTCTGATAGGTAATCTGATGCAATTCCGTGATTTTCGGCACAGCATTCTTATTCCTGTTTTCAATTACGATAAATGCAATACCAAACACAATCAGGGCAATCGCCACACACCAGGGATTATAGAAAAGCGCATCCAGCACATCATCAAAGGCAAGCCCTATCACCGCTGCCGGAATACAGGCAGCCAGAATCTCAAACCATAGCACGAAAATATCTTTGCGCACCACCGGTTTCTCCTTAAACTGAAAAGGAAATATCTTATTCCAGAACAACAATACCACTGCAAGGATTGCCCCCAGCTGGATGACAACCAGAAACATTTCCCAGAATTCCGGGCTCACATCAAGCGTCACGAACTCATTAAACAAAATCATATGCCCCGTACTGCTGATGGGAAGCCACTCCGTGATACCTTCCACGATACCAAATAACACCGCCTTTAAAATTTCCATGATGTCCATATTCATACTCATACCTTTCTGCACTATTTATGCTCTCTCCAGATATTCCAACAGATCCAGGTAACAATCCTCTGCATCCCGATACCCTTCCTCATAAAGTGCCGTCAATCTTTCCTTGTCCATTTCCACTCTGCCCACCTTACTGGCGCGTTTGGGCCTGATAACAAAGACTTCCCCGTTCTCTGCCTTCTCCTCGATGTACTGTACCGTATTATTATAGGAAAGATGCCTCTCCCTCATCAGTTCATAAACCTTTGGATAACGCAGATATTTCGCCCGGACAGCTGCCAGTTCCGGTCCCGCCGGCTTCCTGACGTAACCCTCCTCCTTAGTCATAACAACCACATTCTTCCCATTGCCATCCCGGATGGACTGTCTGATGGGAATAGAATCGGAAATACCGCCGTCCAGATATAGTTCACCGTTTATCTTTACATTCCGGGATACCAGCGGCATGGAGCTGGAAGCCCGCACCGCGATAATGTCCCTGTGCATATCCTGAAGCGGCAGGTAAGCCGGCTCTCCTGTGCGAATGTTGGTAGCCACTGCGTACGCCCTGCCCTCATATTTTGCAAAAGCCTCAAAGTCGTACGGATCCAGATAATCCGGTATCAACCCATAGCACATATCCACACCAAAGAGATCACCGGTTCTTAAAAGACTCACCGGACCACAATACTGTTTCATACCCAGATAATTGACGCTGACGCGGTATGCCCTTCCCTTCTGCCCCGACAAATAGCTGCACAGATGGCAGGCCCCCGCCGACACGCCATAACAGTCAGAAAAGAAAATGTCCTTCTCCATAAAAAAATCCAGCACACCGGCAGTATAAATTCCCTTCATACCGCCGCCTTCCAAAATAAGCCCTGCCTGATACATAATTCCCTCCAAATTTACACTCTGTGCGGAGAATGCCTGTTTTTTCGGTATTCTCCCATGCGAAACTCAGTACTTCTTGGCGTCTCGTCCTATGGCGAGACGTCTTTAGAAGTACTTTTCGCATTTCTCACACTAATATTCCGCTTTCACAAATTTCCGGAAAGCTTCCAGTGACCGCTCTACCTTTTCCGTATCAATACAGTATGCCAGCCGGAAATAGCCTTTCACACCGAAGCTGTCACTGGGCACCACAACCAGGTCGTATTTCTTCGCCTTCTCACTAAAGGCCACCGCGTCTTCTTCCAACGCTTTCGGGAAAATATAAAATGTCCCGCCGGGCTTACTGCACGCAAAGCCAAGATTCGTCAGTTCTTTATATAATATGTTCATGTTCGTCTCATAGACCGATAAATCCGCTGTCAGATCAAGCACCTCAGCCACTGCCAGCTGAATGATGGACGGCGGACAATTGTGCCCTGTTCCTCTGGAAATCTGGCTGCACATGACACTGATAATATCAGCATCCGTGCAAGCCGGATTCACGGCCACATAACCAATCCGCTCACCCGGCAAGGATAAAGACTTCGAGAAAGAATAGCAGGACAGCGTATTATCATAGAATTTAGAAGGATAAGGCGCATCCACACCCGCAAACACAATCTCCCTGTACGGTTCATCTGAAATCAAGAAAATATCATGGCCATACTGTTTTTCCTTTTCCCGCATGATCCGTGCCATCTCCTGCATGGTCTGTGCAGAATAGACCATACCGGACGGGTTGTTGGGGGTATTGATGAGCACCGCCATCACCTTTTCGGTCAGCATCTGCTCAAAGGCATCAAAATCAATCTGAAAACTCTCCGTGTCTGCCGGCACCACTTTCAGCTTTGCCCCCGTAAGGTTAATATACGGCGCATATTCCGGAAAATAAGGTGCTATTGTCAGAATCTCATCACCAGGTTCTGCTACACAGCGCACCGCATGAGCGATGGCCCCCGCCGCACCTGTGGTCATAAAAATATGATTCCCGGTATAATTCATGCCAAATCTCCGGTTCAGGGAAGCGGCCACCTTATCTCTCACCGCAGGAATCCCCAGACTCTGGCTGTAACCGTGAAGCTCCATGGGATTTCTCTCCTGCAGCATCCTGATCATGGTGTCCGTAAAAGCCTGCGGCACGGGTACGGAAGGGTTGCCCAGACTGTAATCAAACACATTCTCATACCCGATCTCCTTCCCCCTCTGCGTGGCAAACTCAGACAACTGCCGGATTACCGATTTTCCCTGTAACATGTCCTTATATTTCTGTACAATCATACTATTGTGTCCTTTCCTGTTTCTCTATCCCAAAGTTCCATTATCCTGTCTCTATATCGCCCTCAGATGCAGAAGTCTGCCCTGGAAATCGTCAAAGATAGGCGGTATATTCATGCCTGCATAATGCAGTGTATCTCCGCGGTACTGTGTCTGTTCCATCTCCGGCCAGTCCTGTGTATTCTCAATCACATAGACTCTGTCCGGATCCAATCCGGGAATATGGATTCGTCTGCTGTGTACATTGGGCCTGTTCAACACCTGAATATAAGTAACAAGCGCCTCGCTCTTGTCCTTGGCAACTACTTCATAGCAATCATAATAATGGTTCTGCGCATAATGTGCAATGCGGTAATAATCCCCCTGACGGACTAAATCGTTATACTTATGATACATAGCCACCTGTTCGGGAATCTGATTGCGGTCTGCCTCCGGAATCTTTGTCACGTCCAGCTCGTAACCAAAGGTACCAGCCAAAGCCACATACCCTCTTGTCTCAAAAGGCGTCACCCGGCCCACCGTATGATTGGGGCAGTCAGCCACATGCGCCCCCATCGTGGACAACGGATAAAGCAACGCCGTACCTGCCTGAATAGATAATCTTTCTATCGCATCCGCATCATCAGAGCACCAGATCTGCGGGCTGTAATACAACATGCCCGGATCAAATCTGGCGCCGCCGCCGGAACAGTTTTCCAGAAGCAGATTCGGAAAATCACTGATCAGCCTCTCCTGCATCTCATAGAGCGCCAGCACCTGTCTGTGCAGCAGTTCCCCCTGCCTGTCCGCCGCAAGGCCATAACTTCCCAGATCACTAAGCGGTCTGTTCATATCCCATTTCACATACTCGATATTGGCACTGCGCAGCACTGCCGCTACCTGATCGTAAATATAATCCCTGACTTCTTGCCGAGTCAGATCGAGTACATATTGATTCCTGCAAAGGCTTGCCGTCCTGCCGGGAATCTGAATGGCCCAGTCAGGATGCGCCCTGTACAGGTCAGAATCCGGCGAAATCATCTCCGGCTCAAACCAAATGCCGAACTTCATCCCCAGCTTATTGACCTCATCCACCAGATACTTTAATCCGCCGTCTACCTTCGTTTCGTTTACCTGCCAGTCTCCCAGACTGCTATTATCATCATCCCTGTGTCCAAACCAGCCATCATCCATCACCAGCATCTCTATGCCAAGTGCCGAAGCCTGTCTTGCAATCTCCAAAAGCTTCTGCGTATCAAAGTCAAAATAAGTAGCTTCCCAGTTATTGATTAATACCGGCCGCTTCCTATCCTTATAAATCCCCCGGATCAGGTGCTGACGATACAGATCATGAAAGTTTCTGGTCATGCCGCCGATGCCTTGTGCAGAATACATGCAGATGACCTCCGGCGCCTGAAAACTTTCTCCAGCTTCCAGTTTCCAGCAGAAATTATCCGGATGAATCCCCATCATTGCACGGATGAAACCAAACTGATCCGCCTCCATCTGCGCCAGGAAATTGCCGGAATAAACAAAGTTCATGGCATAAATCTCGCCCGTCTCCTCTGTGGTACTGCTCCTCTTCCATGCCACAAAAGGATGCTCCTGATGGCTCGATTCCCCGCGCACTGAACCTACGCTCTGCTTGCCTTTCATAATCGGACGGATCTGGATGCCACGCTCTCTGGCCCAGGAACCATGCAGCGTCATCATCTCATAGTCCTCATTGTCCATGTCGATACAGGCAGATAACACCTTCGTCAGATATATGGCTTCGTCACCACCGTTGACGATCCTCACGCTTCTGGCAATGGCATCCGTATCCGCAAAGACACTGTAAGATAAAAGGACCTGCAGTTTCAGTACCTTATCCTCACAGGTAATCTCCAGCGTCTGGCAGACATCCTTATCTCCAAACGTTGCCGGCAGTCCTTCCAGCGGTTCCTTTCCGTCATAGATACGGTGGGACACATAAGTAAGTGACACTCCTGCATGTCCGCCCATGGTCCGTACTGCCAGCGTGCCTTCCCTGTAATCACCCAGATTATTTCCTGAATACTCCATCGGAAACGTATCCATAAAACCTGTTCTCTCCCGATTGTTTTTAGATGGAACAAAAGGCATCTCACCCGTCCGCATCAGATAGGCAAGATTATCCTCTGAAAGTTTCCTTCCATAATAAACATGTCCAGGAAATTCTCCTCATCCACAATACCAATGCAGTAACTGGTATGAGGCGTGTCCAGTTTAAAAATTCTGCTCTGCTCATGATAGGTAATCTTCATTCCATTAAAATTCCTTTCTCCATATGATCTATCCTCTTTATCCGCAGGAAATGTTCCACGATGCCTTTCTTTCATTTCACTGCGCTTTCTTTCCTCTGCCTAATTGACATTACGTATCTTCCGCCCAGGCAAGGGCACATCTGACGGCCCGCTTCCACCCTTTGATAAGCTGCCTTCTGGTCTCCTCTTCCATGGATACCTCAAATTTTTTCCCAAGCTGCCAGTTGACGCAGATTTCTTCTTTATCTTTCCAATACCCCACGGAAAGTCCTGCCAGGTAAGCCGCGCCCAGTGCCGTGGTCTCAATGCAGCTTGGCCGGTGTACAGCCTGTCCTGTAATATCTGCCTGAAACTGCATCAGGAAATCATTGGCGCTGGCACCGCCGTCCACTTTCAGTTCGCCTAAAGGAATACCGGCATCTTCTTCCATAGCCTTTAATACATCCATGGACTGGTAAGCAACAGACTCCAACACCGCTCTGACAAAATGTTCCTTCTGACATCCCCTGGTGATACCCACCACAGTCCCCCGCGCATAGGGATTCCAGTAAGGTGTCCCCATCCCCACAAAGGCAGGCACCATATAGACGCCATTGGTATCCGGCACCCGCACGGCATACTTTTCGGAGTGCTGTGATATCTTCATCATCCGCATCTCATCCCGCATCCACTGCACAGCCGCTCCCGCCACAAACACACTGCCCTCCAAAGCATATTCCGGCCTGACAGAATCTCCTGCCGCAATCGTAGTCAGCAGACCGCTTCTGGAAGTAATGGCCTCCTGCCCCGTATTCATCAAAAGAAAACATCCGGTTCCATAGGTGTTCTTCACCTGCCCGGGCTGGAAACAGCACTGCCCGAACAACGCCGCCTGCTGGTCTCCCGCCGCCCCGGCAATGGGAATCGGCGCGCCAAAGATGCTGCTCTCGCTCATACCAAACACCGTGCCTGAAGGTTTCACTTCCGGCAGCATCTGCCGGGGAATCCGCAGGATGGAGAGCAGTTCCTCATCCCACTCCAGCGTGTGAATATTATAAAGCATGGTTCGGGAAGCATTGGTATAATCCGTCACATGGGCCGCACCTTTCATCAGATTCCAGATAAGCCAGGTGTCCACCGTTCCGAATAACAACTCTCCACGCTCGGCCCTTGCCCGCGCTCCTTCCACATGCTCTAGAATCCAGGCAATCTTGCTGCCCGAAAAATAGGCATCCGGCACAAGGCCGGTCTTTGCCCGTATCATCTCCGTATAACCCTGGTCTTTCAACCCGTCAATATACTCAGCCGTTCTCCGGCACTGCCATACGATTGCATTATATACCGGTTCCCCGCTCTCTTTATCCCATACGACAGTGGTCTCCCGCTGGTTCGTAATGCCGATTCCTGCAATCTGTGCAGCACTCACACCGATATTGGCCATAGCCTCAATCGCCACCGCCAGCTGAGACGCCCAAATTTCACGCGGATTGTGCTCTACCCAGCCGGCCTGGGGATAAATCTGCGTAAATTCTTTCTGGGCCATACTGCAGATACTGCCATTTTGGTCAAACAATATACAGCGGGAACTGGTAGTTCCCTGATCTAGCGCCATAATATACTGCTGCATTATTACCTCATTTCCGCGCTGTTTACCCAGACAGGGCTTCGGCGCATATGCATTGCCACTTAGTAATCTTATTAAGTATATAATATCCGGCCAGACTTCGTCTATAGTTATCCTTCCATGTTAATAAAAACGAAAATGTTTTCCATTTGTCTTCCAAAATTTATAAAACGTGATACAATGGACGGAGGTTCAACGGCCCATTTCAGAAATCAACAGGAGATATCATAAATGAGTATTACAGTCGTATTGCAGCAAATGGTCATTATCTTTATCCTGATCGGAATCGGTATGATTCTTTACCGGAGTAAAATGTTGTCAGAGGAAACCTCAAAACAGATTTCCGGCATTATCATTAATGTTACCAATCCGGCACTCTTAATCTGCTCTGCCTTTGATGACGGGCCTAAAGTCTCCCTGCGGGAGCTTAGCATCGCTTTCGTCTCTTATGCGGCGGTCTTTGCGCTGCTGATCGTCATAGGTTTTCTGATCCCCTGCCTCCTTCGTGTACCCAAAAGACTCCACTACACATACCAGATGCTGACGATTTTCGGCAATGTGGGTTTTATTGGTATCCCGTTAGCTTCCGCAGTGCTGGGCAGCGAATCCTTGATTTTTGTTTCCATCTTTAACCTGCTGTTTAATCTTCTGATTTACACTTTTGGAGTGTCCATGCTGCAAAGAGCTGCTGCCGGGCAAGCTGCCGATGCAGATTCCATTCCCAGACACAATTCCACATCCGGGCGTCTGCAGAAACTCATTAATGCAGGCACCATCTCTGCTGTATTTACGATTGTATTTTATCTGGGCGATTTTCATGTACCTGTTGTCATCTCCTCGACTCTTTCTTACACCGGACGCGCCACTACCCTTTTGTCCATGCTGGTGCTGGGTGTGTCCGTGGCACAGATGGCACCGAAAGATATTTTCTCTCACCCCAGACTCTATCTCTTTACACTGCTTCGGCAGATTCTCGTACCCATCGGCTGTGTCTTATTGCTGCGCGGATTGATTGATAACAAGCTGATCCTCAATACCATGCTTTTGATGGTCGCCGTTCCCGCTGCCAACATGCCGCTTATGATTGCCAAGCAGATGGATATGGACACGGAATCCATTTCACAGGGCATCATCCTCACCACGGTCTTAAGTCTTGTGACAGTCCCGGCGGCCTGCTTGTTTCTTGTCTGAGCGTAAGCAGCCCCGGAATTTACTTTGCTTCCTTTGACAAATAAAGTGAACAATTTCCCTTTTCTCGACATAAAATAGAGTAAAACCGCATAGGATATAAGTTATGTATTATTTACTCTTTGCTCTATTACTCATGGCCCTTCTTGGCTGTATCTTTTTTCATTGCCGCAGGAAGAAAATCATCTGTAAGATTCAGGCTATGGACTGCTGTGCCAAATGTTCCCTTGTAGAGGAACTGGTAAATCCCTTCGGCTATTGTTTCCACTGTGACAGCGGCATCTTCTCCACCACAATAGACGCCTGGCAGAAGCAGGCCGGATATACCTGGCTCTATGACTATATGGCGCCCCGTTTCCAGATGGTCTTCGATGCGCTTCCGGTCTACTTTGATTACCGCGGCAGAACCTGGCTGATCGAGTTCTGGAAAGGTCAGTATGGCATCAATACCGGTGCAGAAATCGGCATATACCACGCCGATTCCATCATACCCGCAAGTGACTGCAAGCGCACCTGGTTCTCCTGCGCCGAAGAACATGAAATGTTGGACTGCTCCTTCCTGTTATGCAGTGAAGGAGAAGACTGCATCCGCAATACCGGACGCCACTGGTGGCTCACCGCCTTTCTGGTGGGTTGTTTCTCCAGACCGTCCGCCCTCTCCATGGAATCCTCCATCTGTTTCCCCAACAGGGAAATGCTTTCTGCCTTCGTGGAAGGTCTGAAACGAGCCGGTTATCGAGAAGATTCCATCTGCGTCAAGGGTCTTAGCGTATGCTTCGTTTTCTGTAAAAACACTTCCCAAAGATACAATCTTCTCACCCGATTCTGGCGGTGTTTCTCCCAATGGAAAAACAAAATATTCTGCAAGCTGTATCTTTGGGTCACCAGGCCTTTTTGCTGTACTGAGGATCGGGTTTTATACTTGTACTACTATATCCCGGCAGCATTCCGCAAACTTTTTCGGCTGCGCAGATTTCACAAGCGCTGCCATAAACGCCATTGTAAGGAGTCCTGATCATGAGCACCTCTTCGCGTCTTGACCACGCCTTTCTTAATGCCCCTCTGCTTCCCCTCTCGAACCGCTCCCGCTATGTCCTGATGAGCGATTGTCACAGAGGCATGGGCAATTCCTCCGATAATTTCTTAAAAAACCAACACCTTTATTTTGCTGCATTAGAGCACTATTACCGGCAGGGATTTACCTATATTGAACTGGGGGACGGAGACGAACTGTGGGAAAACAGAAGCATGAAAAATATCATTGACATTCACAGTAACGTATTCTGGCTCTTTGAACAATTCTATCAGGAAGACCGATTATATCTGCTCTATGGCAATCATGACATTGTCAAAAAGAAGAAGAGAGTACGCACACTTTTTCCTACCCTCACCTTTTATGAGGGCATTATCCTCACCACAGACCTGTTGCCCGGCAACAGGTCCCGTGTGTCTCTCTATCTGACACATGGACACCAGGCCAGTCTGCTCAATTCCACCCTCTGGCCCATCTCCCGTTTCCTTGTCCGGTATGTGTGGTGTCCTTTGGAAAACCTGGGCGTACTGGATCCCACCAGCGCCGCCAAGAATTATCATATTAAAAGCAAATGTGAGGTGCGCTTAAATCAATGGGCCGAGAAAAACCACTATATCCTGATCGCCGGACACACCCACCGTCCCATCCTTCCCGCAGAACCTTCCAGTTACTATAACACAGGAAGCTGTGTGCATCCCCGCTGCATCACCTGTATCGAGATTGAACGGCAGTCCATGACCCTGGTCAAATGGACCATGAATGCCCGAATCGACAGGACCTTGTATGTAGCCAGAGAAGTGATCGCAGGGCCGGTTCCTCTGATCCGCCCGCAGTCCTCTCTTTAGTCTCACGCTGCTGCCACAAATATATTCTGGTCAATCATACTATGATATGTTATAGTAAAAAACATATTGACCTACGAGGAGGTTTTCCTGTTGGAAATACAAAAGAAACGCCGCATCATGATATGCATCCTCACAGTAGTATCCTTACTGTTAGTTGTGTTCTGCATACTTCCACTGTTGCAGGCCCAGTCCGGTACTGCCCTGACTCTCACCTGGCAGGAAAGTGAACACCCGCCAGAACTTCACCTTACTTCAGGTGAAACCATCAAAGGCTGGAATAAGGATGGTATCATCTATTTTTTTATCCCCACTTATGTATCAGCTGAAAAGATAATCCTGGATGCCAATTTGAAATGGAAGTCTGCACAAGTATCCCATTTGCCGCTGTCATATGATATCCCACAGGAAGTATTACTTTATGACCAAAAGGGAAACACCACTCTTTCAAAAAGCATATGCTTTAAGCATTCTGAAAATCTGCACACCATTTATATTAATCTGGCAGACTGCGCCATAGATTCTATTACAAAAGATGACTTCGCCGAAGCAGAAATCACAGTGGTGGCTCCCAATGGCGAAATCGAATACAACGGATCTGATAATCTCATCAAAGGCCGCGGCAATTCCACCTGGCAATTGGAAAAGAAACCATACTATTTCAAATTGAAGGAGGAAGCCGGGCTGTGCGGCATGGAACCTGACCGGAAATGGTTGTTGCTGGCAAACTCTTATGAGGCAACTAAATTATCAAACAAACTCTTTTATGACTTCTCCAAATATGCAGGCATTGCTTTTGCTGCTGATTCAGAATGGGTAGACCTCTATATCAATGGTGAATACCTAGGTAATTATCTGCTCTGTGAAAAAATAGATGTTGGCACGAACCGGGTGAACATTGCCGATTTGGAAAAAGAAAATGAAACTGTTTTTAACACCTATGAACCGTATGCCGAAACATCCATGAAAGGGTACCTCACGGATCAACCTGCGCTTCCGCCTAACATTACGGGCGGTTATATCATTGAAAAGGATGTCACGATTGAAGATTCTTCCTGCGGATTTGTAACGGATGACAAAAACTGCTTTGTCGTGACCTCCCCCGATAACGCGTCCCTTGAAGAAGTCACCTATATCAGTGCATGTTTTCAAAATATTGAGAATCTTATAATACAGCAGGATTCACATGTATTACAATACATTGATGCTGATTCCTTCGCCAGACGGTATATTATAGAAGAAATAGCATTAAACTCCGACGCCTACATCACCAGCTGCTACTTTTATAAAGAACGCAATGATGACAAAATATATGCCGGTCCTATCTGGGACTTTGACAGTGTTCTGGGTGAATCTGATTCTGTAGACCAGAAGGAGGCAGGTAATGTCTGGTTAAAATATGATGAAACCACAATACTCAACATGAATACGAACCGCGACTCCGGTGCTGCCCTTGATTGGGACAAACAATTATACAGCTTGACAGAATATCAGGATATCGTGAAAGACGTTTACCTGGACCTCCTGCCACAGTTTGAATCCCTTTTGCATGAGCAGATTGATATATATGCCAATCATATCAGACAGTCTGTGGCCCTGGACAGTATTCGCTGGAATTACGCCGAGAACCAGGCCGGACATTATTCCTCTTTTGACAACAATATACGCTACATAAAATTCTTTTTGGCAAAACGAATCAGTTTCCTGAACAGGCAATTTGGTCTTGAAAGTTTTCAATACGAGGATACTTTGGGAAATATTCACGTGGTTACCTGTGTTGCTGAAAATGAAACCATTGAGATTTCTGTAAAAGACGGTACCTTCTTAAAGATTGAAGAATTACCTGATTACAACAAAGAAAAGTATTCCGGGTGGATTTATGAATGGGATCTTGCGCCGGTTTCTGAGTACCTTCCCGTTTATGAAGATATCACCCTGCGTTTATCCCCCAAATAAAGCCTGCCAGTCAGGCCTTTTTGCGGAAAAGAGGGAGTTATATGACAACTCCCTCTCAGACATTTATACAATCTGTACTTTAATCATATTCGTAGTGCCGGAACACCCAATGGGTACACCGGAAGTAATAACCGTCAGGTCTCCCTTCTTCAGAAAGCCCTTCTTTTCCGCTGCCGCAATTGCCTTATCAAAAAGGACATAGGCCTCTTTTTCCTCTTTGATCACAAGAGGCATCACGCCCCATGTCAGAGAAAGCTGTCGGCAAACCTTTTCTGTGGTTGCACAACATATGATATCACTCTTGGGACGATAACTGGACACCATCCTGGCAGACCTGCCGGATTTGGTGACTGTCACGATGGCTGTGGCGTTCAAATCCAGCGCCGTGGTACAAGTCGCATGACAAATAGCATCTGTAATGTCCGGATTCGCCTCCCGTTCAAATAAGAAAAACCGCTTGCGGTAATCTACATCCTGTTCGGTACGCTCCGCAATTCTCACCATTGTTTTAACCGCTTCTACCGGATAAGCCCCGGCAGCCGTTTCCCCGGAAAGCATGATGGCACTGGTGCCGTCATAGACCGCATTGGCAATATCCGTCGCCTCTGCCCTGGTAGGTCTGGGATTCTTGATCATGGATTCCAGCATCTGCGTGGCCGTGATAACCTGCTTGCCTGCACGATATACTTTCTTAATGATCTTCTTCTGAATCACCGGAACATCCTCATAAGGAATCTCCACACCCATATCGCCGCGAGCCACCATAATACCGTCTGACACTGCCACGATATCATCAATATTGGCTACACCCTGGGCATTTTCTATCTTGGAAATGATTTTAATATCTTCCCCGCCGTTCTTCTCTAATAATTTACGAAGCTGTAAAATATCCTCCTTTTTCTGTACGAAGGATGCCGCGATAAAGTCCACATCCTGTTCAATGCCAAACAGAATATCCTCTCTGTCCTTATCACTAATATAGGGCATGGACAAGTCCACATCCGGCACATTGACACCCTTGTGGTTGGAAACTGCACCGCCGTTTATCACACGACAGACAATGTCATTCTTATCCACCTTCTCTACCTTCATCTCTATCAGACCGTCATCAATCAGCACACGCATGCCAACTTCCAGATCCTCATAAAGACGATTGTATGTGACACTTACTTTATCTTTCGTTCCTTCCACCTCATCCGCAGTTAAGGTAAAAAGCTGCCCTTCTTCCAGCACCGCTTTGCCTTCCTTAAAGTTCTTAACACGAACCTCAGGACCTTTCGTATCCAACAGAATGGCTACCGGCTTACCCACTTCCTTGCGAAGTCTCTTGACCATATCCATCCTTTTCTTATGATCCTCATACGTTCCATGGGAAAAGTTGCATCTGGCAACATTCATCCCCTCTAACATCATCTGTCTTAATACTTCCTCATTGTCCGTGGAAGGTCCCAGTGTACATACAATTTTTGTTTTACGCATCCCTGCCTCCGTTCTCCGGTCTATCACCGAATGTATTTCCATTCTGTTATTCTGAACTAAAAATATTTTTTTAGTACAAAATTACTTTCTCATCATATCATATTCTTTCACGGATAACCAGAGACAGTTCGGCTATTTCCACAAGCGTTCCAACAGCTTCAAGCATAAGACTGCCTGAAAGAACTGCCGCCATGGCAAGCAGCCCGATTAATTTTCTTCCCAATAATCCCATATGCTTGCCTGATCTCCTAACCAAATATTATCGTGTTTCCCCTTACACCGAAGCACCTCTCCGGTACTTTCCGACTTATCATATTTGTCCCAGAATACAGACTCTGTCCTGTAAGGCGCAATCTCTTCTGCTGTAAATTCCGTATAAAATGTACTATTGGATGGATCTCTGCCGGAAATTGCCGCTGTCTTTGGATCCAGCGAGACGCCAACCACAAAATTTCCTTCCTCTGTCACATAAAAATAAGGGACAAAAATGTAGTAGTCCTCCAGTTCTTTATCCGAACAGTTAAACCAGTCAAAGAAAATATCTACATCCTCCGACGCGACCATCTTTTTCCCCAGTTTTTCATTAAACTTATCCACCCACAGAAGCACAAAATCCTCATTCAGCCGCAGCACATCTTTCAGGGCATAACTTTCTCCTGTCAGAAGATCTACTGTCAAGGCACGTTGTGTCATATAAACATACCAGACGGGGTTGATCGGTGCATAGATTTCCTTGTAACTGACACTCATAAGATACTGACTGTGATACGTCACATCACACTCCACATCACTGCTGAAAATACTGTATGTCTCCTGCAGCTTTTGCACCTCAGCATCGGGCTGTAAGTGCCAGTAATTTACCCGATCCATGGCTGTATCATAAAGTTTGGCATTAATCTGTTCCACCTGTTCAATCGGTTCCTCCTCTGTCCCGGTGAGGATTGGATATTCCACCGTAAGCACATCCCAATACGGGTATTGGTCTGAATATTCTACATAATGCTGCTGTTTTTGCACGGTATAGTCATGATACCCTCTGGGCCCTGCATGACTTACGATATAAACCGCCGCACTGCCTGCCAGTACTGTCAGGGCTGTAAACGCCAGGACCCCTGACACCCATCTGTGTTTCTTCACAACTTGCTGTGACGGCTCTGTCTGTACACTGGTAAAATCATCTGATTCTATTTTGCCTGCCGTCATATATCCATTGTACCCTGTCTGTATTCCTTCCATATATTAATAGCACTCCCTTTTTATTATTTTTCATATCTTCCCTATCTTCAGCATACAGACGGCATGCATCATAATATCATCATTTTTGCATCATAGTTGCATCATTTCTCCCGAAAGATAATACCTTGTCACATATAGGAAACCACCTCACTTCTTACAAAAACGAACTCCCCGGCGGTGGAGCGCCGGGGAATCCGTTTTAAAATATATACAAACTAAGGGATATAGGTAAACGCTTACTCAACATCCTGAAGGGCTGCGAAATCTTCTTCTCCTGTGCGGATTTTCACCACCTTATCCACATTGTAGACAAAGATTTTACCATCTCCGATGTGGCCTGTATAGAGGGCCTTCTTGGCTGCCTCCACCACCGTGTCCACGGGTATTTTGCTGACCACCACTTCCACCTTGACTTTGGGCAGAAGCGTTGCATCCATCTCCACACCGCGATATCTGTCTCCGGCGCCTTTCTGGATGCCGCATCCCATGACCTGTGTCACTGTCATACCCGTCACGCCCAGATCATTCATAGCCTTACGGAGTTTATCATATCTGGAAAGTTTAGCAATAATCGCTACCTTATAAATACCCGTGACAGCTGCCATAGGCACTTGGGCAACTTTGACTGCCGCATCTTTCAGTGTCTCAGAAGCCGCATCATAATCTTCTACCCCAAGACTGGTATTCTCATTAATTTCCATGGACATGGTGTTAGACACATCCATAATACTGAAGCCCGAGTATGCTGACGCAAGACCGTGTTCCATACTATCCAGACCCACAATCTCTTCCTCCTGGGAAGCGCGAATCCCAATCGTTGCCTTGATAAGAAGAAATACTATCGTAATGGTCGCTGCTGTCCATGCCGCTACTGAAATAAACCCAATCAGCTGCAGGCCCAGTAATTCAAACCCACCGCCATAGAACAGTCCCACCAGTTTCTGCCCGGAAGCATTGGCGATAGAATATCCCGGCGCCGTGTCAGTCGCAAAGAAGCCGACTGAAACAGTCCCCCAGATACCATTCATCATATGTACTGCCACCGCGCCCACAGGGTCATCCACACGCAGCTTATAATCCAGTAACCAGACACCAAACACCACCAGAAGTCCTGCCACCGCACCAATCACAATAGAGCCGAAAGCGTCTGTCACATCACAGGGTGCCGTGATGGCTACCAGACCTGCCAAAGAAGCATTTAGGCACATAGATACATCCGGCTTGCCATACTTAATCCATGTAAAGACCATACAAACCACAGTCGCAACCGCAGGGGCAATGGTAGTCGTCACAAATATGGATCCCAGCTGTTCCACCGACGTTGCCGCCGCACCGTTAAAACCGTACCATCCAAGCCAGAGAATGAACACACCCAAAGCACCCATCGGAAGATTGTGTCCCGGAAATGCATTGACTTTCGTAATGTGCCCCTCTTTGTCCTTGGTAAACTTACCTATTCGGGGTCCTAAAATTTTAGCCCCTATCAGTGCAGAGATACCACCCACCATGTGAATTGCACAGGAACCTGCAAAATCGTGAAAACCGATCTGAGAAAGCCATCCGCCGCCCCAGATCCAATGCGCCTCAATGGGATAAATCAAGGCTGATATTACTGCTGAATATACGCAGTAGCTTAAAAACTTTGTTCTCTCTGCCATAGCACCGGATACAATCGTCGCTGTGGTGGCACAGAACACCAGGTTAAATACAAAATTAGACCAGTCAAAGCTTTCATATGCCGTGAAGATATCAAAGCCCGGTTTCCCGATCAGACCCATCAAATCCTCTCCCAGCAGTAAACTGAACCCAATCAGAATGAATACTACCGTTCCGATACAAAAATCCATCAGATTCTTCATGATGATGTTACCTGCATTCTTAGCTCTGGTAAAGCCCGTCTCCACCATGGCAAATCCCGCCTGCATCCAGAATACCAAGGCTGCGCCAATCAGAAACCAGACCCCGAATATCTGTCCATTCATGATTTCCATAATCTCTTCTGTCATAATATTCCCTCCTCAAAAGTCGGCCCTTCACGATCCGCGGCTGTTTGGGACGCTTTCCTAAAATGTTCAAAAGAAAAAGCGCCTTGAGTTTCCTCAAAGCGCCTTTGCTTTTATGTGTTGCATTGTAGCACCATCATTTTACTCTGTCAAGTGTAATGCAATAATTTTCTCAGATTTTCTTGGTTGATTTGCCGGCGCTGTTATGCTATACTTCCCACGGATGCAATCCCGCAAATCAGAATTTGGAGGAAAACATGGACAGACCAATTACAACGCTGTTTATGCTTATGTCGGTTGACGGAAAAATCAGCACAGGAGCAACTGACAATTTGGATGTGGATAAAGATTTTCCTAAAATTGCAGGCATTAAAGAGGGCCTGCATCAATATTACGAAATAGAACAGACAACGGACTTATGGTCACTCAACTCTGGCAGAGTACAGGAAAAGATGGGCGTCAACACGAAGGAAATACCGGATAAGACACCCGTTTCCTTTGCAGTGATCGACAACACTCATCTGACCGAACACGGTATTCGCTATTTTTGTGCCCTGTCAAAAGAATTTGTGCTGATCACATCCAATACAGCCCATCCGGCGTTTCAGGTAGATGCAGACAACCTTCATATCATCTGTCAAAGCGAATTGTCTTTGGCGGATGCCCTTGCAAAACTCAAGTCGGAATTTGGCTGTCAGAGGCTTACCATACAAAGCGGCGGTACATTAAACGGTATGTTCCTTCGGGAAAAACTGTTTGATTTTATTGATGTTGTTGTTGCTCCTGTTTTAATCGGCGGCAAGGACACCTCCACTCTCATTGACGGGCAATCTTTACTGTCAGAATGTGAATTATCACAATTAGGCGTGTTGCAATTACAGGAATGTACGGTCTTGGAGGACTCATATCTCAGATTGCGCTATAAGGTAATCCATTGACATTGTCATTTGCCTGATTTTTTAGAAAATCTCCTGCACACATTGCCGAAATCCGCTGGGTTAATCTGCGCAAACAGCACTGCTGCAAACACCAGAACGCATCCGAATATCTCCCGTCTTGTCATGGTCTCATGCAGAAGCAGCATACCTGCCAGCACAGAGAATACTGACTCAAGACTCATCAGCAGAGAAGCAATGGCCGGATTAATCCCGTTTTGTCCGATGATCTGCAACGTATAACCCACACCGCAGGACATAACTCCTGCATATAAAATCGGCATCCACACATCCCAGGTCATAAAAATCTCTGCCCATCCCTGCAACCCGCCCGGAGCCTGCAAAATTTCCACGCCTATCATGGGTACAAGTCCCAGCACCCCGCAGATCAAAAACTGAATACAGGACATACGTACACCGTCTACTAACGGCGAGAAATGGTCTATCACTATAATGTGAACGGAAAAGCAGGCTGCACACAGAAGCACAAGCACATCACTGATATAAAATGAAAATCCTTCTGTCAGACACAAAAAATACAGTCCCACAACCGCCACCAGAATGCTTACCCAGACGTTCCAGCGGCATTTTTTGCCGATTAAAATTCCCAGAACCGGCACCAGAAGAATATAACACGCTGTCAGAAATCCCGCCTTGCCGGCGGTGGTGCCATAATACAGCCCCATCTGCTGAAACGTACTTGCCACAAAGAGCACAGCACCGCACAGGATGCCTCCTGTCCACAGTCTGCGCACATCCTGCCTGGTCTTGGGTCTTCTGTCTTGCGTACGCCCATCTAAGAAAGGTATGATCGGCAAAAGCACCGCTGCTCCCAAAAAAGAGCGGATACAGTTAAACGTATAGGGGCCGGCTGCTGCACCGCCCTGTCTTTGTGCCACAAAGGCAACGCCCCACACAAGGGCTGTAAGGATAAGGAAGAGGGAATTTCGAAATTCTTTTTTCATTGGTAATCCTTCCTGTCTGAATAATCAGTTGCGATTTTTTATTATAGTCATTCCAACCTTATTTGTAAAGCAGATATAATAAAACCATTGACGCGTCCATTTTATTTCCATTATAATGAAATGAACAGTTTTCAAATATCAGAGAAAAGGAGACACAACAGTATGCACCAGTTTTTTGGAAAGAGCCTGAGTGGAAATCTTTCAGAAGCAGTGAAGGGCTTGCAGAGCCCGCAGTTTATTATGCTGTTTTCAAACAGCAGTCAATTTGAAGTGCATGTTAAGCAATTAGAAAAGTTGTATCCGAATATTCCGAGTATTGGCTGCATTGGCATGGGTTATAGCACCGGAGTCATCGAAAACGGCGTAAGTGTTGTTGCCTTTTGCGGCGGAATCAGTGCGACGGCAAACGCACTGGAACAGGTATCTGTTATGCCGGTAAAATACATTCATCGTCTGGAGGAAGATATCCGTAAGGTAAATGCTTCCCATCAGGATACGGTATGTATTGATTTTTGTACCGGAAATGATGCGTGCGCTTTGACCACCATAGATACGGCTCTCAGGCGAAGCGGCATTTCATTGATGGGCGGAACCGGTGACGGCGGGAAAGTTTCCGCCAACGGCAGAATATATGAGGATTCTGTTGTCTACGCCCTTGTGAAAAACCACAACGGACGTGTAAAGACTTACAAAGAAAACATCTATCACCAGCTTGGCAATTATCGTTTTATTGCCTCTAATACCGACAGGGCAAACTATATCATCGGTTCCTTAAATGGGAAACCGGCAAAACAGGTTTATAAGGATATCCTGCATGTGACAGATCAGGAAATCCTGACACAGACATTCCAGAACCCCTTTGGTAAGATTAACGGAAACGATACCTGTATTATTTCCATTAAAGATGTGGCCGGCAATGCGCTGGCTTGTTTCAGACAGGTGAATGACTCCGATGTATTGATTCTTCTGCAGCTGGGAGATTATAAAGCCATTACCAAAGAAACGATTGCTTCTATCTGCCGGGATTTCCCGAAAAGATCCGCTGTTTTCTCGGTGAATTGCCTGTTCCGCTATAAACTGTTTTCTGAAAGGAACTATATGCAGCCCTATCTGCAGGAAATGTCTTCGCTTGGCAGCCACACCGGATTTGTAGGATATGGAGAACATTACAACAACCGTTTTGTCAATCAGTCCATGACTTGCGTTGTATTTGAATAAAGGAGGAAGGATATGTTGTTTTCAAAGAAAACGTCAGGACAGATACAGCATAATGAAAAAAGTCTTTATCCGGTACTGTACGTGACAGATCACTTAAAAGATTATAAGGACGCACTGATCCAAAAGGAAGTGGAGTCCCTCTGGGAGCTGAGCCTGGTCAACAAATCCTTCTCCGGCGTGCTGGAGAGAGCAGACAATTTCCAGGCACAGCTTATGGATTTCGGGCAGTCTTTTTCCAGTATTAACACTACGGCTGGGCAGTTCTCTGAAGTAAGAGAATCCATTGGACAAACTGTATCCCAAACACAGAACAAGGTAGAGGATCTGAAACAGACTTACGTTGCCATCGAACAGTCCTATGAAGAGATGGAGCAGACCTTTATACAACTGCAAGCCGCCGTAACCAGCATCTGCAAAAGTATCAACAAAATCGTCTCCATCGCGGACGAGACCAATATTCTTGCCATCAACGCATCCATAGAGGCTTCCAGGGCCGGCGAGAGCGGCAAGGGCTTTGCGGTGGTTGCCTCCAAAGTAAAAGAACTCGCAGAGGAAATCAAAACACTCGCCAATGAGGCTGAATCCGATATTCATAACGTGGAATCCGGAACCAAGCAGTTAAATAAGAGTATTTCCGATTCTGCCCAAAAACTTGAAGAGGGCAACGGTATTGTGGCTGCTACAGACGATTCTTTCCAGGAGATTACACAGGCGGCAGACGGTGCTTCCACGGTACAGACGGACATTGCAACCGTAATCGGGGCATCCCAGAATAAACTGCAGACTCTCTGTCAGTTTTTCGATGATATCAAACAGCAGTATCAGGAAGTAGTCAAACATATCAACCGTGCGAGCACTCTCGGCACGACCAAAAGTGCCATGTTCGAGGACATAGACAATATGCTGTCACAGATACCGCCCATTATCAAAGATACCAATCCGATATCGTAACTATCAAAGCACACAAGGGGCTGTCGGTTAATACCGATTTTAGCCCCTTTGCCTCCTGTTTCCTTTTCCCTGTTATTATCCTGTTTTCTTTTTGCGAGAATACTATGTCAGATTTTTCACCAGTACCCGGTATCTTTCCCCATCCAGTTCCACGATTCCGCTTCTTTCCACAAATCCAAGCTTCTCACACAGCGCCACGGATTTTCTGTTGCCTTCCATCACCAGCGCCTGTACCTGGGACATCATAAGCTCCTCTCTGGCATAGTCAAGAACCGCACTGCAAACCTCATAGGCATAACCCTGACGCTGCCAGGGCACACCGAACACAAATCCAAGTTCCGGCAGATCAAACCCTTCCCGCCAGGTAATTCCGGCCCTGCCAATTACCCGACCGCTGCTTTTCTCAAGAACCGTCCACATACCGTATCCATAGAAACCATATATTTTTTCAATATAATTTTGGGTATATGCAATCTCTTCTTCCGGGTCCTCAAATAAATTTTCCATATATTCTGTGATGGAAGTATCCGCATAAATCCGGTAAAAGACAGCCACATCTTCCACTGTCGTTTCACGGATCCTGCAGCGCTGCGTCTCCAGTATCTCCCAGGGGAGTCCCGCCAGACGGCGGTATGCCATCTCAAAGGATGAATAGTCCATTTCCTCAATCTTCTCGATCATATAGGACGCGCCCGGAAAAGATGCTGACCGATTATCCTCATGAAGACAGGGCAGTACATAATACCCCTTCTCTTTCAGCATATGGTAACAGGCCGCCTCATCTGTGACGTATAGGATTTCTTCCTTTTTTCTGTCTTTCTCTATCCTATCTTCCAGACATGCAAGACCTCGCTCATTGTCCGCCAACAATCCTTCCGCCAAAGGCCGGAAGATTCCTTCCAGTTCCACTGCATGCTCTGAAAATTCCTTCCAAAGCGGCTCTGCCATACCTGCCAGCCGTTTTCTTATTTCTTCCTGCAACACAAAATATATTTTTTTCAACATCGATAATCCGCCGTCTTCCTTTTCCTTACTTCCTTACAACTATAGCATACTCACACAAGCCTCACAATTTACTCTTTACCTTCCGGCTTCTTTCTTATAGAATAATAGAGGAGTTTGTCACAATTTTCAATCAAAGAAAGGAAATCTATTATGGCACAGAATCCAGTTGTAACCTTTACCATGGAGAATGGTGATGTGATCAAGGCTGAATTATACCCCGAAATCGCACCCGTCTCTGTCAATAACTTTATCAGTCTGATTCAGGCAAAATTCTATGACGGCCTTATTTTTCACAGAGTCATCAAGGGCTTTATGATCCAGGGCGGCGATCCGGAAGGTACCGGCATGGGTGGTCCGGGGTATTCCATCCGCGGAGAATTCATGCAAAACGGCTTCGACAACAATTTGAAGCACACTGAGGGCGTACTTTCCATGGCGCGCAGTATGCATCCCGATTCTGCCGGCAGCCAGTTTTTTATCATGCACAAAAACTCTCCCCATCTGGACGGCGCTTATGCTGCATTTGGAAAAGTAACAGAAGGTATGGATGTGGTGAACCGCATCGCAGAGACAGCCACTGATTATGAAGACAGACCGCTGGAAAATCAGGTAATGCAGACCGTTACCGTAGACTGCTTTGGCGTGGAGTATCCGGAACCGGAAAAGCTCTGAACATGTATGTGAAAGCTGCCCAAAATTCCCCGGGCAGCTTTTTATCTGGGCATTATTCTTTTATACTATATCCCGCAGACGAGTTGGAGGAAACCATGAATATAAAACAGCACAACACTAAGAAAATCATTATCGCCCTTGTCCTGCTGATTATCTCTGTTGCCGTACTTTGGGGCATCTATCAGGCAACGATAAAATCCCCTGTCCAGGGGGACAAAACCATCACTGTCGAAGTCATCCATAAAGATGGCTCTCTTATCTCTTTTGAGTATCATACGGACCGCGAATATCTGGGGGAAACCCTCACCGATGAAGGGCTTGTCTCCGGGGAATCCGGTGCGTATGGCATGTTTATCACAACCGTGGATGGAGAGACCGCCGACGATTCCAGGCAGGAATGGTGGTGTATTACCAAAAACCAGGAACAGCTCAATACTTCTGCGGATCAGACACCCATCGCAGACGGTGAAAAATATGAACTGACCCTTACCACAGGATACTGATGCCATATCATTCCAAGCTGAGAGGCTGACAAAATCATGCAGACAAACCAAAAAAGCCGTTCCAACAAAACAGTCCATATGGTAACCATGGGTGTGCTCAGTGCCATCCTGCTTGTGGGACAACTGGGGCTGTCATTTCTGCCCAACATCGAACCTGTCTCCACCCTGATCATCGTATATACCCTGATCTACCGGAAACAGGTTTTTCCAATCATTTATACCTTTGTCCTTCTGGAAGGAATCATCTTTGGCTTCGGTATCTGGTGGAGCACTTACCTTTATATCTGGAGCATTCTGGCCATAATCGTTCTTATCTTTCAAAAGATAGATTCCGCCCTCCTCTGGTCTGTGATCTCCGGCGCATTTGGTCTTGTGTTTGGTGCACTCTGTGCCATTCCTTACCTGATTTCCGGGGGACCTGGGGCTGCTTTTGCTTACTGGAGCGCCGGAATCCCTTATGATATTTTGCATTGCGGCGGTAATTTTGTGCTTACGCTTATTCTATATAACCCTGTGCTACGTCTGCTCAAACATTTGCACGCAGCACAGCAAAACAGGCAAATTAACTAAATTTGTTTGATCGGCTCTCCATATTGTGCTGTTCATAAATTGTTCATATTTAATTTTAAAAAACTTCACTTCCCTAACATCTTTTATACATTTCTCCGACGTATACTAATACCATAAGATACAACACAAAAACAATTACATCAAAGTTAGCTGATTAATTTAAAACTTTTTCATAATAATGCCAAGTAAAGGAAACTTTACTTGGCATCCTCCCTTTTATGGGAACTTTTTTCTATTATTGTTTTCGATTATGCATGTATACAATTTATACTTGCCATATACCTCATTCAGTGGTATACTTGGATACTGGAAACGCATTTCAAATTGTTTCTCACGATTGTCAACGTAGACATTCCTATTCAATGTCTGCGCTTTTTTGTCTCACAGGAAGATATTGACGTGTTGCGCAGTATAATGAGACTTAAGAACCGACAAAAGATAGAAAAGAGGAGGAGATATGAATGGTAGAAATAATTAGCAACATAAACAGTGCCGTCAACAGTTTCGTCTGGGGAATCCCCATGCTGATACTGCTTATCGGCACAGGAATCCTGATGACTGCCCTGACTAAATTCTTTCAGCTGTCTCACATCGGACACTGGCTTAAGAATACGATTGGGGGCATTTTCAAAGACAAGCACATCACCAAACATACGGATAAGGACGATAAATCTATCTCCCAGTTCCAGTCCCTGTGTACGGCGCTTGCAGCCACAATTGGCACAGGCAATATCGTAGGTGTGGCCAGTGCCCTGGTATCCGGTGGCCCCGGTGCAATCTTCTGGATGTGGATTGTAGCCTTCTTCGGTATGATGACCAACTATTCCGAAAATGTACTGGGTATCTACTACCGTCGTAAAAATGAGAAAAATGAATGGTGCGGCGGCGCCATGTACTATCTGAAAGACGGCCTTGGTTCCTACAAAGGTTTTAAACAGGTTGGTGCAGTGCTGGCACTGCTGTTCTCCATCTTCTGTCTGTTGGCATCCTTCGGCATCGGCAATATGAGTCAGGTAAATTCCATTTCCATCAACATGACTTCCGCTTTTCAAATTCCAGCCAAAATCGTAGGTATCGTGCTGGCCGTGTTGGCTGCGTTAGTGATCGTAGGCGGTCTTAAGAGAATTGCTTCTGTTACCGAAAAGCTGGTTCCCTTCATGGCAATCATCTACATAGTGGGCGCACTGATCATCTTTATCATTAACATCGGACAGTGCGGCGCCATTTTTTCTTCTATCCTGAAAGGTGCTTTCGGCCTGCGCGCTGTAGGCGGCGGTATCGTGGGTTCCGGCGTCAAGATGGCTGTTACCTGGGGTATGAAACGAGGTGTATTCTCCAACGAAGCCGGTCTTGGTTCCTCTGTCATGGTTCATTCCAATTCCAATGTGAAAGAGCCGGTAAGGCAGGGCATGTGGGGGATTTTCGAGGTATTTGCCGACACTATCGTAGTCTGTACACTGACTGCCTTTGCAGTACTCTCCTCGGGTCTGGTGGATTTAGAGACAGGTGCAGTATTGAGTTCATCTGAAGGTTCCGCTTTAGTGGGAGAAGCTTTTTCCACGGTATTTGGTAAGGCCGGCCCAGCTTTTATCGCTCTTGCCATCCTGTTATTTGCTTTCTCCACAGTCCTTGGTTGGAGCCACTATGGTTCTAAGGCATGGGAATATCTGTTCAATACGAAATCCACAATCATTTATAAAATCGTATTCATTGTGATGATCTATAAAGGCGCTGTCATGAAACCGAATCTTGCCTGGGATCTCTCAGATACCTTCAACGGTCTGATGGCAATCCCTAACCTGATCGGCGTCGTAAGCCTCTCACCGATTGTAGTGAAGATTACGAGAAACTATGTGGCACGCGTCATCAGGAAAGAAGATGTGAAACCGATACTTTCCGTCTTCCCTGATATTGAGGAAGCACATCTTAAAGAAATGAAAGAAAACTAATGTAATCTATCAGATCCACTGAAAAAAGGAGCTGCGCCAAAGCGCCAGCTCCTTTTCATATGCTTCCTGTAATTTTATGCCTTACCGTCAGAACCAAGTACATTAAGAATCTTGTGAGAAACCATTTCCTTCACTGCCTGACGTGCAGGTTTGAGATACTGACGAGGATCGAAATGATCCGGATGCTCTGCAAAATATTTACGCATAACACCTGTCATAGCAAGACGGATATCGGAATCAATGTTGATCTTACATACAGCAAGCTGTGCTGCCTTACGAAGCTGCTCTTCCGGAATACCTACTGCATCAGGCATATCACCGCCAAACTGGTTAACCATCTTTACAAACTCCTGCGGAACGGAAGAAGAACCATGCAGAACAATCGGGAAACCAGGCAGTCTCTTAATGCACTCCTCTAATACATCAAAACGAAGCGGCGGCGGAACCAGGATGCCTTCCTCGTTTCTGGTACACTGTGCTGCTGTAAACTTATATGCACCATGAGAAGTACCGATTGCGATAGCCAGAGAGTCACAGCCTGTCTTATCAACAAACTCTTCTACTTCTTCCGGACGTGTATAAGACTCCTTACCAGCCTCTACAACGACTTCATCCTCAACACCTGCCAGAGTACCAAGCTCTGCCTCAACCACAGCACCCTTGTCATGTGCATACTCAACTACCTGCTTTGTGAGAGCGATATTATCCTCAAAAGACTTGGAAGAAGCATCGATCATAACAGAAGTAAATCCGCCGTCGATACAGGATTTACACAGCTCAAAAGTGTCACCATGATCCAGATGAAGCGCAATCGGAATCTGCGGATTCTCTGCTACTGCTGCCTCTACTAATTTCACCAGATATGTGTGATTTGCATAGGCACGTGCGCCTTTGGACACCTGAAGGATAACAGGGCTGTTTAATTCTCCTGCTGCCTCTGTGATACCCTGAACGATCTCCATGTTGTTTACGTTGAAAGCGCCGACCGCATAACCGCCATCATATGCCTTCTTAAACATTTCGGTTGTTGTAACTAATGCCATACTATTTTCTTCCTTTCTATTTAATATTGTATGCTTTCCAGTTGCTGGAACCTAACTCTTATTTTAACAGCCATGTCCACGAAAAGCAATGTATTTAAGGTAATTATTCCGCAGAATCTTCCGCCGCTAATATAGCTGATTTTTCTGCTGATAACTCGATAGCGCTTTGCGCAGATAAGGCAATAGCGTTTTCTGTAGATAAGGCAATAGCGTTTTCTGTAGATAACGCAATAGCGTTTTCTACAGGGATACGTATTTTTAATGCCCTATGGCAGTTCTGAATCTGTGCCACAAGATGTTCCCCGCCAAATTCTCCGTCCAAAGTCCATGCCACAGGTTCCTGGGACTCCACTCTTATGCTTTCTGCCTCATAGGTATAGATATGTTCCGACTTCACCCTTTTATCCACTAACGCCAAAATAATATTGTTGATATCCAGGGGATTGGAAGGTTTGCGGATCAGCGTTACCTCAAAGAGCCCGTCATCCAGAGACACATTTTTACCTGTGATTCCCCGAAATCCGCCCACAGAATGAGAATTTGTAATCATGCCATAGATAAATTCTCCCTCGATCATCTCCCCGTTACAGGTAATCTTCAGGGGATATGCGCGCACTGACGGCAGGCGTCTCACACCCTCTAACAGATATGCGGCATGTCCAAGCACATTCTTGACGTCCTGTTTCGTCTGGTAGGAAACATCCGTAAAAATACCAAAGGCAGCCACATAAATAAATATGTCCTTATTAAAGGAACCGATATCACAGTCAAAATCCCTGCCATTTACCACCACATCAGCCGCATGCCGCATGTTCTTTGGTATCTTTAAACTGTTGGCAAAATCATTGGTACTGCCCGCCGGAACATAACCGATTGGAAGCCTCTTTTGAGACTTCATCATACCGGTCACCACCTCATCCAAGGTCCCGTCGCCGCCGCTGCAAACTACCATATCATAACCAGCGTTCCTTTCTTTTACCACTCGGACTGCATCTCCCGCCGACTGCGTCGGATAAGCTGTCACCTCGTAGCCGGCCTTTGTAAAAATATCAATGATATCCAAAAGGTTACTCTTAATCTGTGCCTTGCCAGCTTTCGGATTGTAGATAAAAAGCATCTTTTTATCCATCATAATCGCCTCCTGCACTAATCATATCAAATAAATTGCAAAAAGAAAAGACGGTCTGCCCGCCTTCTCTGATTTCTTTATTTTATGCCTGATCAAATGTCACTTGTGTCTGCCGTTTTCCTATTTAGCACTCAGGAATTTTTCAATCTCAGCAACAGCTGCTTCCTCATCATTTCCCTCAGCGATCACGGTCACCTCTGCACCGCTTTCAAGGCCCATGCTCATCATACCCATAATACTCTTTGCGTTTACTTTTCTGTTCTCTGAGTTGAGGTACACTGTGCTTTCAAATTGGCTGGCCACCTGCACAAGCATTGCCACTGGTCTTGCTTCCAGACCAGTTTCCAGTTTGATCTGGATCGACTTTTCAATCATAACGTTCTCCTCCTTTACGATCTGATTTTATCAGCGATTTCGCTCAGTCTGCGCAACCTATGATTTACCCCCGATTTCCCCACTGACGGTTCCAGATACTCTCCAAGTTCTTTCAATGCGGCATCCGGATATTCCAACCGGATTTCCGCCATCTGCCGCAGATTATCCGGCAGATTCCCAAAACCATATTTATCCCTGATCAACAAAATATCTTCGATCTGCTTGGAAGCCGCCGTTACTGTTTTAGAGATATTAGCCGTTTCACAGTTGACTCTCCTGTTGACAGAGTTACGCATCTCCTTTACAATCCGGAGATTTTCCAGATTCATCAATGAAACATGCGCTCCCATAACATTGAGCAGATCCACAATGCCGGAACCTTCTTTTAAATACACCACATCGTATTTCTTGCGCCTGATAATCTTCGCCTCTATCTGAAACTCCTGCAAGATCATCTGCAACTGCACTGCCTGCGCCTTCTCATCACAGACAAATTCCAAATGATAACTTTTCCGGGGATCACTCATAGAGCCAACACACAGGAAGGCGCCTCTCAGATATGCCCTGGCACAGCAGGAATTTTTAACCAGCAAAGGATTGACTGGACTGGTCAATTCCAGTTCTCCCGATTCCTTTCCATTAAGATGCAAAGCTTGTATGACTTTACATTCCAATGTATCATCAGGGATCAGTCTTTCTTTTCCTTGCATAACAGTTTCTATATTAAACGTTTTGCGAAGTAATGTAAAGCATTTTCTCACAACTGCTTCATTTTCTGTGTCAAGTTTCAGATGCGCATTCCCTTCACAGGATTCTGCACTGAAAAGCAAAAGCGCCGCCAGTTCCGCCAGCTGACAATGTCTGGCCGAACTGATATGAGCCGCCAGTTCCTCTTTGACATTTCCGGAAAAAGACATCCTTACACTCCTCTAATTAATGTCCCGGTGATACAGCTTTGTACCATAGGTTCCATGATCCTTCATTTTTGCATAAAGTTCATTGGCAAGTGTAACACTTCTGTGTTTTCCCCCTGTACAGCCAATCCCTACCACTAACTGATGCTTACCTTCCTTCACATAATTGGGAATCAGAAAGTCCAGCATGTCCACCAGTTTCCCTAGAAATTCCGAGGCCTCCGGAAATTCCATCACATAGTCCTGTACTTCTTTATCATTACCAGTTTTATGTTTCAGTTCATCAATATAGAACGGATTCGGGAGAAATCTCACATCAAACACCAAATCTGCATCTGCCGGAATACCATTCTTAAACCCAAAAGACAGAATACTCACAATCAAGGAATTATATTCCTTATTGTGTATAAAGATATTGTCAATCTCCTCTTTTAACTCACGCGTCAGGAGTTTAGAAGTATCGATGATGTAATCGGCTTTTCGCCGAATCTCCTCCAGCGTCTCGCGTTCCTTGTGTATCCCCTCTTCCACCCGGCCTTTGGGGGAAAGAGGATGCAGCCTTCTGGTCTCCTTATATCTTTTAAGAAGGACCGCATCTGAGGCTTCCAGAAAAAGAATCTCAAACAGATATCCGTTCTCCTTGAGTTTCTCTAAAATCCTGCACACCCCGTCAAAGGATTGATCCGCACGCACGTCAACCCCCAGCGCCACTTTATTGACTTCACTGTTGGGCATCGCAATCAATTCCACAAATTTTTCAATCAATGCCACCGGCAGATTATCCACACAGTAAAAGCCCACATCCTCCAACATTTTCATGGCAGTCCGCTTCCCCGAACCGCTCATTCCCGTCACGATTACAAATCTCATACGTATCCCCCATGGCAATATCTCTGGTAATGCTGGAAACCGTACTAAAAATCCCCCAGAAAAATGACTTCCGGTTCCAGCGTCACATGGAATTTTTCTTTCACTCTCTCCTGTACTTCCTCAATGACTTCCCGGATATCCGCCGCCGCTGCGTTTCCCCTGTTGATCACAAAGCCGCAATGTTTGTCAGATACCTGCGCCCCGCCAATCCGATATCCCCGAAGACCCGCATCCATAATCAGCTTGCCTGCATAATTTCCCTCCGGCCTCTTAAAGGTACTGCCTGCGCTGGGATATTCAAGGGGCTGCTTACTCTTTCTAAGCTGTGCCAGTTCTTCCATTCTGGCGCCAATACAATCCGCATCCCCGGCTGTCAGCTGAAGCGTCACCTCCAGCACAATAAACGGCCTGTTCTTAATAATGCTGGTACGATAGCCGAACTCCATCGTATCGTTATCAAGCGTCATAATCTGCCCGTCCCGATCCATCACCCGGACCGACTCCACAATCTGTTTCATCTCTCCATCATATGCACCGGCGTTCATGACAATCGCTCCGCCCACGCTGCCGGGAATCCCGGCTGCAAACTCCATCCCGGAAAGACTGTTCGTTCTGGCGGCTGCCGCCACTTTGGATAATAAAGCACCTGCTTTTACCGTAATCCGGGTGCCTTCCACATATACTTCCTCCATCGGGCCGCCCATCTTTACGATGACACCCCTGTAGCCTTTATCCCCCACCAATAAATTACTGCCATTGCCCAGCACAAAATACTCCTGTTCAATCTGATTCAGATAGGTGATCAGCTTTACAAGCTCTTCCTCTGACTGAACAATAACAATAGATTCAGCCACACCGCCCACACGGAAGGTCGTATACTTACTCATCGGTTCGTGAAACAAAATTCTCTCATCAGGAACGATTGTCCTGATATGGTCATACATCGATGTATTCACTTTCTACCCCTGCTTCTCCAACTTCATATTCTATCTATATTCTCTATTAGCATGTTCTGTTCCGTGTAAATTATGTACAAGGCACATGCTATCCCTAACAAGTGCCTTGCCTGTAAGCTTCGTATTTCTAGTTCAGGACCATCCTGGCCGCACCATAGATGCCTGCATCATTACCAAGCGTAGCCAGCGCAAATTTGGCGTCTTTGCAGCCATGGAATACTGTTCTCTCAAAAGGCGGTTTGATATAGTCAAACAAAATCTCACCGGCCTTGGACACCCCGCCGCCAATCACAAAGATTTCCGGGTTCACAACACCTGCAATGACCCCCAGACCCTTTCCCAGATATTCACCAAAGGCACATGCCACCTCAATTGCCAGCCCGTCACCCGCCTTCACAGCATCAAACACCGCTTTGGCAGACACTTCCCCGCTCCGCAGGACACTATCCTTATCGCTCGCCTTTAAAGCCCGGTTGGCCAGCCTGGTAATCCCTGTGGCAGAAGCATACTGCTCAAGACATCCCGGATTACCGCAGTTACAGGGTTCCGTCTCATTATCTTCCACATGAATATGCCCAATCTCTCCGCCTGCACCTGTAGCACCCGTCACAATCTCACCATTTATGATGATGCCGCCGCCAACGCCCGTTCCCAGCGTAACTGCCACCAGACTCTTATGGCCCTGGCCGCCGCCCTTCCACATTTCACCAAGCGCCGCCACATTGGCATCATTACCGCACTCCACCCTCATGCCGTCCAGAAGTGTGGTAAGATTCTCCTTTAGGTTAAACATATTCCAGCCAAGATTCACCGCCCTGTGTACGATGCCATAACCGTCTACCGGACCAGGCACACCCACACCAACGCCTGCCACATCTTCCTTTACGATAGATTTCTCTGCCATCTTAACCTTAATGCTGTTTGCAATATCCGGTAATATCATCTCACCGTTATTCTCTGTCCTCGTAGGAATTTCCCACTTATCGACCACCATGCCATGTAAATCAAATAACCCCAGTTTAACAGTCGTTCCACCCACATCTATCCCAAATACATAACCTGCCATCTCACATACCCTTTCTACCCTTCCCATGATTAATATCCCAACTATACAAAGCAGCAAAACTTCTTCCTGTATCCTTATTCATCCTCATCACGCCTGTGCGCCAGAGAATTCTGTACTCGTTTATAAAGCTCCTGTGCCGCATTATAGCCCATCTTCTTCTGGCGATGATTGACCGCCGCCGATTCACAGATGATGGCCAGATTACGCCCCGGCCTGATGGGAATATTGTGGCAGACCACCTTATTACCCAGATACTCTGTATATTCTTCCTCCAGTCCCAGACGGTCATACTCCTTATCCTTATCCCAGTCCTCCAGACGGATGACCAGATCGATATTCTGTGTATCCCTGACACTGGAAGCTCCGAACAAAGCTTTCACATCCACAATACCGATACCGCGCAGCTCGATAAAGTGCTTCGTAATATCCGGTGCCGAACCGATCAGCGTGTCCTCGCTGACTCTTCTAAGCTCCACCACATCATCCGTCACAAGACGGTGTCCTCTCTTGATCAGCTCAAGCGCCGCCTCCGATTTACCAATACCGCTCTCGCCGGTAATCAATACACCCTCACCATATACATCCACCAACACACCATGCACCGAAATACAAGGTGCCAGTTTTACATTCAGCCAGCGAATAACCTCCGCCATACATGCAGAGGTAGCCTTCTTGCTCATCAGAAGAGGCACGCCGTATTTAATCGCAATTTCCCGGAACAGATCGTTGGGAAACAAATCCCTGCAAAATACAATGCCCGGAATGGGATTATTTAATAATTTTTCAAAAATCTCCCTCTGTCTGTCCTCATCCAGGCCGTTCATATACGAATATTCCACAAATCCTACAATTTGCAGACGGGTAGTCTCGAAATGTTCAAAATATCCAGCCATCTGCAATGCCGGCCTGTTGATATCCGGTTGTGTAACCTTAATCTTGGAGATGTCAATCTCCGGTGTCAGATTTTCCCACTTGAACTTTTCAATTACTTTTGTCAGATTAATGCTCGCCATATCCTTCTCCTTGTGGTTGGTGTGATATAATTCTCTTGACGCAGAGCGCTGGCTCTGCGTCTATTGTACCATTTCACTAATGCTGTAATCCTTCGCAACTTCAACAAGAATTACAACGTAATTCTTGGGACGCAGAGCGCTAGCTCTGCGTCTATTGTACCATTTCACTAATGCTGTAATCCTTCGCAACCTCGACAAGAATTACAACGTAATTCTTGGGACGCAGAGCGCTAGCTCTGCGTCTATTGTACCATACAAAAAAAGGGGGCGCAATAAGGTACTGCCGCCCTGTGTCAGCATCACGCCCGGAAAAATTGGTAAATCTGCTTCCCGATATGCTCCGGTATCTCCGGCACTTCGCACAGCCTCTCCACCGAAGCTTCTTTAATCTCATTGATAGATCCGAAATGCCGCATCAACGCCTTCCTTCTTGCCGGCCCTACGCCGGGAATCTCATCCAACACAGATTTCACCTGCGCCTTGGAGCGCAATGACCTGTGATACTCGATGGCGAAACGATGAGCTTCATCCTGAATCCTGGTAATCAGTTTAAATCCTTCCGAATGAGTATCTATGGGTATCTCCACATTCTGATAATACAATCCCCTGGTCCGATGATTATCGTCTTTCACCATCCCGCACACAGGAATATCCAGGTGCAGTTCTGCAAGTACCTGCAGGGCAATATTCACCTGTCCCCTGCCGCCGTCCATCAACAGCAGATCCGGAAACTTTGTAAAACTGCCAAAGGCATGATCCACATCCCTGCGGTTCAGGTCCTCTTTCTCTTCCATACCATGCACAAACCGTCTGGTAAGCACCTCCCGCATACATGCATAATCATCCGGCCCTGACACGGACTGAATGCGGAATTTCCGATAATCACTGCGTTTGGCTTTCCCTTTTTCAAAAACAACCATGGAACCCACATTGGCGAATCCACTGATATTGGAAATATCGTAAGCCTCCATACGGCTCACATCCTCAAGTTCCAAAAGGGCGGCAATCTCTTTCATGGCTCCAATTGTCCGGCCTTCTTCCCGGCGAATCCGTTCCTTATCCTGGCTTAGAATCAGTTTCGCGTTCTGCGCCGCCAGTTCCACCAATTTCTCTTTCGCTCCTTTTCTGGGCACCCTGATGTAAACCCGGTTTCCCTTTCTGGCAGAAAGCCATTTCTCCAGAATCTCAATGTCACCAATCTCTTCCTGCAGCATCAGCTCTTTCGGAATATAAGGTGTGCCCGCATAAAACTGTTTAACAAAATCCAGAAGAATCTGTGCCGTGTCATATCCTTCCACATGAGTCATATAGAAATGTTCCCTGCCAATCAGCTTACCATCCCGGACAAAGAACACCTGCACCACCGCATCGTGCTCGTCTTTTGACAATGCAATGATATCCTTGTCTTCCCCATCACTGTCCGTAATCTTCTGTTTCTGAGCCACGCTCTTAACACTATTATACAAATCTCTGCATCTGGCCGCCTCTTCAAATTCCATATTTTCTGACGCCGTTGTCATTTTCTCTTCCAGATTTTTTAAAATGGGTCTGTAATTGCCATTGAGGAAATCCAGAGCCTGCTCTACCCGCTCCCGGTATTCTTCTTTGCTAACGTATCCCTGGCAGGGTGCCGCACACTGTTTGATATGATAATTCAGGCAGGGGCGCTCAAGACCGATATCCCGGGGAAGTTTTCGGTTACAGGTCTTAAGCTGATACAGTTTATTCATCAGGTCGATGGTATCTTTCACTGCCGCAGCACTGGTATAGGGTCCAAAATATTTGGATTTGTCCTTCTTCATCTCCCTGGAAAAGAGGATCCGCGGGAACTCATCTCCCATGGTCACCTTGATATAAGGATAGGTCTTGTCATCCTTAAGCATGGTATTGTACTTAGGGCTGTATTCCTTAATCAGATTATTCTCCAGAACCAATGCCTCTAACTCAGAATCTGTCACAATGTATTCAAACCGGGCAATCTGCTCCACCATCTTATCAATCTGTGGCCCGCGGCCTACAATCTTGCGAAAATAGGAACGGACACGGTTGTGCAGATTCACGGCCTTGCCCACATAGATAATGGTATCATTCCCGTCATGCATCAGATATACGCCGGGAGAATTCGGGAGCTTTTTCAATTCTTCATCAAAATCAAACATAGTCTTTTCCTTCTGTCAGATACAAACCAATGCAATCATTGTACTGGAACAAACAGGGCAAAGTCAATCATAGACTTTGCCCTCTGGTTCTCTATTTATCCTCATCCGGCATCCTGTCCGGTGCCTGGGAAAACAATCCCCGGTTCTCGGCTGCTGGCTGCTGTTGTTCAACCACCCCCGGCTGCTGTGATGGCCTATATCCCGGCTGTCCGGTATTCTGCCCGCCTCCGTTATATCCGTCCGGCTGCTCCAAATCACCCTGCGCCTGCCCGGGCTGCATTTGTAAACCGCCCGCCATCTGTCCGTCTGGCATCTGCCCTGCGGGTTGATGCTCACTCCCTTGGCCTGCCACCTCCGATACACTTTCCGGGGAAGGGTTTTCTTCCTTTTTATCCTTAAATCTCTCCGGTTCTTTCTCTTCCGGTTCCGGAAGTCCCTTTTCCTTTCGGAAAATCTTCATAAACTCTTTACCGGTAATGGTTTCTTTCTCTATCAGATGGGCCGCAAGTTTATCCATGATGTCGCGGTTTTCTTTCAGGAGTTTCTTGGCTTTCTTATAGCTGTCATGCAGCAGTTTCATCACTTCCGTATCAATATCAGCTGCCGTCACATCAGAACAGGTAAGAGACGCCCTGCCGTCCAGATATTGGCTTTCCACCGTTGCCAGACCCATCAGTCCGAACTTCTTGCTCATGCCAAAACGTGTTATCATGTTGCGCGCAATGCTGGTAGCCTGTTCTATATCATTGGCCGCACCCGTAGTCACCGTATCAAACACAATCTCCTCAGCTGCGCGGCCTCCCAGAAGTCCGGTCAGTCTGTCCCTGAGCTCTGCTTCAGTGTCCAGATATTTCTCTTCCTCAGGCACATGCATGACATAACCGAGAGCACCCATCGTCCTGGGTACGATGGTAATTTTCTGCACCGGTTCCGCGTTCTTTTGCAGAGCGCTCACCAACGCGTGGCCCACTTCATGGTAAGAAACAATCTTTCGTTCCTCCTTGCTCATGATGCGGTCCTTTTTCTCTTTCCCCACCAGCACCTGCTCCACAGCATCGAACAAATCTTTCTGGCTCACATACTCTCTGCCCATCTTCACGGCATTGATAGCCGCCTCATTGATCATATTGGCCAAATCCGAACCAACTGCACCGGAAGTTGCCAGCGCAATCTCATTTAAGTCCACCGTATCATCCATCAGTACATCCTTGGAGTGTACTTTCAAGATCTCCACTCGTCCCTTTAAATCCGGCTTATCCACAATAATCCGTCTGTCAAAGCGTCCCGGACGCAGAAGCGCCTTATCCAGAATCTCCGGTCTGTTGGTAGCCGCCAGAATAATGATACCCTTCTTACCGTCAAAACCATCCATTTCAGAGAGCAGCTGGTTCAGGGTCTGTTCCCGCTCCTCATTGCCGCCGCCATACTTGGTGTCACGGCTCCTGCCGATAGCGTCAATCTCATCTATGAATACGATACAGGGTGCGTTTTTCTCGGCCTCCTTAAACAGATCACGGACACGGGAAGCTCCCACACCCACATACAGTTCTATAAAATCAGAACCCGACAGCGAGAAAAACGGCACATGCGCCTCCCCTGCTACCGCCTTGGCAAGCAGTGTCTTACCCGTACCGGGAGGGCCCACCAAAAGCGCTCCTTTAGGAAGTCTCGCACCAATCTTGGAATATTTTCCGGGGTTATGCAGAAAGTCTACCACTTCCACAAGCGATTCCTTGGCTTCATCTTCTCCCGCCACGTCCTTAAACGTAATTCCCGTCTCTTTCTGCACATAAGCCTTCGCCGTACTCTTACCCACGCCCATAGGGCCGCCTTTGCCGCCCATACGCCGAAACAGCAGACTCAAAAGTCCCCACATTAAAAGAACCGGAAGGATATAGTAAAGCAGCACCGTCATAATCACACTGGAACTGTCGGAAACCTCTTTGTTCATCTCCACCCCATGTTCCAGCAGACGTTTAGCCAGTGTGTCGTCGTCTTCCATCTTACCCGTATAATAAGTGATACCGCCGCCGTATCCATAGGCGAACGGAGACTTTGTCTCTCCCTTCTTCGGATAAATCTCAATGCGGTCCGATCCCACTGAGACACTTTTTACCTCTCCATCCTCAACCATCTTCACGAACTGATTGTAGGTAATCTCCTGGTTAGTGGCGCCCGTCAACATTTTCATAAACATGCTGATACACAGAAGCGTAACCAGCGAGGCGATCACCAGCATGATCAGACTCTGTTTGCGGGGATCGTTACCGCCCCGGTTGCCGCCCGGACCGCCGCTGCCATTGCCATTATTACCGGGACCGCCCGCGCCGGGGCCGCCGCCGTTATCATAGGAATTCATATTATCTGCCATGAGGAAACCTCACTTTCTTGTTTTCGCAATATCTATTCACTCTATTTTTTGCTTCACAGCTCTCTATTATAAAATAATCTTGTTTTAATTGCACTATTTACTATTATAGGGAAGGAAAAATCATAAATCAATAAGAGAATTATGAATTTGTGAACACAAGTATAAAAGTATTATAAAGTTTTTTACAAAAATTATGTTTTAGTCTGGATTTTCCCCAAATTTTTCTCTATAATGTTATAAGATATTGCTTTTTATCCGCACAGAAAGGCATGGACAAGCTATGGCAGTAAAATATGTATTTGTAACAGGCGGCGTTGTATCCGGGCTCGGCAAAGGGATCACAGCCGCATCATTGGGAAGATTATTAAAAGCGCGTGGTTATAAAGTAACCATGCAGAAATTTGACCCCTATATCAACATCGATCCGGGCACCATGAACCCAATCCAGCACGGGGAAGTATTTGTCACAGAGGATGGCACCGAGACAGACCTGGATCTTGGACATTACGAGCGCTTTATTGATGAAAATCTGGACAAGAACTCCAACGTGACCACTGGTAAAGTGTACTGGTCGGTCCTGCAAAAAGAGCGCCGGGGCGACTATGGCGGCGGCACCGTCCAGGTCATCCCCCATATCACTAACGAAATCAAAAGCCGGTTCTACCGCAATTTTACGGATCAGGAGACCCGTATCGCCATTATTGAAGTGGGCGGTACCGTGGGTGATATCGAGAGTCAACCCTTTTTAGAGTCCATCCGACAGTTTCAACATGAAGTGGGCAGAGAAAATGCAATTCTGATTCATGTTACCCTGATTCCTTATTTAAGCGCATCTCAGGAACTTAAGACCAAGCCTACCCAGGCCAGCGTCAAAGATCTTCAGGGAATGGGTATCCAGCCTGACATCATTGTATGCCGCAGCGAACATCCGTTAGACCAGGGCATTAAGGATAAAATCGCCTTGTTCTGTAATGTGCCGAACAACCGCGTCTTACAGAACCTGGATGTGGAGCATCTCTATGAGGCTCCCCTGGCCATGGAAAAAGAACACCTGGCACAGGTTGCCTGTGAGTGCCTGAATCTGCATTGTCCGGAGCCTGACCTGACAGACTGGAAAGCCATGGTGGAATCTTTACGGACTCCCACAGGCGAAGTCACCATTGCGCTGGTGGGCAAATATACCCAGCTTCACGATGCCTACATCAGTGTGGTGGAAGCCCTGAAACACGGCGGCATTTCCAACCGCTGTGTGGTGGACATCCGGTGGGTGGACTCTGAGACAGTCACCAAAGAAAATGTAGCGCAGCTGCTGGATGGCATAAACGGGATTCTTGTACCCGGCGGTTTCGGCGACAGAGGTATTGAGGGCAAAATTGAAGCCATCACTTATGCGAGGGAACACAAGGTTCCTTTCTTGGGACTCTGTCTTGGCATGCAGCTTGCCATCGTGGAATTTGCAAGAAATGTAATCGGCTATAACGACGCCCACAGTATCGAGCTGGCTCCTTCCACCACCCATCCTGTGATCGCACTGATGCCCGATCAGAACGGTGTGGAAGATATCGGCGGCACACTGCGTCTTGGTTCCTATCCCTGCGTGCTGGATAAGAGCTCCAGAGCATACGCCCTATACGGCGAAGAGACAATTCATGAGAGACACAGACACCGTTATGAAGTCAACAATGACTACCGGGCTGTCCTCACGGAGAAAGGCATGAAGCTTGTAGGCCTGTCTCCTGACGGGCGTATTGTGGAAATGTGTGAGCTGCCTGATCATCCGTTCTTTGTGGCCACACAGGCACACCCGGAACTGAAATCCAGACCCAACAGACCGCATCCCTTGTTCAAAGGTTTTGTAGAAGCGGCGCTGACAAACAAACAGTCGTAAAAATATTATAAAATTCAGACAAAAAGGCGAAGTTGGTTTGACCGGCTTCGCCCTTCTTGCTTTGTCATACAAGTTCATTTAATTTATCCACAATCGCCTGAATATCCGCCACGCTCACGTTACCGCCAAAACTCAATGCACCCCGAAGCGGCGTGAACTTCGCCATGGCCATATTCATATCCTGAGAAATAGCTTCACTGGCAGCCGCGGTCTCCTCTTTTACCTTTTCCCCTCCAAAAACATCGAGTTTCAGAAGATCCTTCACAATCTCTCTGGCTCTTGGATCTTTTATGACATCGCCCATAATGGTATCTGCGGTATATACAAAGGGCAGATTCACTGTAGACTCAATATTGACTTCTTTAGTCAATATAATGTCCCGAGAGGATTTACCAATCATAATATCGAAAGCTCCCGTTTCCACATGCCAATCATGAATCCTCACACTATAATACGCAAAGGCTCTCTTATCCAGAGTAAAAGTCACCGTCTTCGTCTCCCCAGGAGCAAGCTCCACCTTCGCAAAATCCCTGAGCTCTTTCACCGGGCGAATCACTGTGCTTTCCTTGTCCGCCACATAAAGCTGCACAACTTCCTTTCCTGCCCGCTTACCGGTATTGGTCACGTCCACAAATACCTTCATGATATCCGTATCTTTCATCTGCTCTTTATCCGTTCTTAAGTCAGAGTACTCGAAAGTAGTATAAGATAGTCCATGGCCAAATGGGAAAAGCACATCCATTTTCTTCTTATCATAATAACGATATCCCACAAAAATGCCTTCCCGATATTCCACCACATCTCCTTCACCAATATAGGACAGATAAGATGGATTGTCTTCTAACTTTAACGGAAAAGTCTCAGGAAGCCTTGCACTGGGATTTACCCTGCCAAACAAAATATCACAGACTGCACCGCCCACGGCCTGCCCGCCAAGATATGCCTCCAGGATGCCTTTCACCTGTCCGGCCCAGGGCATCTCCACCGGGGAACCATTATGCAGTACTACCACTGTATTGGGCTGCACCTCTGCCACTCGATGAATCAGTTCGTTCTGGCACACAGGCATTGCCATATGCTCTCTGTCGAAACCTTCCGACTCAAAGGCATCCGGAAGCCCCGCAAAAACAACTGCCACTTTTGCCTTTTGGGCAGCCTCCACTGCCTCAGCAAGCAGCTTCTCATCTATCAGATCTTCTTTATCATCAAATCCCTGTGCATAAGCCACATTTCCCATATCCTTTACCGCATCCCAGGCAGCGGTAATCTTATGGCTGTTGATATGGGAACTGCCGCCGCCCTGATAACGGGGGCTCTTCGCGTACTTACCGATGAAGACAACCTCATCCTGTTCGGATAAAGGAAGTACGCCATCGTTCTTGAGAAGAACAATCGTCTCCTCTGCCACCCTGCGGGCTGTCTCGTGATCTTTATCCCGGTCAAATACCACATGCCTGTTCCTGTTTTCCTCATAGCGATATACAATGTTCAAAATACGTTCTACCGCCTCATCAAGCACGCTCTCTTCCAGTTCTCCGCTCTGCACTGCTCCCACAATCAATTTATCATTTGCGCCCATGGAAGAAGGCATTTCCAGATCAAGCCCTGCCTTCAAATCCTCCACACGGCTGTTGACTGCACCCCAGTCACTCATCACATAACCATCAAATCCCCACTCATCCCGCAGAACTTCTGTCAGATATTTGTGATTCTGTGCCGCATACGTCCCATTGATCTTATTATAAGAACACATGACTGTCCAGGGCTTTTCCTTTTTAACCGCACCTTCAAAAGCTGCCAGGTAGATCTCCCGAAGGGTCCGCTCATCTACCCTGGAATCTGAAGACATCCTTCTGGTCTCCTGGTTATTGGCCAGAAAATGTTTGATGCTGGTGCCCACATGTCTGCTCTGCACACCATGAATCAAAGCACCCGCCATCTCACTGGCCACAAGCGGATCCTCCGAATAATATTCAAAATTACGTCCGCACAGAGGGGAGCGCTTAATATTCACTGCCGGTCCTAAAATCACACTCACGCCTTCCGCCTGACACTCATCGCCTAGTGTCTCTCCCATCTCAACCAAAAGTTCTCTGTTAAAAGAAGCCGCCGTACCGCACCCTGCCGGGAAACACACAGCCTTGATACTGTCATTGACCCCTAAATGATCGCCCTCCTGATCCTGTTTGCGCAGTCCGTGAGGTCCATCAGATACCATGCTCGCCGGGATGCCCAGCCGCTCAACAGCTTCCGTATGCCAGAAATCCGCACCGGAACACATGGCCGCCTTCTCCTCCAACGTCATCTTCGATACAATCTCTTTGATCTTGTCTGCCGTCATGTTATAGCCCTCCTGTTTGTTTCCCACCGGCTGCATCTTTTCCTATAAATTTTAACATACCATCTCTGTATTGCAGCCCCTGTGATTCTCTGTTCATAATCATAGTGTAACATGACTGCCCTCTTCTTCCTATATCTTTTTGGGCTGCATTTCAGGACTGACTTTCAGATCAATCCCCAAACACTTTCCTGTACTCTTCCTCTGCCTGGTCTCTCGATATACCAAAAAGCTGCATAATATCTTCCTGAATCTCCTCCGCAGAATACTGCTTTGCCATTTTGGCAATTCTTCTGGTGATCGACAATTCTTTCTGGGCTTCTTCTATGCCTTCTTTTCTGCCTTCTTCCCTGCCTTCCTTACGTCCTTCTTCCCTGCCTTCCTTACGTCCTTCTTCTCTTCCTTCTTCCAGCCCTTCTCTTCTTGCCTGTTCACGGGCTTTTCTTTTTTCTTCCTGAAAATCAAATGTCACATTTTCAAATAGTCTTCCCATCTTACGCTCCTTAATCTTTGACACCGCATTTTCCGTCTCGTCTTCTTCCAGATTCATACTGTAGAGCAAAGCACGCAGCAGTTTCCCCATAATATCCAAAAGATATTCCGGTGTATCCCTTAAGATTTCCTCCACCCGCTCGTCCGGCAGGCTCGTAAGCGCTTCCATATCCTCCACGCACTCTATCTTATTAATCAGCATGGCAAGCGATATTTCGTCGCCTTTTTCCAAAAGTTCCTCATTGCTGTGTTCGTGCAGCCCCACCATCTGATACCGGAAATGCGGCAGATAATCACCCAACAGTTCCTTGCAGAATATTCGGTCAGCCAGATCTGTCGGTGCTGTCCAGCTTCCTTTCCCCTCATAATATACAATGGGCAGAATGGGCGGATACCGAAAACCTTTTCTGGTACTGATATGGGGATACTTTCTGTTCATTTCTTTCTCATAATCTTCCCAGATATAAATCATGTACCGAAGTATCTGCATGGCAACATTATACTCCACTTTTGTTTTATGTTCAACCAAAGAAACTATATAAAGTGGTAATTCAAGTGAATTTTCGTCTTCACATGACGGCATGTATCTGCCGATATTCACCCGCTTGACCGTATCACTCTCCCGTTCCGTACTGTAGAGCGGGACATAACGTTCCGATACATCCTCGATATCCTCCGGCTGGATACGCCTCAGAATTTCCATATCTGCATAGTTTCTCAGAAACTGGGAACAGAGAATATTATCCCCGAAGATCAGCTTGCTGCTGCTATCCCTGCGCTGCGGATTGTTGATAGTAGTGGTGTTGTCTTTTGTCATATAATCTCCCTTCTCCTGCAGTCAGTGACCGCAGAATGTCCTGACACTGTATTCCAGCGTCCATTAGACAAAGAAGGCAGTAAAAAGTAAATTCTTTCAGAATAGCCTTCCGAGACTGCATTGGGGAACTCGTATGAAAGGAATTTCCATGCATGAATTGATGCAGACAAAATACTATCAGACTGCCACCCGGCATTTTCCGCCTCTTTGTCAGTTGCTTATTACGGTAAATATAGGGCGATCTGCCCCCGCATCTTCCGAATGTTCGGAAGTAAGATATCGTATCTGTGAGAAGATAAATACGATATGAAATGTATGTTTACTATAGCACAATCCGGTCAAAAAGGCAAATACTATTTATCTGCCTCCACTAACACCTCTGCAGTACTCTGTTAACAGTTACTTTTTGCACGTTTACACGAATGATGTGCGGGTGCAAAAAGTAACCTCGGATCAGTCAGCAGCTGACTGCTGCAAATCATGTCACTAAATCAAACTGCTCAGATCCGTAAATCTGTTCACGAAGATATCCTCCACCTTCATCTTCGTAAATCTCTCTTCACGAATTTCCAGATGATGTATCAGTGCCAGGAATTTTTCGTCGGTTTTTCTGTTTATTGCAGGCTGAATATCTCCATGCAGTCTTAAATATTCTTTGAAATAATCATAAATCCCCGTCTGCATCTCATGGATACATTTTATATCATCCAAAGTTCTTTTTTCCTCAGCATAAATTGCCTTTCCATCTGCATCGAATGATGTCAACGATGGCATATCCGAAGTCAATACGGTCTCTAAAATATAATAATCCTCATAGATTGCGCTGTGATACAGATGTTCCGTATCATAAAATGAAATAATGTCCAATCCCTTATCCTTCATATTTTCTTTTTCTAACTGCAGAAAATATAAACCCTTTAAATGGTTGGGCACCAGATTTTGAATAAACATCTGACTGGTACCCTTTGCCACAAAGTCAAAAAATGCCACAGATCCATCCTGTATCTGCAAACTCTCAATATATTTCAAGTAATTCTTTCTGTTTTCCGACACCCGCTCCATGATTTCACGCGCATATTCTGTAAGAGCTGCTACATGGGAAGTGTCTGCTTCTGCTTCGTCAGTTTGTATGCCAAAGCGCTCCCTTAGCTGCGCCTGCACGGAACCGCTGAAATTCATCGCTTCCACATATCGAATATCCTTTTCATCCTTGATTCCCGCACGGATTGCCGCCATTCTGGACGTCAGAAAATAGATGGAAGTTACATCCTGTGTCAGTTCGTCATATAGTTTTTTAATGAGATAACCATCCCTGGCACAGAACCATACATTCTTCAGATCATATTCCTGTATCTGCATCTGAAACCAAAGTATAAAATCCGCAATCAATGGCGCCAGTAACAGATATGCTATGTCATAAGCACTGCCGATGCCGATTCTTTTATCTTCTGACTCAAACGGAAACGGATCATTAAAAAATCTGGCAAGAAACATACCTGCTTTCAGTCTGTCGGACAGGCTGCGCATATCATCCCACATCCCAAAATATCCGACGGCCTCAAACAAATCAATCGCACTGTATATCCGGCAGGCACTCAAACCATGCTTCTTTGCAGAAGCTATATCCACCACTTCATCATCTCCCATATGTATACAGGTTTTCCCGCCTATACGTTCCTGCAGCCTGTCAAATAGTCCGTTCTGTTTTCCCATACCATATTCACAGGAAGCCAGAATATCCGTATAAAACCCAATACCACAGTTTTCCAGTATTTTTTCAATCTGCTGTCTCGAATAATATGTATCGGATACAATATATATTTTGACGCCCTTCCCATGGATTTCATCCATGAAATCACAGAGAGTCTTCCGCGGTACAAGCAGACTACAGTCTGTCTCCCACTCCAGCTGCGCCAGCTCATCGGGGCTGATGTCCGTCACATTATTTTCCCCGGACAGTTTTAAATAGATTTCCCGGAGTCTGGGCGCCCTTCCATTTGATAATTCCTTCTCGCAGCTTAGCCTCTTTGCTGCAAAATCAGAAATCTCTATCCCCATTTTCCTCAACCTGGAATCCAGCAATTCAAAAAGATCGGTGTCAAAGAGTGTCTTGCGCATGACCAACGTATCAAACAAATCAACGCTCACCGCTTCGTGTTTTTCAATCTCTTTCGTAAGCTGCTCTCTGGTAATCCCAGAAACACCTGTAAAATCATAAACAGCCTTTTGCTTTCTGCACAGATCGTTTCCCCTGATATCTATTAAATCTATCTCATGCTCTATACACTTACCTTTAATCCTTCCGGCAATTGCCTTACAGGAACCCGGTCTTGCCACAACCAGGATTAACTTCACCTGCCTTTGAACGGCTTCCGAAAAAGAAATGATTCTACAACCATACATCATTCCCTCTTCTTTATAGCTGTCAAGCAGACCTATAATCTGAACCCTGCCATCCAGCCGTTCCAAAAACTTTTTTGTCTCAATCCCTAATCCATAAACTGCAATATTGCAGTCCTGATATCTTTTTAATAACTCCAATGCATCAGCCATTTTCATCTTCCTTATGCTGCATACTGATTCTCATCTCCGTGCATGCTTTTGTCTCAACCCCATCAGGATAATGCATTAACGGATTTATATCGGAACAGTTTACTGCGGTTTCCATTATCTTTAACACTTCCCGCTCCATTGCTTCCATGGAAAAGACTGCTTCATAAATTTTACGTGCCGCCCTTCCCATATCAGCAAGCAGATCGGTATGCGAAATACACCACTCTATCTGTCCGGACAACGCACAGACATCTTCACTGGGAAAAAGCATTCCATCTTTCCGGTTATGAATATATTCTGCCGTCCCCACAGCGTCTGATAACAGACAGGGTACACTGTGCATCATAGCCTCTGCGGCCACGGTTGGCATGGGATCTTCTCTGGATGGGCAGATCAGCATGTCCGTCTGACTCAGCAAATTATCTATCTGCGTTCTGCCCACCACGCCAGTCAGAATGACTTCCGGTATATCCTGAATCTGCTTCCTGATTTCCTGCGCCATCAGGGAAGTGTCCTGACCGACCAGATAAAAGACCGCTCTTCGCCTTATTGCGGCAGGCAGTTTACCAATGGCTTCTATGAGGATATCCTGCCCCTTACGTGCTTCAATGTAGCCGATCACCGCAAAGACTGTCTTTTCCCTGCTTCTTGGTGCTCTTTCCGTCATCTGACAGTTATCCTCAACACCGTACAGCAATCGTCCAATCGGTAAAGACGGCAGGAATATCCGCATCGCCCGCTGTGGGACCGGGCCAACCGAAACAATATGTAAATTGGTTCTGTCAATGCTCCGTAATAAATCCTTATCTACCCCGTCATAAAAAAACAGAGAGTCATGAAGCCACCAGATTACCGGAATGTTAATGTTGCGCTGCGACAAAAACACATAAAAGTTGATTGTATTGCATAGGATGACAGAAAAATTATCTGACCATGAGGTCTCCTCCATAGTGCCTATCTGCAATCTTCTATCCACGATTACCGGAATCCCATAACCCGATAACTTCTCCCTTAAGGGACCATCCAGCATGGAGGCATATACTGTCTGATAGCCTTTCTTCTGTAAAACTCTTGCCACATGAAGCAGGGCAATGGCAGGCCCTCCCAATGTTAAATCCTGTGACAAAAGCAGCACTTTATTTTCTGCTTCGCGCTCCACCATCTCCCGCGCTTCGCCAAAATACCGGATAGTATCTACCTGACTCTTGATTCCCGGCAATTTGTAAAGGTCATAAAAATGAAATATTCTGTCCTGCTCAACGCCGAGCGCTTTCAGCTGCCTCTTCATATCCTTCACATAAAAACTTAATACCACAATACAGTCAAAGGACAGCTTTACGCCGTCTTCCGGCGCCATAACCCTGATTCCATCTATCTTTGTATTCTGTTTTTGCGGGGAATTATCCAGCAACGCTGCGATATCTTCTTTTGCAAACCAATCTTTATATCTCTCATAGTAATCGCCGGTTCCAAAAATAAGATATTTCATAGCCTCTCCTGTACCAGATCTTCTCTTTTCCAAACTTTCATTTCTTCCAGTAATTCGGTTATGCCACATATCCTGGCCTGCGAAACAGCAGACAGGCTCCCGGTAATGCTCTCTATGCCATCCACCAGGCAGATAATGATCATGTCCACCGCCGGCAGCTGCATATCCGGACGATAAATGGCTATTTCACCTTCCAGGAAATCAGCATTCATATCAATAAAACACTCCACACAAATGCTGCTTTTCTTTAAGACGTAGTGCATCCTGTGTCCTATATAACTAAATCCATAAATAGCTATGCTGCGGATATTCTGTTTCCACAGATAATCTTCTATATAAATTCCCTGCTCATACAAGGACATCCATGCATTATATACAAAAAACATTTTCTGGAATTTGTACAGGACTTTCATGTGGTCGTCCGCGGCCTTTTGCACCGCCTGATACAATGCGCCCAATTCATTGCCTTGTAAAATCCCATGATCAGACACTGCCTGATACAATTCCCGCTCGGAGTCGATCATATGTCCCGCATGAAAAGATTCATTGCATCCCTCAACAACATGTATAAACAAAACATCCTGATTCAGCGCAAAATGCCTGCGCTCTGCCGACATACAGATCCAGAGGAACCAGTCATCAGCCCCATTATTTTTCAGTTCTGCTGCCTTCCATATCTCCGGAATCTTATCCCTTCTGATAAGAACCTGTCCCGGCGATATGATGGGATTTTTAACAGAAATCATAAAGTCCCTTGTGATCACCTGCTCAAAGGGCATCCTGGTATCATAAAACTGCTTCCCTTCATGGAGCAGTTTACACACCACTGCGTCTGCCTCTCCAAGATGTGTTAACTGGCTGGAAAAGTACTCCGGTTTGATACAATCATCCTGATCCAAAAACAAGACATAATCCCCCGTACAGTGTTCTAATCCCCTGACTCTGGCCCCGTGGATACCTCTGTTTTGCTCTGTCTCGATTGTCCTAATCTCCATTCCCGCGGAAAACAAATCCGGCAGACATGCCTGCGTGTACATTGAAAGACTGCCTATGCACTCGCCGGGATCGTCATTGACAAATAAAAGTTCAAGGGTATAGTCACCTTTACTTTCTAAAGCACAGGCTGCTATTTGCCGTATCATATTTTCAATATATTTTTTCCCATGATAAATGGGTACGATAATGCTTATTTCAGACACGCCCACAATCAGCCTCTTTTCCCCTTCATGGCAATATGAAAATCCCCATTATATCAGCGCGCAATCATCCGCTTTATCAGATCCAAAGTTCCTGTTTATGCCTCATCTTCACTTATCCTGAAATGGGAAGGAATACCTACATCCTTTGGAAAATCCCATGGATTCTGATACTCATATGTCAAAAATTCTTCCGCATCATTAGGCACCCAGAACATTTCCCCCTCCCACATAACCTGTTTTAAGGGAAATACCACATCTCTGGGAATAAAGTGCTCTCTGTGGAAACCCAGCCACATTTCCATACTATCGAGGCCAAAATATATATGATGGCTCTCTCTGGCAATGTTCTCTCCCATATCTTTCTTTGCGTTCTCAATGTATTTTATTTTTTCTTCTTCGGTATTCAGCAACAGCAGATCCATTCTCAACCTGTCTGCTAATTCCCTGAATTCCTGCAGACTATAGTCATCCGCATAATACTCTAACGGGAAAAAATCTATACCCACACAATAGCCGTCCTCCATCTGTGCCCCTACATACAGATGGTCATATCGCAAAGCCCACACATATTGCTGCAATTCCGGCGCCACTTCCTTGTTTCTATTTTGTCTGTCCTCAGATTCTTTCTCCGAATAAATATGCAGCTTACAGTATTCTTTCAGCTTCTCATAATCCTCTCTGATCAGCGCAAAATCAATATCATCATCCCAGGGAATGAATCCATTGTGTCTAACATGCCCCAATAAATTTCCACCGAATAAAATAGGCTTTATCCCGGCTTCCCTTATCTTCCTAAAAAACGTCGCCGATGCCTCTACCGATTTCAGCTGTCTTCGTCTGAGTTCTCCCTTTGCAGGACTCATATGCCGAATGTCCGCATGCCTCCTGAAATACCCAACCTGTCCTTCCAGTTCCCTGGCCCTTTGCAGATAGATATTTTTACGTATATCCAGTCTGTTCATCGCATTTTCCAGATAGGCAAGCATCTGTGCACGTTCAAACTGAGGATACGTTTCTCTCAAAAATGTATAAATCAGATAGTCTGACACGCCGTTCTCTTCACATTGTTTGGCAATGTCATAAGACACAAATCCGGCCACCGCAATCACGACAATGACATCCTTACTGTTCGTTCTCAGCTCCTCAAAAGAGCGTATTTTCTTTCCATATCTTTCTGTACCTTTTAGTGATAAATTATTGTCGCAGAAACATTCTATATTCTCACTGCCCAAAAATATAAGTGCATCATGTCCTATTTTCCCGCTGCCGAAAATGACAAGTTTTTTCATAACTACACAACCCCCATCGTGTCTATCCCAAAAACAGTTTGATAGCCTCTGCTCTGCAGGTTTTTACTGAGTACTTCCTGCGACTCCCTTTTTACCAGTAAAATAATGGCATCCGTTTTTTCTACTTCCCCATCTGACAAATACAGTACTTTTTTCCCTTGATAACCGGTCTTTCGCAGTTCCCCTTCCGACACGATATAACCACTGCAGTCAAATCCCATTGAAGAAGCAATCCTGGACACATAATCAGCGACTGCTCCCGTTCCCCAGTAATAGACTCGTTTATGCCCTTCGTAAATCTCCTGAAACCGTTTGCCTATGTATGTTCTGAACGCATCAAGATAGCCAAGCGTCTCCTGATAACCACTGCACATTTCCATAACATCCTGTCCGCAGCTTTCTTTTGCCGCAGAACAGATCTTATGCAATTTACGTTGATATGTTTCAATTTCCTCTGTTTCCCTTTTCTGATAAAAGCTTTCACGAATGAGATTCACGAGACTTTTTATATAATGGTCTGTCAAGGCCTCCTTAATATAGGAAGAAACTCCTTCACCTGCATATAAAATTCTTTCAAAGACCAAATAGGACTTTGCATCCAGATAATGATATTCACTTGTTACGCTGGTTTCATTCCAAAAGTAATAATAAAAAGGCATGGGCTGATATACTATCTTATCCGCCCTCTTAAACAACTCCCAACTTGCATCCAGGTCCTCGCAGATTCTTATGTTCTCATCTGCTTTCCATCCGTCAAACAGTGTTTTTCGGTAGACTTTTCCACATAACTCCCACCCGAAGTATTCTCGTTTGAACAAAGCCTCCCTGGCATCTTCCCCTGAGAAAATACATGCTTCCTGTTCTTTGGGAAAGATGGATTTCTCTCTTCCATCACCCAAGACCCGCCTCATGCAGCCCGCTGCAATATCAATTCCCCTTCCAGCCTCCAACTGCTCAACCGCTTCCGTTAGAAACGCTGCCCTGATCCAGTCATCGGCATCCATAAAAGTAACATACTTTCCATTTGCAGCATGCAGTCCGAAATTTCTGGCAGAAACGACACCCCCGTTGGGTTTATGAAAAGCCCTGATATTTTCATATTTGTCTGCAAACACATCACACAATCTGCCGGAACCATCGTCCGACCCATCATCCACGAGAATCACTTCAAGCACAGGCCGGCGAAGGTTGATGACAGACATCACGCATCGGCTTATATATTTTTCAGCATTATAAACAGGTATAATAATACTTAATTCACAACTCACCGTTTCACTCCCAGGTTCCATTCCGCAGCAGCAAATTTTTGATATGCCGTTTTTTACTCCGTCTCTGTTCCGCCATGAGGCATAAGCCCTACATCATCCGGCAATTTCATAAAATCTATAAATTCATACCGCAAAAGCGCTTCCATTTTATGCGGCGCCCAAAACATCCTGTCCTCGTATTGAACCTTCTGCAGCGGGAAAATATCCTTGCTTGGAATCCAACTGTCAATGGAGCGTTCCCCCGGATAGCCTCTGAAATTGTCTACGCCCGGGAAAAAGTGATCCGTCATCTCTCTGCTGATCATAGGATTATTTTGAATCGCCCCTCTTCTGACACTTAGTTTCTCCCTCCATTTCTTCTTTTGCAGTGCCTTTTCATCTACTTTTTCAATCCATTTGATATACTCCTCGATGTCATATTCGTTCCTGTAAAAGTCATATGCCCAGATATCCATCACATAATAATGCGTTTCCTCTGTACATTTTCCAACCTGCATAAAATCCGGACGAAGATTAAAAATATATTTGCCTGCATATTTATGCCGAACCACACTGTCTTCCATGATGTTCCCATCAGCATCCACCCAGACCTTATCATCCGGTTCATAAGTCAAAACCGTACATTCTGCATGTGCGAACTCCAACAATCTCTCATATTCGTCCCTGATAAGGCCAAAATCCAGATCATCGTCCCACGGAACGAATCCCCGATGTCTGACGGCCCCGATTAAATTCCCGAATGTCAGGAAAGGTTTGATCTGCAGTTCCTTTATAAAGTCAAAAAAGGCTTCCGCTTCATCCAGCAGCCTGAACTGCAGCATTCTCAACTCTCCCGTTGCCGGCGTTAACGTTGTGATATCCAGATGGCGCCGCAGATACTTATACTGGGTCATCACTTTATCCAACAGATATAAGCAGGATCTTCTCTGTATCTTTTCCCGCTCTTTGCTATCCTTAAGCTGTTCCATCCATGCAGCCGGTGTTCTGTCTTCATCCTGAAGCGCTTCATATACCACATAGCCCTCTATGCCGGCTTCCTCCAACTGTTTGCACACTTCCAGACTAAACTCCGGCTTCAGACACAGGACCGTAATGTACTCCTGCCAGATCTCCCGGAATCCGTCAAAAGAGATCACCCGCTTTCCACAGACCTCTCTGTCATCGCTGCCTCTGACGGCATTGTCACAGAAACAAAACACATTCTCTTCGCCAAAAAAGGAGAGTGCACTCTTACCGTAATTTCCTGCTCCAAACAATATTAACTGCATCCGTCTGCTTCTCCTTTTCTTACTTTCAAAACAAATCGCCACAATCATCTATGACGCCTTGCCGTATTTCCCGCAGCACACTTAAGGTCAATAACGGGTTGGCATACGCCTGAATCTGACTGCAAATAGCCTTTTCATGTTTTGAGATTGTGACAATCACATGGCCACTGCAATGCCGCAATACTGCAGGCGAACAGATCTTGACACCCTGCCTCTCCAACCCCCACTTCTTCTCCTCATTGTCCACAAAGAAAAGTACAGGAATATCACAATTTCTCAGAATGGTCTGTAATTCCGCACCGCAATTGCCCACACCAAAGAGTATCACGCCGTCTGACACCTTAGCATATCTGCCCAGTACTTCCCTGATGATCTGAGGCCTTCTCTGGCTCACGTAAAGCAGTTTAACCCGGTCATAACTTTCTTCTATATCTGCTTTATTCAAATAATCTCCCGGACATTTCTCCAGATATTTCAGATTGATCTCATAAGCTTCTTTCGCACACAATAAACTTCTTGTATGGCTGACGCCGGTGGTCCTGAAATCTGCCAATATCCGGTCAACATATGCAAATCTGACACGCTCTGACATCAGCCGCAGCAATAAGTCCCGATCTGCCGCAATCTGATAACCTATGTCAAACATGCCGTACTTTTGATAGACTTCCCGCCTGATGAAGGTACTGGGATGGAGTGGGAATGGGGAATGCCAGGTATGATATTCCCGCCGCCCCTTTTCATCAATCATCCAGATTTCTCCGTACACCACATCCGCACCGGTATCCTGGAAACATTGTACGGCCTGCTCCACAGCCTCAGGTTCATACCAGTCATCACTGTTGATAATCCCGATCACAGACCCTGAGGCCTGCAGGATTCCCTTATTCATGGCATCATAAATACCGGAATCCTTTTCGCTTATGTACCGTAACCGTCCTCCAAATCCAGATGCGTATTCTTTCACAATCTCTATTGTCCGGTCTGTGGATCGGCCATCTACAATGATATATTCAATATTCTGATAGCTTTGTCCCAAAACACTTTCTATGGTATCCCGTATGGTCTCCTCACTGTTGAGACAGGGCGTGATTATAGAAACCTTCGTATCCATCTTGCATTGTCCCATCATAAAAATCGTTTCATAAACTTGCGTTTATACTTCATACAAAACATCTTCCAGCGAAATAATCGGACAGTCTATGATATCCGAAAGCTTCTGTGCAATCTCATCAAAAAAGGTTATGGCCGTCACAACAACTGCATCCACTTCTTCCAGATTGTCCTCCATGGAACAAATGCCGACGTCCGAATACACGGAATCCGCCTTCTTGTCTATTCCATAGGCCACCTTAATTTCCGTATCCTTTAATTCGTCCACCAGCGTTTCCCCTGCATAGCTCATTCCATAAATGGCAATCCGCTGATAACCGTTCTTCTTAAAATACGCCGACAGGTTCTTGCCTTCCTGCTTCACTTTGACCCACTGATTCATCATCAGGAAAAGTGCCAGATGTTTATCTGACATAGCCTTGACCTTTTCTTTTTCTCCAATCACGGCCTTCCCTGCCACGCCTGCTCCGGCAGCTGCTCCGATCAATGCGGATACTAGTGAGATTCCAGCTTTTTTCATTCTTAATTCCTCCTAATCATCATTTTCCGTTCCCAAGCGCTTTTACACTTTCTCAATTACCTTCTGCAGCCGCTTGCCAAACTCCTTTACGGTCCATCTTTTGATTCTCTGATACCCTTTTTGAATCATGTCCTGTCTCATTGCCTCATCACACCACAATTTCCTGATGCACGCTGCAATCTGATCAGGTGAATCCGGATCAAACAAAAGCCCGGCATCACCAACCTGCTCCGGCATGGCATATTTATCCGATACCGCTACCGGGCATCCCAGAGCCATCGCCTCCAGCGGAGGGATATTCGTAGGTCCAAAGTAAGACGGCATGACCAGCCCTGCTGCATGTTTATACAGATAAGTTATATTTCCGTTGCTCACAAATCCCATGATGGTTATGTTATCAGCCAGTCCATTCTGGGTAATATACTGTCTGATTCTCCCCATACTGTTCTTCTCAGAACCCACTAAAACCAGATGAATGTCGGGAATATCCTTGGCCAGTATATGAATTGCTTTGACTAAATTAATATGATTTTTATGCTCCCAGAATTGCGCCGGATAAAATATATATTTGGACGGTGTATCGATCGTCTCTTCCTCACATTCTGTAATATGACCGGGCGCAACAAACGGAATACTGACAAAATGAGGCATCTTCTTTCGCATATATGCCGCATAAGACTCCATAAACTGTTTCTTTCCGGTTTGAGAGTCTGTCAGAACACACCACGCATATTTTGCCTTGGAAGCAAAGACCAATTCCCTCTCTTGAAAATCCTTTCTGACTTCCGAAAATCTTCCCTCATACCGATGCATCAGGTCATGCACGGGTACGATTACCTTCCTGCCATAGTTTGGAATAAAAGCGCCCTGCGTTGTACATAAAATGGCATCTGCTTTCTCTGCACGAAGCCGTTTGCCAAACGCCGTCATATACATCACATACATCCGTGACCAGAAGGGATGTCTGATATGCTGCCTCTGCTCCTTCCCGGTAAACACCGGCCATGCAGTATCCCAAACTCTAATCTTATGTTCCCTGCACCACTTTCTCCAGAACCGGCTGCCGCAGACAGCCATAACTTCCACATCTTCTGCTTGCTCCAGACATGCCATCACCGTCAGGACATACTGGTGTTCCCCGCCCCATTCCGGTTCGCTGTTGAGTATGACTGCAATTCTCTTTTTCATATCATGTCCTTTCTCACACTCACACAGCCCTGGCAATGAAATAACTGGTCCATGAATCATAGCCTGTCTCTGATAGAGTCTGGCAATCTATATTGTCAAGCAGTTCAAACCCAGCCTCTTTGAGCAGAAATTCTAACTCCGGCCTGAAAAAATATCGCATATTATGCACTTCATGAATTGTCTTTGTATTCCCGGTTTTCTTTTCTATCACGTACACTTCATAGCAGACATCAACCACGTTTTCTCTGTCATGCATAATCGGCCTTGCAATCCTGACCAATTTATTCTGTTCATCCTCTATTTCTTTCACCCGTACAGCTGGTTTATCACTCAGCACACCCGGCCCGTACCAGACATCAAACAGAAAGATCCCTCCCTGATCAAGCGCCTGCCTTGCCGCCCGAAACGCATCCGTGATGTCCTGATTGCTGTTCTGGTAACTCATCACATGAAAGAGGGATATCACGGCATCGTATTTTCCCTGCGGCTCATAGGTCCTGATATCTGCCACTGAAAAATCGATGGTAACCGCCTCATTCTTTGCATTTTCCCGGGCAATCTCAATCATCAGGGGACTCATATCAATCCCCGTGCACTGATACCCCAGCCTGCAAAGTGCAAGATCGTGCCTGCCGGTTCCGCAGCCATAATTGATCACGCTCTGAATGTTCGTTCCATATTTTTTTAACAGACTGTCCACCTGCACAGCTTCCGCTTGATAGTCTTTATCCTGATAAAACGCATTATAATAATATGCATAGTCTTTAAACACTTCCATGGATTATTCCTCCGCCATACAGCAGATGCCATAAATATTTTCTATGGTATCTATACATCCGCTCTCTATTTCAAACAGTTCCATGAATCTGATGCACTTCAATCTGTCAGCGCCTCTTAAATATGTAAGATTTCCCTTCTCGTCTCTGCTTTCTTTATATTTACTCTCAATAAACATCTGTGCCTTTTCTGGTATCATATGGGCCCCAATACAATCTTTTCTGACAAAAAAGGCGTTATTTCCCGCCGTATTACTGCCCATGTAATAATAGCCATTCTCCTCGGCCCATCCGCAAAATGCAGCAATAGAACAGCCCCAGTACAGATTGCTGTAATGTTTCTTGGTCCGGACAAATGCTGCGTCGTAAGGCACTGTCACCTTTTGCTCTGCTCCAAATATGTTATTGTATTCACAGATCAAGATTCGTGGGGAAACACAGGTAATGCTATTCAAAATCCACCAGTCATTCCCGTCCAAATCGATGCTCAATATCCCTATATCACCTTCAAACCCTGCGCCTGTGATAAGTCCGTTGATGTTTTCCTTTGTAATAAATGCATCAATGGCTGTCAGGTCATATCTCCAGAACCATTCCGCATTCTTAATGTGGTCAATGTTCTCTTTACTCCCATCCATCACAAGGCCGCTCCAGTTATCATTCATCAGCAGAAACCTTGTATTTGCCTCTTCATAATCCTCTACCCCAAATTCAACAAATGTTCTGCTGCCGATATCCACATGATGAATCAGCCACTGAATGATCCCATCTTCCCCAAACTGGGAAAACACCTGAAATTCCACTTCTTCCAGGGAACGTATCTTTTTATCACACATGGTATGTACAAAATTTCTCGCACTCAGGAAAAGATTCTTTTCCTGAATACTCTTTATACTTCTAATATCTTTTTCATACTGCACTGCCACCGGCACATTGCCTTTGAGAATATCAAATATACAATAATTATCCTGTACTACCAAATTCGCATAGACGTCATAAAAGTTTAAGATGCGTTCCTGTGCAATTCCATATCCACATAATTGCTGTTTTATTTCTGCATAGTACATGGAAGTAACAATGACAAAATCATATTCCACCTCATTGATCTTGGACGGTTCTATAAAATCCGGTAAAGTCCATTTCCTGACATCATTGTCGCTTAATGCCACAATCTCTGCTTTGGAACTGTCATACAGATCTAAAAAAGTCTGATATATCCTGCCCACGCCAAAACATACAATCCTTTTCTTTGCCATAGTAGTCTCCCTTTTATGAATAAATCTTTATGATTATTTTTCTTTGTAAATCACTTCGTTGTCTTCAATTCCGGGAAACCGCTTCTTATCCTCTTCTCCCGCATAAGGTCCCTGTTTCACCTCTATCATCTCTACCTCTTCCAGCACCTGAAATCCATGTCCGCCGGAAACAAGCAGTATGATATCTCCTGCATGCAAGTCCCTGCTTTCCAGATAGTCTTCATACTCATCATAAAAATCAACCCGCAGGATCCCTTTCTTGATAAATAACACTTCCTGCGTTAACACCACATTCCTATGAACCAGATTATGTATATGCGCATTTATCACTTTTCCAGTCGGATGATGCATGTAGGCAACCTGCTGGGAATATGCATCAGGTGTAATAAAATCCACGCCGTCACAATTATGGCCGTCGCGGATAATGGTTGCTATCAATCTATCCTTTTTCTTTACTTCCTCTATCTGTCTCATTTGCTCTCTCTTTCTCTATCTATTCAGCTGCTTCATGCTGCCCTTTATCTAACATGCAGAACAAATCTCTTCCATAGCTTTCCGTAAGCCGGTTACTACTCTTTGCATCTGTCCTTCCGTCAACGCCAATCCGCTGGGAATATAAAATCCCTTTCTTGCCAGATATTCTGCCTGAGGGTAACTTTCCTTTATAAACAACCCTTGCTTCTGATAAACCGGCTGCTCATGCATACACCAGAAAAATGTTCGCGAGCCAATTCCCTCTTCTGCCAATAATTTCTGTATCTTCCTGTTATCTGCCTTAATCTGTTTGTCCAGCACAATACCATATACCCAATAGATGTTATCCGCATAATCCGTTTTTTCTATGGGGAGTATAAGACCATCTACATCCTGTAGCTGCTCCGTATAATATTTACCCATTGCACGTTTACGCGCTACAAACTCATCCAGCCGCTCAAGCTGTGCAAGCCCGACTGCCGCCTGTAAATTGGTGAACCGGTAATTATCGCTGATCTCATCGTGCACGTATCGAACATCCTGTCTAAAACAAAGATTTCGCAGCACCCTGCATCGTTTTGCCAATTCTTCATCATTTGTTACTACCATGCCGCCTTCACCTGTGGTGATGTGCTTATTGGGATAAAAACTGAATATACTTATGTCGCCAAAGCTGCCACAAGGCCTTCCATAATAAGTCTGTCCATGCATCTCCGCCGCATCTTCTATAATTTTAAGATTGTATTTCTCAGCCAGTTTCAGAATCTGCTTCATTTCAACAGGCAGCCCATATAAATGAACGATCATAATTGCTTTCGTCTTTGACGTTATCTTCGCCTCAATCTCGTCCACCTTCATATTCCACGTATGTATATCGCTGTCAACCAGCACTGGCAGCGCCCCCAGTTTGGTCACTGCCATTGCACAGGATATAATTGTAAAGGCAGGCATAATAACCTCATCACCTTCACCAATCCCAAGCGCCTGTACCGCCACTTCCAAAGCAGCGGTTCCATTGGATACAGCGATACCGTATTTTCTCCCTGCTACAGCACTCATCTTCTGTTCAAACTCTTTCACAAAAGGACCTTCCGAAGAAATCCATCCCGTATCGATGCATTCACATAAATACTTTTTTTCATTGCCGTTTAACAGCGGTTCATTTACTGGTATAAAATCCATTTATGCCTGCTTTCTTTTCCAAATGCCATCTGCATTCAGACAATAAATAACTTATTTTCCGCACTTTCAACTCTAAATCTTTTTCTTCACACAGTAATACAATCCGTCTTTTGATTTATATCCCAACAGTTCCTTCTTCTCCAAACATTCCCGAACGGAAATATATAACCCGCATTCCTGACATATTGTTGGAAGTCTTTTACCCCCCCCCCTGGTCTGAAATGCATTTCTGAATTTTATTGCTTTGGGTGATGTCCAAATCTCTTTCAGTGTATTTTTATTGGTATCTCCAATAACATATTTTTCTAACCAATCAATGCATCCACATCCCACCGCTTTCCCATTTGCCTGTATTGCCAATGTCGCATTCGGCACAACACAGTTTTCCTGCATTTTCTGATTATTTCTGTAAATCAGCTTTGCCCCCTTCGGCAAATCTTCTTTTTTGACAGAACCAAACCATGAAAAGAACGAATCTTTTATATCGCCAATCGGAAACAGTTCCTTCACTTCCTGATAAAATTCACTCTTTGTTAACAAATGTTTATTGTTGGTTCTGAATGCTATATCTACCTGCACCTCTAGATTGTTCTTTACAATAAGTTTTTTTATCCGCTTTAATTGCTCTTTGAACGTAATAAATCCATCAATCCCCGCCATATCCAGATATGACTTCTGATCATATCCAGGTACAGAAACTACTAAATAATCAAAGCATTTTAATATTTGTAATAACTCTTTATCATCATATCTGGCACACGATATGAGGGTTGTTGTACTATGCACCCATAATTGCTTTTTATAATTATAAATAGTCTTCACTCTTTCCATCAGCATAGGATCTGAAAGAAAGTCAGACTGCATGGAGCCAATCCCTATCGTTCCGCCGCCTATATCACAATACTGCCTTACAATATCTTCAAAAAGCCGGTGATCCATGACCACAAAATCTCTCTTAAATAAACGATTACAGCAAAAAGCACATTTTACCGGACACATAGTGACCGTTTCCACATTAATGTCCAACGGTCTTTTCTTCATAATATGCTGCATATGTAAATACGCCGCTTTATCAAAAATACCACTCACCATACATCTACAACCTTTGTTTCCTTATCATTTCTATTGTCTGTGACAGAAAATCAAAATCTGTACAAAAAATGCCGCATCTCAGGCATTCTCCATCTCACACTAATAGCATCTGCAGATATTCATTGAGACATTCCGCCTTATTTCTATAGGTGTGATCCTTCAAGGTTCTCTTTTGTCCTGCAAGCGCTATCTCTTTTCCTTCTTTGGGATGGTCTATCAGCCACCCCGCCTTCTCGGCCATATCCTCAAAGGATTCGTACACTACGATTTCCTTATCTATATCAAACAATTCTGCATTTTCATCCCTGCTGTCTGTGAGCAGGCAGGTTCCCATACCAGTTGCCTCAAACATTCTCATATTGCCGGCGCCATGACTGCCAGCACATATAGCATGCAGGTTCAGGCAGACATTATATTGATTCATGATTTCGTAATACTTTAACCCAAACGCACCCGGCTTCACAGATTTCGTGATTTCTGCCGCGATATCCATCATTTCCCGGTCATCACCACTTAAATTGGTTTCCTGAAGGGATCCATAGATATTGCCATAAAAGTCATAGGGTATCTTCTCTTTGATCAGCTGGCTAAACATCTGTACTCTGTTGTTATGTATTGTTTCTGATACGATGACAGATCCTAAGAAGCATATTTCATTCTTTCTTTCACACGCAGGTACCTGCTCCAGAATGGACGGCGCAAACGCATGCCTGAGCAAATACGCCGGCAGCCCATAACTGTTCATAGAGTTCACAAAAGCTCTGCTCCCTGTATATATCTGATCATACAAAGGGGCATGCTCCCGGAACACGTCATTTAACCCCGTAAAATGATAACCGACCAATTTTATCACTTTCGGTGCCAGACAATCCCTTATCATCTTTGTCTCTTCCCGAGAAAACTGGCTCACGTCTGAAACCAGAATAATATCTGGCTTAAAGTCCTTGATTTGTGATAAAAGGATGTCAAAATATGACATATCCTTTGTGAAACCCTTCCATTTTTTCTGCAGATTTCTGTTATTGCAAAAAACGGCCTTTGACTGTATCCCCATCTTATTCAATTCGCGATGTATGAAATCTGATTCCGCAAAAGCATCTTCAACCAATGCGGCATACAATTCATCATATGACCACTTATCAAAATCCTTGTGCAGCGTATAAAACTCCCTTAAATATTGGTCATACTGCACTGTAATTTCTAATAATCTATACTGTCTCATCTACTTCCCAACTTTCCAAAGATGTATTTTACATATCACAATCAATACTAAAATCTTCCCTTAAAATCAGTTGTTGCACATTTCTCCAACGGGAATTTCACACTGCCCCCCTCTGCCGCCGACTTATAAATCGCCAACACAAGCTCCAGCGCCCGTTTTCCGTCCATGGCCGTGACATAGGGCTGTCGGTCGTTCTTTATGGCATTGATCATATCCGCATAGAGCGGTGTATGACCGTATCCGTACACATTCGGCGGGTTCTCGTGAAACTTTGCCTTGACCTGCACCGGATCGTCAAGAAGATCCGAAAACCTCCACTCCTCTATTACATTGACAGACTGTCCGCCCGCTTTTACAGTGCCTTTTTCCCCGAAAATATACAGCGTCTCCTCCAGATTACTCGGATAAACATCCGTTGTTCCCTCAACGATGCCGTAGCTTCCGTTTTTAAACTTTATCAGGGCGATTCCCATATCCTCCGCCTCGATATAATTATGGTTCAGCCTATCCGTCATCCCCACTACTTCATCAATCTCGCCGCCCATCATCCAACGCAGCAGGTCAATGTTGTGAATACACTGGTTCATCAGTGCACCGCCGTCCTGCTCCCAGGTACCCCGCCAGGACGCTCTGTCGTAGTACTCATGATCTCTGCACCACCTGATATGAGCTGTCCCATAGAATAACTTTCCGAAACGATTCATGTCGATAGCTTCCCGTATAATCTGTACAGACTTATTGAATCGATTCTGATGACAGGCACACACCTTCACGTGATGTTTGATGGCGGCTGCTATCATTGCATCCGCATCTGCGATAGAAAGAGCAATTGGCTTCTCAATAATACAGTTGCAGCCATGTTCAATACAAAACAGTGCAATCTGGGCGTGCTTGCCACTCTCCGTGCAAATCGCCACCAGTTCCGGCTTCTCCTTCTCCACCATCTCCTGATAATCCATATACTGCTTCACATCCGCATCCAGCCTGAACTTGAGTGCCTTATCCTTCATACATGCCGGCACTATGTCACAGATTGCAACCAATTGCAGTTCATTGTTCTGCGCTGCCGCAATATGGTTTGGTGAAATACGGCCGCAGCCAATCAATGCATATTTCATAACATTTTCTCCCATTCTCAAATACATCCGCCTGTTGATCCGGCGTCACCTGATAGTTTCTCTGTAAATATTGTCTCCCATCTTTTCACTTTCACCGTCACATGCGCTCTGACTGCTTCTCCTAAGTACTTCCTTGTAGACTTCCCTCTCCCATACAATGCTTTCATAGAATTCACAATCAACCAATTCTGCATATTTCTTAATGCTCTTATCCCCCATATGATAATCACACCATTTATAAGTCAATTGCTCTGAATCTATCTCTAACATTTGATTCTGACTGATTGAGAAGATCCCTAAATACCGGTTCTCTCTCACATATACCAATACATATTTAACTTTGAGATCTCCTTCCTGCCAGGAACTCTCCTCATCCTCCATTTCTTCAGACACTTCAACCGCACAAAGCCTATGGCTCTCCTTGTCTGCATAAATAATCCTGTTTGTCTGATATGGTATAAACCAACTATATTTTCCGGCAGCAGCAGAATATAGAAATACAGGTATTTCACATTCTTGTGTGATACAATCCTCGCCGTTGTCCATGTGTTTTTCAAAGCCGCCTGGACGAGACCCTTCACCGTTGCACGGGTATATAGCTAATCTGTTATTCTCTTCATTCCATAGATATACTTCTTCCCGATAACCTCCCAGCCAGAAATTCTCTCCATCAAAACAAATCGTGCTGTATCTCCTTCCCATATGAGGAAGTTCAAAGGTAACAATTCTTCTTGTAACAAGATCAAACTTATAAATCTTTTCAGACATTCCCGACAGACTGTATATAGCTGTTCCAACTTTTACACTTTTTGCTATACCCCCTTCTTCACAGAGTACATACGCATTTTCAATTCGTTTTTCTCTTGGATTGATTACAAAAATGGTTTTTAATTGTATCGAAACCGCAAATATTGCTCCGTTGTATTCCCAAAAATCATATATTTCCGGACACACATCAGGGGGCATTTCCATAGGAATCGCTGAAAAAGCTCCGTCTTCTATACTGTATATCCATATATTGTTTCCAAATACCGGGAAACAATAAATTTCATTTTTATATTTCATGCATTTTGATACAGCCCTGAACTTCCTGGATAATACATCCGGTATGTTAACCATCACTTCACATTCATAATTGCTCAGATTAAAGCAGCACAGAACATTCCGCGATCCAATAATAAACCATGCCTTATGATCCTCAAACCACCAGTTGTCGCTCCATGGAAATATATTTGAAATATTCATTGGCATCTTTCTCCTGCTTTTAGGTGTTTCTGTCATGTCCTGTTATTATATGTTGATTGATCTGATCACTTTATGTGGCAATTCCCCAGGCTTATATCATAGGTATACAATTTTGCATTTTTTTCATATTTTATTCCGCCGCAAATTTCAAAATCCTCTATATACATATCTGGTAAATAAACCCCGCAATAATTACCATTTGTAACGTATACATTTTTAAATTGTTCTCCTAAGGCATCCTTTACCGCAGTAATGGTTTCATTCACATAGGCAAAACCACCCTTCCTGAAATCATGCCATACAACAATGGAATCTTTACTCCTGGTCTGAAAGATATTTTTAGTGTCAGTGTAAACACCCAGATAGCTATGATCCCCATCTATAAAATAGAGATCTATGTTTTCTTCTATCTTGGAAAAATCAAATATCTTGGAATCTGTATAATGATGAGAGATTTTGTCACTATAGGCCAGTCTTTCACTATAATTAGGCAGATTTAAATCTCTGCACCAGCTGTCTGCGGAAAACGGACTTCCCTCTTTCGGCGCCGTAATACTATATAACTTGTCACAACAATCCGACAAAATATTGATACTTTCACCAATGTAGGTGCCAATTTCCAGATACTTTTTACAATGATATTTTTCAGCCAGCGCCTTGAGAAAAACATAGTCCAGAATCTGCGATCCACCAGGAACAAAGACTAATTCCTTACACTTTATTTCTCCCTGCGCTTTTAAGAAACTGCCAAGATTTATGGTCCTGTTGTCCAGTTCTTCTTTCACGGCAGGACTCACATGATCTTCTATCGCCGGTCCGTATATTGCAACATCCAAGCCAGTGATGTTTTCCACCTCTTGCAGAATCTCTCTCCAGAAAATACTGGCAATGATGACCTTTACACCTTTCAGTTCTCTTAATACATCTGGAGATTTCATCTCCAATCCCTCAAACAAGGTACCCTGTTTGCTCTTATCATTGTCCACAAAAAACAAACACTCATATTTGTTCTGGCTCTTGAAATAGTAATAGGCGCTTTTGCCAGTGTTTCCTCCCCCATATATTACAATCTTCTCCATCGTATACCTCTCCTCATTTTCTTTTTTCACAATCTATCATGCAAATATATTCAGGAATCTGTGAACCGCATTCATGATTGCTGTTTCCTCAAATGTCCCTCACTTTTTATCATTGTCTCATACACCAAATCAGCTAATAATATATTGCCTTTGTTGGAATAATGACAATTATCTATATATACATCCGGCTTGCCATCAAAAAAAGCAATTGCGTTTGTGTATAATCCTCTGGCATCCTGCTGTGCCATCTTCCTGAATTCTAAAATTCCTTCCTTAGCATCCCTTGTTTCATGCATGGCTGTCTTGGACAAATCCATATTCTCATGAATGGCCATGGGCTGCAGGAATGCAAAAAACTTCGCGCCGTATAAGGATGTAACGCTTTCCATTATGCTGATGTTTCTGCACCAAAATTCATATAGACTCTCTGTACTCTCTACGCCGCACACAGTACTTGTGTCGCTTCTCCCCAGATCACCTGAAAAGTAATTTTCCACTCCATGACTGGTTATATTATTCACGCCGCTGAGGCTTATGACATAATCCAGTCCAAGGTACGCCCCATCTCGCAATAAGTGCAGTAGTTCCCTGGTACATCCATGCCCGCATGCAGCACCGTTAAACAACGTAATATGATAGTTTTCTCTGACTAATTTTTCATAAAACAATTCCACCCAGGACCTTGTTCTGAAAATGCCGTCTATGGAATTAGACCCTCCCAGAACCATTATCCTGATGTCACTCTCGTTATCATCACCATAAGTAAAGAACCCCGGATATTTTGCATTGTTTGACATGTTTGACCAGCCCAGAAGCATATCCGTACAAGTCTTTTCCCAATTCTCGTATTTGAACATCTCACAGCCCAATGATGTATAGTCTTTCTTTTCCAGCGCAAACCCTAAAGAATCTAAGAAATCACATATTTTTTCTACTTCATAGGTATCATTCTCTGTTATTACGACCAAATCATCACTGTTACACCGTACCGATAATTCATCTAAACTGCTGATTTCTCCCTCAATCGGCACCGAATACCGCAAAAATATCTCTTTCAAACGTTCCTTTATGTCCACATGGTTTCCATACAACCATATTTTTCTATGCTCCATGACTGCATTGCTTACCAGCTGAAAAAGTCTTCCCTGCAAAATATGATTCTGCAACATGTAATTAAAAACATACACATCACCTTCATATCCTTCTAATTCCTTCAGCATCTGTTCCTGATAAGATACATGTATCGTGGCTACGATAAATGCACACTTTTCTTTCGTGTCAATCTCGCTGACTTTAAGAACCGGCAAACCATTCCAGACAGTTACATGCCCTTTACTCGTTACGCATGCCGCTTTGATTTTGATGCCGCACTCACAACATTGTCTGTAAATTTTTTCTCCATACCCGCCAATGCCATAAATATATACATCTCTTTGGCGCAGTTCCTCATTCGGTTCAATAACTTCATCGTAAAAATAAATCCGTGTCTCTTCTCCAACAGCCTCGGCGAGCTGTTTTTTACTGTGTTCATCCGCTGCCACAAAAGTGACTTCCTGTATCCTGTCCTTGATTTGTTCTATTGACAGAATCGGACGATTCATATAATGTTGTCCGACATATCTTTCCTCTCCACTATCAATAAACCCTTTTATATCTGCTCCCCATAAAGCCAGATTTGTAAAGACTGCAACCGAATCTCTGTTTATTCCATATATATACAAATCCTTTTCCTGTATGGTCTTCGCTATAGCATAGATTGCTTTGAACATCTTACATCCCCTGTTAAGTATTTCTGAAAATCGTATCCCATGATTTCACCACGGACTCTATCTGCATGATCTGTCCCATATTCTTCATGTTATTGAATACCTGATCTTCTCCGAAGCTAATAAATTCCTGATAAGTCATATCCGCAATTCCATTGATATCCCATACGTTGCAATGGCAGATATGTTTAATATAATGCTGTACAATGGTATGTTCTTTCAAAAATACTTTTTTTCCTAAATATAACAAGGCAAATATATTACCCAGAGCCTGCTGCCGCTTTATCCCGAAAATTGCAATATCCATCTGATTCATAAACTGATAATATTCATCTGCCTTCATAAAATCAGTCATCCCAACAAATTTTTCACCAAATAAATTCTTGCCTGTTTTGATGACCTTGTCGGCATATCCTGTATCCCCATATGACAATGGAAGGAAAATCTTAATGTCTTCTTCCCTGAATTTTACTAACTTCTCCATTATGCCAATGTGAGCATTCGTGGATGTTGCAGAATTTCCTATTTGTATTGCAGTGTATTCCTTTTTGTCTCTTGGCTGCTTTGTTACAAGATCACATTGTCTGACAATTGTATGGGGCCCATATTGGGCACAAAGAAATCTGCCTCGTACAGCATAATTTTTCTTCATAAATTGTCTTTCTTCCGGAATGATATTTATAACTGCATGCGCATTATTAACAACACTTTTCTTCTTATATATCTGGATATTATCGCCATAGAGAAATTTATCCCCACCCCAGAAAAACAGATCTAACTTTTTCAACAGCCTTCTGTTCCAGAAAAAGAAGTCGATAATGTCCTGTTCAAAAACGCCATGGTAAATAATTTTGTCATACTCATATATTTCCCCGGACTTCAGTTTGTCCTCTATGTTGCGGATATATTTAACATTCCTATATTGAGATACATTGATGGAAGAATTTCCTATCTTTCTGTCTCCATAAATCCAGAAATCATGTAAGTCTTGTGTAAAATGATCCTGCACCAGCCTGATAAAATCCTCTGTTGACACAGATATACGAAACAGATGTAAAATTTTGTACATAGATACTTATCTCCAAACCATCCTGCTAAGCATGAAGTCTGCTTGACGCGTCCCGCAGACAGCCATAATAATATGCATCAAAACCAGCTTCCTTCATCTTCTTGCATACATTTTCAATATCATAAGCCGCCCTGCACAGCTCAAATGTCTTTCCATCATATATCGCAAAAGCCGCTCTGCTATCACCGTCCCTTGGCTGTCCAACAGAACCCGGATTACAATATAGCTTCTCCTGAAATCTTTTTACCTGCTGTACATGACTATGGCCCGATGCAAAAACATTACCCTCTATTTCCTCAAAATAGGTTTCTTTCAAATCCATATATTCGTCTATGGGATTCAGCCAGCCGCCATGTACCATAGAAATGCCCTTCTCATACCTGATTACCGGCAGAGAGGCCAGCCACTCCAAATGGTCTTTCCGAATCATCTTTCGCTGATACGCAAGACAGTCATTCACACTGCGGGATCTCTCACACTTCGTTCCCGATACCATATACCAGTCATGATTGCCCAGCACACATTTGACTTTTCTCTTCCTTAATTCATCACAGCATTCATTCACCTGACAATAATAGCCGACGATATCACCCAGACAATAAATATCTGATACACCCATCTCATCCGCCTTTTTCATAACTTCCGACAGTGCTTCATAGTTTCCATGTATATCAGACATGATAAGTACCATTGCTGCATAATCCTCTTTTTAAAAAATGTGAACCGCTTACGCCCCGTCATTGTTAAACACTATGAAATCTTCCGTATATCTCACCGCTCTGCCTGTTCTTATCCTGGGCTGCTGTACCTGTCTTTTTTCTAAAAAATACGCAACACTCATTTGTGCCTCATTGAATCCAAACGCTGACCGAATGGAGGTTGCAGACGAAATACGCGGATTGATCTCAAGTAATTTCCAACTTTCGTTATGCCTTCTAAACTGAAAATTAGTAGGTCCGATTGGCTTGAATATATTTGAAAGTGCAACAATAACTTCCCTGATATCTTCCAGATGCACTACTTCTGCTGTCTCTGTGAATCCAAGGTCTGACAGCTTCCGTTTCATGGAAATCAATGCTTTCACATTGCTGTCCATATCCAAAAAGGCCGAAACCGTATACTCTTCTGAGGAGCTTCCCACATACTCCTGCATCATAAGCCTGTCGCCTATTTCAGATTCAAATTGCGCAAATGTATTTTTGTTTTCCACTTTAACAAGACCCTTTGAGCCATACCCGCAGCGAGGTTTTAAGATAAATGGCACTGCATATCGATGAAAATCAGGTTCAATCGAAGAAGATATGCGATACTTGCTGTCTGCTTCTTTCATCCTTTCGTAAAAGTGCCATTTGTCCAAACACAAAGATATCAGCCTTTCGTTATTCAGAAGAAATTCAGCGCCTGTCTGTAACAGAATATTCCGATTTTTATTCCATACAGACATATCAATCTCAATGCCTGGAATGGCAAGATCCACTTTATATTTCTCTATCACATCAAGAAGCCAGGGTATGTACTGCTCACTGGTAGATATGGGTGCAATCTCTACAATATCCGCAAAATAATCTGCAGGGGTATTTTCATAGATTGTTGTACCAATCAACCGGTATCCGTATCCTTTTAATGACTTTAGAATTCCATATCCGACAATGCCTGAAGCACCTGAAACCAAAATTGTATAGTTCTTCATTTTCTATATGCTCTCCGCCTGTTTTCTCAATTGATCCACTTCCTCTTTCGAGAGCCGCGGAACCTGTGTGTAGATATTTTCTCCCGGTTCGGAAAATGTGGACAAATCATTAGGCAGCTGAATGTCAATGATAACCGGATGCTCATTGCTTAACAGGCTTTCACAGTTTTGAATATCTTTCTCTTCTTCTATTTTTAAATAATCCATCTCAAACGTTTCTGCTACTTTTGCAAAATCAGGCACAGAATATCCTATGATTGACGCATAATAATTTCCCGCAAACAGATTTTCCTGCAGCTTCCGAATCAGCCCCAGACAGGCATTGTTCAGAATGATTATTTTGATGGGCAATTTTTCTCGTTTAATCGTTTGCATTTCCTGCATATTCATCATGATTCCGCCATCGCCATTGATAGAAATAATCTGTCGATGTAAGGATGCATAACAGGCGCCGATAGCTGCTGGCAGGGAATAGCCCATACACGCCAAGCCGGAAGAAGATAAGAAAATATTATTTTCACATAATCTTAAGGATTGTGCGCACATTATCTGGTTTTGTCCTACATCCGCCGTAATGATTGCATCCTCTTGCAAAATGTTGGAAATCTTACTGAGAATGGCATTGGCACACAATTGTCTGTCCGCATGAAATTTACTATAATATTTCTTTTTCCATTCTTTTAAAAGCAGTGTCCACTTATCCCAGGAACCGGAGCATGCAGCCTTTGCAAAACTGTTTAAAAAATCATTTACATCTGCCTGTATGGAAATGAGATTGTCTGTCTTTCTTCCAAGTTCATAATGATCAATATCAACTTGTACAATTTTTGCATTTGGAGCAAATGCCTTTTTATCATATCCCATCTGCCGTTCGTCAAGCCTAGACCCTAAAACGATCAGCAGATCACAGTGCAGCACCGCTAAATTGGCCCAGGCATTCCCATAGGAACCTATAAATCCGACAAAAATATCCTCATCATGGGATACCACATCAAGTCCCCTCATGGAGGCTGCCACTGGAACCGGCAGTTTCTTTAATATATCTTTCAGAATACCTTTTGCATTCTGACAGCCTCCTCCAATTAACAATAAGGGCCTGTGTGAATCTTTTAATAACCGGGCAACTTCTCTCACATGAGAGACTCTTTTCCTTTTTTCCGTTATGCAAAAGGAGGACATCCCTTCAACGTCAACGTCTTTCCTCTGAATATCATACGGAATGTCTATGAGCACAGGGCCTTTACGTCCTTCATTCGCGTAATAGAAAGCCTTTTGCATCTGGTACTTTATTTCCGAAGCGTCTTTTATATAGACGCTGTATTTTGTTATACTCTTTACGATTTCAACAATATCCGTTTCCTGAAATGCATTCTGGCGAATTTTATCGGAAGGTCTCCGCCCTGCTGAATGAACATTTCCTGTAATGAAAATGCAGGGAATCGAATCATAATATGCATTTGCTATCCCATTGATCAGGTTGATTGCCCCGGGACCGCTTGAAGAGACTGCAACACCTGTTTTTCCTGTAACCTGTGCATACGCATTGGCCGAAAAGGCGGAAGCCTGTTCATGATAAGATTGTATATACTGCACATGTTTGGACTCGCAGATTGAATGAATCAGGTCCGCTACACTCCCCCCGATGTATCCAAAAACGGTATCTATCTGTAATTCTTCTAAGAAACATACGATATAGTCTGTTAATTTCATGTAAATACCCTTACACTCTGTGCATATTACAAAATTTCCAGCTCTGCATATCCAAATCCTTCTTTGCCAAAGTCATTGCCGCAATAAAACATATAATATTTATCATGAATCTGCGTAATATAAGGATATGCTATCATCTGACTGTCCCATCCGCTCTCTGAAAGGCCAATCCCCACTTTGGAATCATCTCTTGTCCACTGCACTAAATCTTTAGAATATGCATATCCCATAGCATATCCCTTTCCCAGCGTGTGCCGGAAATCCAATCCATATCGATAACAGAAAAACATATGATATGTATCTTCCAATTTCAGAATCGCAGCACTGGTCTGACTCTCATATTCTACTTTCGGTTCTATGACTGGCTGTGGGTTTCTGTTCCAGTGAATCCCATCATCTGACGTTGCATGCACAATCAGGTATTGCGACTCCATTTTTTCATCCCCCTGAAGCCAACGCTGTCCTGACAGATAGTACATGTGCCATTCGTTTTCACTGAATCTGTACACTTGAGGGCATGCATGCAAATAGGGCTCTTCCATTGTCGGCCCTATAATCGGTCCTTTACCGACCTTTTTAAAAGTCTTAGCGTCATTGCCTTTTGCCAGTCCTATTTCCCAACAGTACGGAACACTTACCGCCCTCGTCCAACCGCAATAGTATAAATAATACTCATTTCCGACCTTAACAATACTGTTGGGCATGGATCCGAACTCATCAAACTCGCCAATGCCCCCAAGTTCCATCATGGGTTCGTCGGCCACTCTGATGACTCTTTGTAAATTTTCTTTATCTAAATCTACCCATCCGCCATGGGCTCTGCTCATGCCATCTTTATATGCCTCTCTTGTTGAAAAATACACCCTTATGTAGTCCCCGAAATCATATGTGAAGGGACACTGTGCATGACTGTACATCCACTCAGAATGTCCATTGGGCGAAAATATCAATCCCTTTTTATTCCATTGAAACATCAACTTCCTGCTCCTTTCAGCCCTGTATACGCCTGCCTGACCTTTCATATCCTGTACAGACTACCAGCCGTATTTCCTTAACAGTTCCTCTCTATATGGCGTTATGTCCGTGCTGGCTCCACAGGATGGGAACGTACACTTTCGGCATAGCATTCCCTCTTTCAGGTCATCTTGCAAAATACATTTTCTTAAGGCCTGATACTGCTCTCCGTTCCATATTTCCTTCAGGCTCTTTTCCCTGATATCTCCAACGATCAGCTTCTTGTCATAATCCGTACAGCATGGAGAAACAGTTCCATCACTATGTATCACCATTTGATAAAAGGGCTGCGGACAAATTCTGTTATTTTCAACAGTATCCAACATGCCATACATATGCTCTTGATCCTGCTCCTTTACCGTAACCAAATCCGGCCATAAATTTACAGCATTATCAATATAATATGTATCTGCCATATCCTTAAACAATGAGATAAATTCCTTCTTCTGCTGTTCATTAAAATAGTCGCCTGTTATCTTTACATGAACTTTGCAGTCACCCCTGACACTATAAAAATAGCGTATATTATCCAAGAGGCTATTAAATGAAATCTGCGCAGATGAGAACTTCTTATAGGTTGCATCATCCAATCCGTAAATGGAAAATGTGATTCTGTCTAACCCTGCCGCCACCAGGTCTTCTGACATCTGTTTCGTGAGAAGACTTCCATTGGTTGTGATCTGTGTTATTTCAGCAACATGCCTGTCTTTAAGCGCCCTGGTAAAATCTGCTATATTACTATTTATCAGGGGTTCACCCAGATTATATAAATGAACTGTTTTGAACGGTTCCTCAAAGTCCTCCATATCCTTCACAATCTTGTCGAACAGTTCTCTGCTTAATGCTGTGCCAGCACTCTGTCTGTATTTATGAAAACAGAAATCACACTTAAAATTGCATATATCACATGCATCAATACACAGACTAAGAGGTTTTGCTAGCGGCAGAAGATTCTGAAGCGGTTTCCGGTCAGGAATCAGGGGCGTGTCAAATTTAGCACTCATTATTCTTCCTCCCTAAACTCTTATAGATCCAAAATTTACACTTCTTTTACGATATAAGCATCGGGCATCCATGAATTAGGAATTGTATTTACCTTGACACCTGGCAGAAGTTCATGAATGGCCAGTGTTTCACCCGGCGCAAACTGGCAGGCATACTGATCAAAAATCATAATGCCACCACGATTAAGTCTTTCCCAGAAAAATGGGATTGCCGCTTTCATGACTTCGTATACGCCGGAATCCATCATGACCAACTTAAACCGCAAATGATCATTTTCCTTAAAAAATGTATCCAGATCTTTCATCAGATCCAGCTTGTGGATTTTTAAAATGTTATCAAATCCCTGCTTTTGGACTAATGTCTTGATACTTTCATAATCCGCCTTATAACTTCCTACCGCTACAAGATCAGAATCAGCCTCCGTCAATGCCCCCGTCCCCTCAAACCAGTCAAATCCATGGCACATTGTGAGAGATTCTGATTCAAATATTTTAATCAGCTTTGCAAACAAAAGTGAACTTGCACCCTTATACACACCTACATCCGCAATATGTCCTGCGAGTCCCAGAGTTTTCTTATAAATTTCATATATGGTGAGCACTCTATTCAATGACATATGACCTACATAAGCAGTAAAATGTTCTAAAAGATCAGGTACTCCTCCCAAGTCCGTCTCTTTTAAATAATCCAAATATTCATAATATTCCTTCCTTCTGTGATCGAACTTCAGTCCCTCCAATGTGCCTCTTGATGTCCATTTCTTAGCCTGCTCATCCATATTTATATTCTCCTTTCATTCTGGCCTTTTACCTTAAAATTGATTTGACCATATAATCCTTAGTCTCATAACTGCTTCCTATTTCCGCAGTTCATATTCGTTCAAATATTTCTTGATAGTCTGTATATCGTTATGCATTAATACATCAATAATTGATAAATTTTCCACAAAAAAATCCTGATTCTGACTGTAAATAATATTCTCCCTTTTTGTCTCCAGGAAAAAAAGGGCTATTCCTTCTCTCTCAAAATCAGAATGACTATATAAGGCTCTGCCCCCGCATGGATTTATATAGGTATCCGCATGTAATGCCTTACATATTTCTATAATTCTTTTTTCTGCTTTCAATGTATTATCTTTATCTATTTGGGAGGACAGTAAAATTTCTGTATCTATATGCAGGAAGGCTATTACCCTCTCAATACTAAACCGGATGAATTCCGTCAGATCAGCTTCCTCATAATTGACCGCTTCTGTGATCAACGGCATAATCTCTTCAAAATGAGGCGATTTTCTATAGGCATTACAAATGGTTTTCAGAAAGTCCATTTTACTCTTCTGTGTAAAACTAAGAGCAGTCTCTTGGATCAGCTTATTTTGCGATGCTTTTTCCACTGGAAGTGTAAATCTGTATGGTTTCCCATTTAATAAAATGGAATTTCTGTTAATAAACCCCCTCATAATGTAATTCACATCATCCAGAATAACAAATTTGTCCACTGCACCAATCAGCTGCCAGTAACCGATATATGGCATAAAATACGGCTGCATAATTCCTATCTTCATATATGTTCCTCACCGAAAATCTGCTTGCATCATTTCATCCACGTTTCCGAATGATCATCCGCCACGAATGATATCCATAATATTGGCAATCTGCTGTAGTTCAAGGCCCTCATACATTGGAAGAATTAATATCCGGCCTGATAATTTTCTGGCATTGTCAAGATTTTTATTTTTATATTTGTTCCGAAAACATGCCTGATCGGCTGTCAAAGGATAAAAATATTTTCTCGCATGGATATCGTTTTCTTTCAGCAGATCATATATTTCATCTCTTGTTCTTTTATACTCTTCCTGGACAATAATCGGAAAATACGCATAATTTTTTGTGGCATCTGCTTTTTCCTCAAACAGCCCTATCCCCTGAATTTCATTCACTGCCTGCCTATAAAACTCGTACTGTTTTTTCCTGTCTTCCAAGGCCGCATCTATATGCTCCAAATTGCACAATCCCATAATTGCACAAAACTCATTCATCTTGGCGTTGGCGCCAACTGCAGCCACTAACTCTTCATTCTGAATACCAAAATTTTTGAGATTATATAATTTTCCATAGTATTTATGTTCTGAAAAGCTGACAGCTCCTCCTTCTATGGAATTAAAAATCTTGGTAGCGTGAAAACTGAACACCGATGCATCCCCATAATTTCCAATTCCCCTGCCTTTGTACTTGATTCCAAAAGCGTGTGCTGCATCATAAATTACTTTTAGGTCATATTTATCTGCAATCTTTTGTATTTCTTCTATATTGCAGATATTTCCATACACATGAACGGGAACAATTGCAGCCGTTTTTTCCGTTATCAATTCCTCGATCTTACGCTCATCTATTGTCCCATCACTCATCTTCACATCACAAAATACCGGATTAAGATGATTCCTTACGATTGCATGGGTCGTTGATATAAAAGTAAACGGTGTTGTAATAATTTCTGCCCCTTCCGGGAACCCCATCATCTGAATGGCCATTTCCAATGCCATGTGCCCATTCACCATCAGTGACAACTCCGGCACATCCAGATAGCTTTTTAACTTGTTCTCCAGCTGGGCATGATACATCCCCATATTTGTAAGCCAATGAGACTCCCATAAGGGCTTAATGGCTTCTATATATTCCTCATACGGCGGCATCGATGATCGCGTGACCAGTATTTTTCTATCCATAGTAAACATCTCTTATCTTACATAATCATTTATGAAACGTAACAAACTATCTATCTCCCACATCCTGCATCATTACCGGCTTTTTGATTCTGGCATATAACTGTACCACGCTGCTGCGGTCCCCATAATATGCATCACTGACCACCACAGCCCGATCCATATCTGCACTGTCATCATAAATGCCAAAGCCTTCCTGCCGATACTTTTCAACAAGCGCCTTATATTCCTTCCACAACCTCGGACGCATGGACTCAATCGTTGCCTGAATCAAAGGATGCGGTCTCCATAAAAGCGCCACCTCTTCCTGGTTTTTTTTAAACATCTCAAACACCGATTCCATCTTCCGAAGCATCTTCTCATCATGATGCAAAAGTGCACTCACACTGGTATTATAGAAAACTATCTTCTTCCAGCTCCCGTCAGGCCTGGTAATCACTTTCAACCACTCTGCCGGAATCTCCAGATTTTCTTTTTTCGTATTCGACACCTTGTCAAGCTTCGGTGATCCGAGTCCCAGAAACTTTTTTTCCAGAAAACTCCTGTCCACATGCTCATACAAAAGATCCATTTCTTTTGCGGCTTTTCTATATTCATCAATATAGATTGTCCGCATTTTCTCCGACTGTACGATGACCTGATCTGCATAAATCGTGCCCGGCATGAAGCAGAAATGCTTCATGTTATCAACCGCCTCCTGATCGTCCGGTTCAATCTCCGGCAAAACAAAATAAGGAATATACACCAGCTTATCCGTGAACTTTCTCAGATTCTTAGAATAGAAATACGGATGTACACTGGTCACATGATTGCACTCGTCGTAAGGATTATGAATATATATCACATCCGGCCTGCGAGTCTCCAAATCATAAGTATCGTATCGTGTAATTGGAACATTCTTCGGGTACAAATCACCCTCATAATGCTCCTCCTTGAAACTTCCGTCCGGATTCTTATCAAAATAGGGAATCGGAATCACATAAGCATCTGTATTCTCATCAGCATCAGCTGCTTCCCACACACTCTCCAGAGAATCCCACATAGATGCTTTATAGGGTAGAAACACAACTTCTTTTCTATCCTCCGGCATATCATATTTAATGCCGCTATACAGCTTTGTCAATTGCTTCTGAATCTTTTTAGATACTTTCCGGCAGAGGTTTTCGTCAGGCAGATTCTCATTTATCTGATAAATATTTTCACAGTAATCTTCCAGAATCTGTACAAGGGAAGCGTATTGTCCATCCATTTCTTCCAAATGTGTTCCAAGAACTATGGCTGCCTCCTGGCACTGCATGAGGACTTCCGCTGCTCCTTGTGGATTGGATGCGGCGGTTCTTGCGACAGCATCATTGGCCTTAAGCAGCATATCCACTGTCTGTAGCATATCTTTTTTCCTATATCTCTCCACCGTTTCCACCTTCTTGTTATTTATTTACTTACGCCGCTCGTTTCCGCTTCGCTTCATCTCGCTGCGGGCTTTCGCTCCTTTACTCCGCCGTGACGCTCGATTTCGCTTCGCTCATCTCGCTGCGGGCTTTCGCCTCTTTACTCCGCCGTGACGCTCGATTTCGCTTCGCTCATCTCGCTGCGGGCTTTCGCTCCTTTACTCCGCCGTGACGCTCGATTTCGCTTCGCTCATCTCGCTGCGGGCTTTCGCTCCTTTACTCCGCCGTGACGCTCGATTTCGCTTCGCTCATCTCGCTGCGGGCTTTCGCCCTATAGTCACATGTAAGAACAGAAAAGTGTCTGCAAGCAGCCATTTTCTGTTCTTACATATGACTGCACGGCTCATTAATAAGGCATATTGGACATCTGAGGATGTTGCTGACGATTTTTCGTCTGCTTCGCTCCCGGTACTTCTCCTGCAAGTGAGTTCCCTAAGGTCTTGGCATACCCAATACCTGGCTGTGCGCCAGCTTCTAATGCCGTTTTTGTTTTTATCAAAAGAAATTTCCCACAGTCCTACTCCCGAATCTCCGGTTTGGGTAAAATGGTATCTTTGGATGCCATTTATCTATGAAATTTTTCATTATGAACTATCAATTCATCTGCCCTCTTTTAAGAGCATTTTTAGCAGTATTTTCCCGCTCTGGAAGCTTTGCGCCACACGCATTGCAAATGAAAATATCTTTTGTCTTCTTGCCGATTGTGCCGCATTGGCTGCACTCGTTGCTAATATCCTTGCCGAAAACTTCTACCAGTGTAATAGATTGTTCTCTACATTTCTGGGTGAGTCTGCTTCGCACATATCCCTTCTGCCACATGCTGATGGAATTATTTATTTTCTTATTAATGCCTGCCCTGGATGACTGTGGCAGTTTGGGGAGATAAATCACTGCTGGTTTCTCAATCTTAAGCATCCGGTTAATCTCGGTATTGATGTATGTATGCAGTGTGGCTTCCAGCTTATCTCTGCCCGCCATATATTTTTTCCTGCCAGGGTTATTTCCCTTGTTTTTCCTATATCTGGCATTGCCTTCTCTGACAAAGTCTGCGAGTGCATACTGGTATTCGCTGAATTTCTCCCCATAGACATTACCCTGATCCGTCACAAACATGTTGCGGATTCCCAATGCCAGTCCGATTGTATTATGGTAATTTTCATTTTGCTTGACTCTGGTCTCTACCGGCACATGAATAACAATATTGCCTTCCTCAGGAAAAATACGGATATTTATTTGGCTGGTATAACGATTATTATCTGTAAGAGGAATAAAGATGCGCTTACGTTTTTCTTTGATGGCAAGATAAATCCCATGGTCATCGTAGCGATAGGCCTGCCCGGAAACCATAAATCCATCTGCCCCATCTGTGTGCAGCTTTTTTATATGTCTGCGCACCTGTCTGCGCAAATATTGATTCAGCTGCCCTTCCTCAACACAAGACCGAACTTGTGCAAAAGAGTTCTTCCACTCGTCTGCAAGCACAATTTCCTGCTTTAGCAGGATGCTCTCAAAACATCGGCTCTGCTTCATTACATATCGCAGATAATGTCTGTCCTCTGGCGTCAGATTAGCATTTTCCCGAATACATTTTTCTGTCCGGCTTTTAATCTGTGTCCATTGATTCTTGATATCACCCAAAGCATCAAATATTGCCAGATAAAAGTACACTGACGGCAGCCCGAGCCTTGCCCGCAGTCCGCTGGCAGTCATTTCATTCTGCACAGTATAACCGGGATATATCTTGGACAGACCCCCAATCCCACCATAGCGTTGATACACATAATTCTTGACACTGCTATAGTCTTTTGCAATCTCCACAAGCTTCTTCATCACCGCGTCAGGAACAGGTTCGCTATTATATTGATGGACTGTCTTACATATAGTACCTTGCGGCATATCGCTGTGCACTGTCCTCCCGGCTTATGAAACAACTTTTCGCAGAATTGGATATTCTGCGAATTTTCACTTATTTCAGGCATAAATTCAGGCACAGCCAGGGTTTTGACCACATAATTGACCATAATCAGCCAAGAGTGCATTAATATATTTTCTCTTTGTGTCCATACTGGGATGCACATAGCGGTTTAATGTAATCTGCACATCAGAATGCCCCAGGATCTCACTGAGGCTTTTAATATCCATGCCATTATCGATACAATTTGTGGCAAAGGTGTGCCGCAGTGTATGGAAGTTATAAGAAGGAGCATTGATGCTTTGCAGATAGCGTTTAAAATGATTTTGATATGTACGTGGTTCCATGGGTTTACTGGTACGCAGAACATATCCCTGTCCCGTTTTCCTGAAATTGGTAAGCAGCAGCAGTAGCCCATCGGATATTGGAATCTCACGATTGGAGAAGAAACTTTTAGGCGGTGTTTCCAGAAGAACTGTTTTCTGAAATCCGTCTTTGCTCTCAATCCTTTGCACCGTTCTATTGACATGAAGTATCTTTTGTTCTATATCGATATCCTCCCATTTCAAAGCACACACTTCACCCAGCCGTAATCCTGTGGACAGACAGAGAAATATTCCCGCTTTAGAAATATCCATATTATTATGTAAAAACTGCATAAGCTTTGCCTGCTCTGTCCTGTTCATAATTTCCACAGAATGGGGGTTCTGTACAACGGCTTTGCTTGTAATGGAAATCATTGGATAACCATATCGATCTTCTGCATAGCGCAAAGTCTGTTTGATAATTGCCAGTACACTTTGTCTGGTAGAATCTGATATATCCAGCACAGATATTTTATTTTGTATATGATTGTTTGTTATCTGGGTAAATTTGTCGTTAGAAAAAAGATTTTGGATATGACACTGATACAGATTTTTGTATTTGACATAAGTAGAATATTTTCTGGTTCGTTCTATCTTTCCGAGCCATTCCTCCATAAGGGAACAGAAATTGATATTATCAGGCACTCCCTCTTTGCCTGCCGCAGGCCTGTCATGATAATCTGATATGGGTCTGTGCTCCGCGTAAGCAATACTGATAAGTTTTTCCTTTACTTCTCCATATGATTTCCCGTAAATCGAACGGTAACGTTTCTCTCCATTTTCTGATACAATCCGATATCGTCCTTCCCATCTTCCATCGGCCCGCCTCCTTATATTGTCACCTCGTCTCGACATTTGTACCTCTCCTTTCTGACCACTTTTTTGAACGTAAATGTTACAATATTGCTATTTTATAGTATAAATGGCGGTATTATTTTAGAAAATGTTTAATCTGAGGTGATCTTATCGTAAACTTCTTATGGTGAAACTACTCTTGAACACATCTGGGCTTTTGAGCATGGCAACAGGACTCCCTTACCTTGCTATGAGTTCCTGTTTATGTTATAATTTCAGTATTATTTTAGGCGTGGCAGCAGGAATCCGGACGAGGAGACTGAATACATATTCGTTGGCAAAACTTTATACCTGCAGCACGGCGGAAAGGCATACTTAAAAATGAAAAAAGCGATAAATCAATCAACGCTCACAACAATTCTGAATTTGGGTTCTATCTGTACACTGCTGTTTTTACTGTTTCTTATAATTTCCTACAGCGATGTAAGCCGCCGTTTGGAGGTTGCCAACGAGAATCGATTTGAACTGACTTACAACGCCAATCGATTCATGAATGGTTCTGCCTATCTGACCAATGAAGTCCGGGCTTACGCCGCCACTGGCAGTCAGGCGCATTATGACAATTATTGGAATGAAATCAATAATTTGAAAAACCGAGATATCGGCGTAGCAACCATGCAGGAAATCGGTATCACTGCTGATGAGCAGGCGATGATTGACGGCATGTACAGCCTTTCCAATCAATTGGTCCCGCTTGAGGAGCAGGCCATGGAGCAGGTACAGGCCGGAGAGCAGGAAGCTGCCATCGATTATGTCTATGGTACAGAATATAATGATTCCATCACAAAGATAAACGCATTAAAGGAACAGTTTCTGGAAACTCTGGATGCCAGAACGCTTGAGGAAGTAGAATCCCTTAACAATACCAGTGACAGGATTCAGCTTCTGATGGTACTGGCTCTGGTCATGGTAGGCATGTTCCAGATTATTACCATGCTGATTATCCGCATGCGCATCCTGCGGCCCGTTATAGCAGTGAAGAATCAGATGGGAGAAATCTCCCAGGGAAATCTTTCCGCAGAGTTCTCCTGGAATTCCGACACCTCAGAAATTGGCATGCTTGTAGCATCCATCCATGAGACGAAGGGAGAATTGAAAAAGTATATTACGGACATTGATCATAAACTCTCAGAAATGGCTCAGGGCAATATGGATCTGGCAATCAGCAACAGCTACCGCGGAGAATTTCTGCCTATTCAGAATGCTATGCGGCAGATATTAGATGGACTGAATGACGCTCTCAGCCGCATCCGGCAAACTGCGCTGGCGGTTTCCAATGAGTCCCAGCGGATGGCCTCAGGTGCACAGACTTTGTCAGACGGCGCTGTGCAGCAGGCGTCAGCCGTAGAAGAACTTTCTGCCGGGATTCAGGATATTTCCGGACAGGTGGGCCGCACCTCTGAGGATGCAGATATGGCGAGAAAATCTGCTGAAGAAACAGATGCCCAGCTGAAAGTGTGCAGTGAGAAAATGGATGCCCTGTCTACGGCCATGGTTGATATTTCTGAATCTTCCAGTCAGATTAACGGTATCATTAAGACGATTGAGGATATTTCTTTCCAGACTAACATTCTGGCGCTGAATGCTTCTGTGGAAGCTGCCCGGGTCGGAGCCGCCGGAAAGGGATTTGCAGTGGTGGCTAACGAGGTTCAGCAGCTTGCAGCCAAGAGTGCAGAGTCTGCCAAGGATATCACCGATCTGATTGTAAATTCAGTACGGTTAATCCAGTATGGAACTTCTTTATCTAAAGAAACCACAACAGCTCTTTTGAATGTGGTTTCCAGTTCTAAGCAGTCGGCGGAACTGGTAGAGCAGATTGCAGAGTCTGCTCAACAACAGGCTGAATCTCTGCGCCAGCTGACGGAAGGTATGGAGAATATTTCCGCTGTGGTGCAGACCAACGCTGCCACTGCGCAAGAATCAGCCTCTTCTGCCCAGGAGCTCAATCAGCAGGCAGAAAAACTGCAGGCTGCTGTTCAACATTTTCAACTTCGAAGATAGTTACTTATAGACGGCATAGGATGTTTCTCCTATGCCGTCTTTCTATAGAATCCGACCACTTTTTTGACCATAAATATGAATTGAATACTATTTCGTTTGTAAAAAACAATAAAAGTTATGAGAATGTTTTGCCTGATAGCATCATATTGTAAATTGGTAACAACAGGAATGGGCATGAAATTGACAAAAGGGGTTATGTAAAGTATAATTATTGACGATACATACGTTGCAGATGGTTGATAAAATGCAACTTTTCATTGTTTAAGTTTCGCAGAATATCCAATTCTGCGAATTTTTATATTATTTTCTGCTGACTGTCCATATGCTCACTATAACACCATTCCGGATTTCATATCTTCTTCCATGATTCCCCCGATTACCTCAGCCTCTTCCATAAGAATTTCCGTTTCCATCAGAAGCGGAAGAAGTGCAGCGAACGCAGCAGCAAACAAAATCCCCATTCTTATATTTCCACTGACGTCATCAAATATTTCTTCATAAGTGGATAAAGAAAAGATATTTCCCAGAGAAATCTGTGGCTTTTTTCTCTCCTTATTATCTGCATCGCCGCATTCTTTCTTATGATTGGCAAGCCGAGCGGGCAGCACATTCCTAGTGTACTGTAACATCCGGGGATGAATATACTCCCAGAAATCCGGCTCTTTGATTGCTGCTGTCTTATCCAAAATATAGGGGCTCATTTTATGAAAGATTGTCATAAAAACCTGTGCCATCTGCTCCCTTCCTTTGATAGATGGAATTTCGGACGAGACAAGAAATTGCTCTTTCTCATCCCCTACATAGTATTGGAAGAGTCCGCTTTCATCCGGTTCCGTTATCAAATCATAAAGCAGTTCCTCTTCACATCCATGTTCAAAACAATGGCACTCTAGACTTCCAGCATTTGTTTCTTTTCCGGCTACAGTGCGAAGTCTTGTATCCTGTGATAATGGCAATACTCTCTCCTGCAGAAAAGTCGGAATGAAACTACTCAGAAGTTCAGGTGATACACAGCCATATCCATCCTGCAATACAAACGGATGGGATGCAGAAAAGCGAAACCTATATCCTTCCAGAGAAAATAGGTCTCGTTTTCCCCGAAGAGACATGGACACAATCATCACCGTCCTCTCTCCCTGAGCCGAAAGGATCTTATCTCCTCTGCGGATATCGGAAATCTGTTTTATGGTACCATCTGCCATACGAACACATGCATCTGCGCTAAAGCAGGACGGTTCAGGCGGCTTCTTCCAATAGCTGTTTCCCGGTCCTCCTTTGCTAAGAAACAAACCTGAAAATATTTCCCTGTCGCAAATCTGCCCTATATATCTCATTTCATTCATAGCATCACTTGCTTCTTTAAAATCTTCCCAGCCAAGGTTCCCGCCAGCCTTCCCGGCTGTTACCCACCGGTCATACTGTTGCCAATGATCCTTATCCACACTTTCCGGAACTTCTAATCCTCTCGACTCTAATGTCTCGATAACAGTATCCACTTCTTCTTTTTTAGCTCCCAGGATTTGAAGCTTACACAGATGATGGTAGAGTTCCCAATCCGGATCCGTCCAATTACCCTGTTGTTGTGCAATGATTTTATTACCAATCCACGCTGTGCTTGTGAGCACCTGTATATAATCATCTTTTCCTTTTGTCTTCTCTGTATCTGACAATTCTTTCCAGGCCTCTGCCACCGGATTGTCACAGATTGTAAGAAGATATTGATAGAACTTTACATGCTGTTGCCCCATAAGCTGCGGGATGGATTTCTCATTCTGGCGCACCTTGTTTATATCAATACGGTCCCGTGTATCACTGGTAACATTATAAATGGTATCACACACAAAGGGCACACTGTTGCTGCCCCACTCTTTGTTTGATACCCCAGTCAATTCGTCCAACTTATCCTGTTCCGACATCGGCTTGGAATTTTTATAAAACAAATCATGATAGCTCCCATAATTACACCATGCAATCATAACTGCTTCACCCGGGACTGCCACCTTAAGGCGGTTTAAAACACACTTACGGTTATAAACGCCAATCGGATTTTCCACAATATTAGCTAAGGCCCCAAAATATGCTTCCAGATATTGTGCCCCACCGCATGCCTGAAAGGATACATCACTCATACAGCTCCTCCTTCACACACCTGAAACGAAAACTGCACTGCCGGAAGCTCTTTCCCCAATGCATCTTTCAGGGACAATGTATAGCTGCGTTTGGCAGTAATATCCGGCTTAACACCTTTTTTCTGGGAAATAATCCCGTTTGACACATCAAATTGCATAAAATCAGGTAATTGAGGAACAATGGAGTAAACTTTTGGATTGCTGCCTTCCACCAAGAGCCTCGGGATAAACTGTTGGTCCCTGTCATAAGTATGCAGTGCAATATCTGCCATGCACAGACCAGCCGCCTTTGCTGCTTTCATCTCTACAGTCCAGACTACAGGGGAATTACTCAATGTCAATCCTGTTCCGGCAGTATTCAAACATAAATATTTACCTTCTCCGTCTCCTACCTTAAACGACGCAGCTACAAGATGTTCATACTTATCCCTCGTTGCACTGCCTGCTGTTTCGCATTTCCATATCTGGCTTTTGTCTGTAATATCTGCTATAAGCTGCAATGCCTTTATCGTACCGTCCGCGCAGTGCGTCAAGTACAGAGGGATTTTCTTTTGTTCCTCATTTTCCAGATAAGTATAGAAACGTACATTTCCGGCTTCATCCACATCAAGCCCCAGACAGTTGGACGCCTCGCCATCAAATGCACCAATAGATACTGTATTATCACTATTAAAAATAACCGACCTGTCTGCACTGCCTGTATATAGGTTTATCCCGGTCAGTGACGGAACATCTCCGGAAGGCGGCACGATTTCAAAACTATCAATATCAAAACCGTCCGGCATATAAAACCCCATTTTGGACGCATAATCCTTCGCGAAAGTTTCAATCGGGGTGGGTTTCTTTTTCGTCACTTCAATCATCATCAAAATGAATCCCGCAACTGCCGCAGCAATGCCGATTACGCCAAAAATCGAGCTGGCAATCTCCAATCCTGCAATACCCGCTCCTGCTGCAATCAAATCCAGACAGGAGCTGGCAAGGAAAAGAGCATTGGTCGCCTTTGTCATATCACTGCCGCCCTTATCCAGATCAATGGCACTCATAACGATTCCCGCTATGGCAAAAGCGATTCCTAACCCTCTCGCAATAGCAGTATCCAGATTGCGTCCAAATATTTTTACCAATACGCCTTCACTCTCTCCTTCACGGAAGCCAAGTATTCTTGCCGCTTCCGCCGCTGTCTCAAGCCCCTCTCTTCCCAATCCTGCCTCTCCAATGAACCATTGCTTAAAGCTTGAATTAATGAGGTAAGAATCTGTAAGTGCTGCAATTTTGTTTTCCTTGGAAAACCAGAAGAAGATTCCAATCCGCTTCATCAACCCGGTAGTCGGTTTTAACATATTCACCAACATTGCGCGCTGTGTAATCTTGACTGCTATCATCGCAAATAGCCCTGCTCCAGTTCCAATCAGTTTCACCTGCTGCGCCGTACTCAAATCCTTCCATGATATCTGCCCGGACACAAACATGGAAATCCCTGTGGTAAATGCTCCCAAAATACACCCATAAGCTGCTAATTCCGGTATTTTCCCAAAAAGCTTTTGATACCATTTATCGAAATTACTGACAAATTTGTTATATACAAATATACCATCCAGTGAATTGTAAGCATATACCATGCAATTATAGAGCTTACCAAAGTCTTCTGCGGAAAGAGAGCGAATATATTTCGCATAATTTTTCAGTGTTTCATCCGCACTGTCAGCATACTTCTCCGCAAACTCTCTCAAAATCTTCTCCGTTGCATAGGAATAATCTGCCAGGGAATGATTCCCGGACAGATCAAACAGCACGGGAAGTACATTAGAAATCTGGAATATTTGAACACTCTTTACAAATTCCTGTACAAATACCGAATTCTGTTTGTCATCCAGAACCGTTAAAAGCGCCGTAATCTGCTGTACCTTCTGCGTAATCAGGCTTGCTGAGCTGATGCCGCTTAAAGAGGCATTTTGAAGCGCTGACAAAAAAGTTGGCGTCATAGAATAACGCAGAAGAAAGTACGGCCAGTATTTCCCCTCTTCCATGGCTTCTTTCGCTATCATATCAATATGTGCCTGATATTCATTCAGCGCCTTAATATCATCTTCTGATGAGCCGAAAGATTTTGCCGCATCTTCCTTCCACTTTGCACAGTCCTCTGCAATCAATCCGGCATAATTCGTCTTATCATTTCTCTGATCATCCAGAAACTCCTGCAGCTTTGGATACGCCTTCATAAATTCCTGCTTATAGATGAGGGGCGCCTGCTTTTGGAAAATCTTATTATCCCTCAGTTTATGATAAAGATATTTATCCGCCCTTACACGGTTTAATTTACCGGCAAACTCATCTTCCTTTGCTGTAGAAAGAATGCTGGTCAAATAGGCCGACGTATAAGGAGCATACATCTTCTGCGGGTCGCTTCCGTCATCTCCTTTCATCTCAAAAATCCCTCTCAACTCAGAAGGAATGTCGTCTATATTCATATTGATGAACTGCTTATAAAGATCTTCCGGAATATAATGCTGCAAAAGTGTCATAAAACTGTTCATGGATTTATCTTGTATCTCATCCACAAGCTGTCCCTGGGAGTTTATCTTGTATGGTGTCATTGCCAGAAGCTCCGTGTAGGAAGGATGACTGTCCTGCGCCGCCCTCAGACATACGGTCTGTTTGCACGGATTTAGTGCCAACGCCTCATCTGCTGAAATCCGTTGTCCTATGACAGCCCGTGCATTTCTATTTCTAAGAAGCCCTCCAGGAACCGCACCCTCTACAATGGCAGATGCATCTTCCGTAAAATGAAGAACACCTTCCGCCGGCAGCACCTGCTCAAACTCTTCCCTTTTTTCATTGCCCGTAAAATTCCACCTGAGCATTGTTCCTTCTACATGAGAATCTGAAATTTCCCGATTCCGAATATGTAGTTTTCCACCTAAAACAGAAAACATTGTTCCATCTGTATGCATCTGGTAAGTGCCGCATACCGTATTCTCATCCACATACCTGCCTACCAGGCCATAGGCCGTTCCTCTTGCACTTCTTTCCCCTGTAAGAATTGCACCCGTCATAATCTGCCCAAAGGGATCCAGCTTCCCAACCAATTGGTATGGATAAAATTCATAACCTGGATCTGTGGTTTCATTCAGATTCAATTGAAAGCAGATGTTAAAATCACCATCAATCCAGGCAGAATAGGATGATGCATCCGGTTCCCAGATATCTTCATCCGGAGAGGTAAACTGCATGGTCAATGTCATTACCTGCTGTCCCACAACAGGCGTACTCTCCAGCTGATAAGTAATCCTTAAAGCTTTTTCAAGCTTTTTTGCCGCCCAGGCATCCTTCCACATGGAACTGGATTCATCATATACCAAGGTCGGTTGATTCCCCTGGTTTACTATGTAGGCCGCACCTTCAGCAATATCCAGTTCATAAGTTAAAGGAGCTAAAATGATAGTAGCTGCAAATGCATGCCCATTGCAGACAATCAAACCATGATTTTCATGTGCATTCCGTATGAGTTCAAAATGGCCGCTTACCTCAGGCATGGTAAACTGCAAAATCCGTTTGTCTGCATGATAATCCCATTGATCAGAAGCCGCCGGGGTATTTCCAATATAAAGCTGGCAGTTTTCCCAAAGGCTGTCCATATCAGTTCCCTCTCCTGCTTCATCCATACCCGGATAGATAATCGTCAGGTTTTTGGGCAGGTTATCTGCCTCTTTGACCGCATTTTCTGTTTTCAAAACAGGCTCCGCATAACAAATCTGGTAAGTGACAGAAATCGGATTAATTGTCCTCATTAAATTTACTTTTTTAACTGCCATGCATATTCTCCTTCTATATTTACCGTATTTTTTAGTTATTATATCATAATAATTATATCGTTTATATAGTTTGATTTAGTATTGTAATACGATATTAAAAATAGTGCCGGCATTTAATAATCAACTCAGAATTTAAAAACTCTGTTTCGAAGAATACCAATAGTGAATTCTTCTGCAATTTACTTCACAGATTTGGATTTCCCGCCTCGGAACAAAAGTGTGCTTCGCATGCTTTCCTGTGAAATAAAAAAGATGATAAACGAAACATCATCAGACAATAGCTTCCGCCCTCTTCGCAGTTCCCAAACTGAATTTTTCCGCCATGTGCCAATATAATCTTTTTCACTATCTCCAGCCCATGCATATGATTGCCTGTGGTACCCCTTTTCTTTTTCCGCAGTCCACGCAAAATCTCTTCGGAATAACCAATCCCGTTATCTCTCAGACGAATACAGCATTTGTTCTTTTCTACCCACAAAGATATCTGTATTCTCACCGTCTCATCCTGTCCGCTGTGTTTCCTACTATTGTTGATGAGATTGCGGAACACCCGCATGAAAAGCTGTCTGTCCGCCTTCAAACATACACTCTCTCCTTCCGGAACTATCTGCACATCGATTACCAGTTGTTCCGATGGAAAATCATTTAAAAACTCCGCGGCTATATTTCTGATCATTTCAGCCGGACGTACTTTTTCTTTCCTAAGGGTCTCCATGGAATATTCCAGCTGGGAAGTAAGGTTCAGATCTGTAATCAGTTCCTTCATCACCACACTCTGATGGCAAATCATGGATGCCTGCTGCCTTGCCTCTTCTGCCAGCTTCTCATCCTGTTCCAATGTATGTGCATATCCCATCACTACAGATAGAGGCGTGCGAATATCATGGGAAACTCCTGCAATCCATTCAATCCTCGCCTGTTCCCTCTTCTTTATAAAACGCTTTGTAAAAAAGAATGCCAACGCAAGAATCCAAACAAAATTAATCAGAAAATAATAAAACCAGACCCGTTTCAAAAAATCCATCCAGGAAATGGGGAACTCAAGATTATACTTCCAGAGAACATCCTTTTGTAAACCTGTCACCATAATCCGGTCTTCCCACACCCGAAGCTGCACCGGATAGCTTTCCAGATAATAACGTGTCATGCGGGCAATATCCGCCTGTGTATAAGAATCTTTCAGTTCTTTCGGCTTCCTTATGCTCCATACCACCTGTCCGTTTTCATTTAAAAGCATAGCCCATTGATCCTGCTCCTTAAATCGCCGCTCCATCTCTTCGTCGAGCACATACCCATTGTCGGTATATGTCAGCGCATCCATAACACTGCCGCCGTAAATATAATTGGTATCCACATTGTGATAGACAAATGCTCCTGCCAACAAAAACACAAAGTTCAATGCCCCTACCAGCAAAATAATCATAACAAGCACGACAGCACCATATGCAAATACTCTTACACCTCTTCTGTAGTGATATCTCATATTCATCCCTGTTTTCCCCACATTGTATTCCCCTGATCATGCTTCAGACCAACCGATATCCCAGACCTCTCACCGTCAGAAGGTATTTCGGGTGAGAAGGATCTTCTTCTATCTTTTCCCGCAATCTGCGGATATGGACAATCAGGGTATTCTCATAACCGTAATTTTCTTCTCGCCAAACCGAATCGCACAAGGCATCAATAGTTACGATCCGTCCCCTCTCCTGTGCAAGCTTCTGTAAGATTGCATACTCCTTTGCTGTAAGAGCAACTTCCGTATCCATGCCGCTTTTGTCGGATTTCTCTCCGCTTCCCGCGTACTGCCCTCCATCTTCTTCCCGATTCCAACGCACCACACCACTCCCTAAATCTACACTGCACGCTCCCAGCACAACAATCTCGCCTTCCCGCATATCTTTTGCCCGATACACACGTTTCAGCACTGCCTTCACCCGCAAGATCAATTCTTCCGGCAGAAAAGGTTTGGTAATATAATCATCCGCGCCAAGCCCAAGCCCTCGCAGTCTGTTCTCATCTTCATCCCTTGCCGAAAGGAATATGACAGGCACCTCTGAATCTTTTTGCAGCGCTTCAAAAAGCGAGAAACCATCTCCGTCAGGCAGCATCACATCCAAAAGGACAAGATGAGGTAATTCTTTACGAAACATCTCTTCGGCCTCCCTGCAGTCTGCCGCTGTAATCACATTATGAAAACCTGCCCGCTGCAAAAATCCTTTTACCATTTCCCGCAGTGTTTTCTCATCATCTACCAATAGGATTTTGTATTCATTGAGATACATCTGAAATTCCTGCTTTCTTTATATTCACAACACGATTATGATATGCCTCGTTTCCTGACTCCATAAACGTACTTTTCTATCTATTATAATACTTGTCACTTTTTCGGAAAAGACATGCATCTGTTTCTTAAGGTAAATGTAATCTCCATAAAAGGAGCAACTTTCTTCGTCCACAACCATAAAGCATTCCCTATATAAGAAAATAGCACCCTTATCAGTGCTATTTTCTAATCAGATATTTGTCTAATACATTCAAAATATTACTATGACATGCTCCCATTGTATTTCTTGACAATTCATTAAGCGACAATTTTGCAATCCTGTTCTTTCTTCTGAATGCTCCTGCTTCCTGTACCTTAGAAGAATCCGGAATCTTCTTCCCCAGGAAAACCTCTTCCACATCATGACAAAACCAGATTAAATCGTAACCATTCCTTTCACAAAATTGCTGAATTTCACTAAATTCTGCTGCATGCTTAGCATTCTTTTCGTAGTTATCCGTATCAATGCAATAAATAACCTTCGTCTCTCCATGTACATAATCCCTGGTCTTTCGCTCAATTTCTCGCAAAACGTTCTTGCATTGATATTTCGATTTTGTATTCATATACACGATACTGATTTTAATCTGATTATTCTGCTGATACAGGTACTCCAAAACCTCTTTGATATAAATATAGTCAGTATTTGCTCTCTTGTTTGTCTCCAGACATAATATCATTTGTATTCCCATGCCCTGCTACTCCCCAAAAATACCCACAAAGTCTGTCGCATCAATATTAAATGGCGAATCTTCAATCATGCCATTCTTATAACAGTTTTCTGGCGACGCATTGCCTCTTGACGTCCACGGCACCAAATGATTATCGCTGGATAAGAAATCTATGGAATTCCTGTTCTCTTTTAATACACTCATAGGATCCAGATTATGCGTGGTAAAGCACAACTGGCCTTTACCATAATACATAAAATATTCAACCAGCCTGCACAAATACACGTCATTCAGGTTGGCATCCATCTCATCCACAAATACAATCCCACCCAAACTGGCAGAAGCAAAACAATCAAACAGCCTGATCAGTTTTTTAATCCCCGTGCTCTCAAACTCTTTATTTATCACATAACCGCCATAGTTAAGATTCAGGTCACATACATATTGGTCTCCATTTTCCTTAGCATCAATATCTATCGATACTAAATTGGGCTTGAAAATTTTGATAAACTGTGCGAGATGGTCCACTTTTGTCTTATATTCCTCATACTTGGTTTTCGACACATATTTTTGATTCACACTGGAATACACACTCCACCTGTCTTCATGTGCAAAGAACTTATCCATCAATTCTTTGTATCCTATATCTTCCTCCTTTAACTGTCTTTGCAAAAAATACAATTCGTGTTGATCCTCTGTTGGAATATATACTCTAATAAACAAAAGCATTAAACAACTCAGCAATATATAAAAGAAAAAATCTTGATCAGAAAAGTCCTCTCCAGGTACCACAATTTTCTCTACATTTATTATATAAGAATGAATAAATGGATGCATTGACAATAAATTCATCGTCGCTTTTTCTATGACTTCTTTGGCCTGATCATTGCAGGAAATATAAATCAGTTCCCCCTCTTTACATTCAAAAAGAGTCCGGTACTTATTGTTCGCATAATTCCCATTCTTTACTTTCAACATTTCATGTTGAATTTCATACAGATCGTTTTTATTTTTTCCAAGGCAAAAGGAATACTGAAAAACTGTCTGTTCCGTATCCAACCCCGCAAGAAACTCACAGGCAAATCGAAACATATGTGTTTCCTTATTGATAATCTCATCTAAAAATCCCTGTGTTTGCAACTCCATCAGGTAATTGGTACTCATAACCAAATCCTGAAATATCTTGACAGCCGTAATCAATGCAGATTTTCCAGAACCATTTTCACCATAGACTGCCTTAACTCTGTATTTTTCCGGATCAAAGTTTTTATCAACCGTTTTCTTATAAAAATCTAGCCTCACTTCTTCTTTGATACATTTCACACCAGAAACTGTGAAATTCAACAAATAGAATCCATCTGCCATTCTTTGCTCCATTTCTGCGCCGCTTTTGTTCAGGCTTTGCTAAGACACTTAATATCTCTTTGGTAGTATTATTCTCTGATTTCATGAAATCTTACAAAATGTATATTATTAATTTTATTTGTATTATAAATAATTATTCCATAAAAAGCAAGCCGAACGCTGACTCTTCCTCCCAAGAATAAAACACATTTCTTAAGGTAAATGTAATCTCCCCTTCATCGCCATGTAAGCAATTCTTAGTATGCTGAGTCTAACAACTTTAACGCACATAAGAAAGGAAGGTCAACATGTCAGCACAAAACCTGGTAGAAACTCATAATCTCACAAAACAATACGGCAAAGTACGCTGTGTCAACGCCGTCAACCTGCAGGTTCCGGCAGGCGCCATCTACGGCTTCTTAGGGCCCAACGGCGCCGGTAAATCCACCACCTTAAAAATGATTCTCGGCCTGGCCAGACCCACAGCGGGAAATATCACTCTCTTTGGCACACCTGTTCATGAGAAAAACCGCATCAGACTGCTCTCACAGACGGGTTCCCTGATTGAATCACCCAGCTATTACGGCCATCTGACCGGAGAGGAAAATCTGCGCATTATCCAGACCCTCAAGGGCTGCAGCGTGAAAGATATTGATAAGGTCTTAAAGATTGTCCGCCTAGACGGCGCCCGTCAGAAACTGGTCAATCACTACTCCCTCGGTATGAAGCAGCGTCTAGGGCTGGCCGCCGCCCTGCTGGGATTTCCCCGGCTCTTAATCCTGGATGAACCCACAAACGGCCTTGACCCCGCAGGGATTCAGGAAATGCGTGAACTGATCCGCTCCCTGCCAGGTACTTATGGTATGACGATTCTGGTCTCCTCCCATCTGCTCAGTGAAATCGATCAGATGGCAGATCACCTGGGAATCATCCGCAAGGGAGAATTGGTCTACCAAAATACCCTGGAATCCCTCCATTCCCATGCCGTGTCCCGGATCGCTCTGCGCGTCAGTCACACAGACATGGCCATGGATATGCTGCGTCAGGATGGCATCAAAATATCATCAGAAGATGATTACCTTTTGTTTCCCATGATGGAGGACTCTTATGTGGCCAATCTTTGCAGGCGTCTTATCGCACAGAATATATCCCTTTACCGCATAGAGAAACGCGAGAAGAGTCTGGAGGATATTTTCTTATCTTTGACGGGAAAGGAGACCAGTTTATGATCACACTGAAAACAGAATTTCAGAAAATCAAAAGAAGAAAGATCGGACTTACCATATTTGCCCTATTGGGCATGCAATTTGCATGGATTCTCTGGACTGCCAAAAGCGCAAACGAGAAGGATCCTACCCAGGGATGGCTCAATCTGCTGCATACCCTGCCCCTGCTCAATGTCATCATGATGCCAACCATCATGGCAGTGCTCGCCTCCCGTCTCAGCGATTTGGAACACAAAGGCAACACCTACAAGCTGCTTCGGACACTGCGCAGACCAGGCATCCTTTTTAACGCCAAGGTATTGTGCGGGCTTCTGTATACAGGCATCATATCTGTCATTCAGGTTTCCTTTCTGCTGGCCCTTGGGTACAGCCAGCATTATGCAGGAGCTCCTGATATGTATTACTATATGCTGACCTTTATCCTGGAATTTGCCTGTTGTTTTTCCCTGTACTTGTTACAGCTCAATTTATCTTTGTTGTTTTTTAATCAGATGATTCCCCTGGTCGTTGGACTGTGCGGATCTCTGCTTGGCCTGGTCCTGATGTATATCAAAATGTATTCTTTCCTGCCCTGGGGCGGATTTCTCTCCTGTGCCCTGGTCGGGATGGACTGGAATGTGGAAACCAGAGTAGTAACCTACTTTTACAGGGAACATTCCACCGTCGAACTATGCGCAGTAGGCATGGTATTTATCTGGATCGTCATTTTCTATGTGACGGGCCGGATTGCGTTTACCCGCAAAGAAGTCTGATGCCGGATTTCCCTATCAAATAGAACGAGGAGGAAATATGTATGAACACATCTTATCAAAAAGCCCTGAAAGCCGAGCGGCTGAAGCTGAAACGAAGTCCTGTATGGCTGGCCTTTTTCGCACTGCCTGTGATATCGGCCTTCTTTGGTACCATGAATTACAGGATGAATCTGGCTGTCTTACAATCAGAATGGTACAGTCTCTGGAGCCAGCACTCTTTGTTTTTATGCTACTTTTTCATGCCTGCCCTGCTTGGTACTTACTGCTCTTATCTGTGGCGTCTGGAACACACGCATCACAACTGGAACAGTTTCCTGACTGCCCCTATACCGCTCCTTAGCCTGTATCTGGGCAAACTGACACAGGCCATATGGATGGCTGTATTGGGAAACCTGTGGATTTTCCTGTTATTTTATGTGTGCGGAAAGTTTGTCGATATCCAAAGTCCCTTTCCGTCTGCTGCCGCAGAATGGTTTCTCTGCGGTGTCATTGGCGCGGTGGTCATCTGCTCTGTACAGCTTTTGTTGTCCCTGATCATCCGCTCTTTTGCCGTTCCCATTGGCATTGCCCTTTTAGGCGGTATTCTGGGACTCATGATCACCAACAAGGATCACGGACTTGATTATCCCTACTCCATTTATTGCCTGGGTATGCGCGCCAATAATCCTGATATGACGGTGGATGTGCTGACCCTGGTCATCAACTCTTTGGGGTATATTATCATTTTTGCCGCATTGTCAGTTCTGTATCTGCACAGGAAAGAGATATCTGCCGGCTAATGCCGTCATCAAAGAAGCCTTATAACTGAAAATATTACCTCGCATTGAAGATATAATCAATGCGAGGTAAACTAAAGTTCCTAACAGCTCCGTTTTATTCATCGTTACTTTCTGCACCTCTGGACCAATCCCGCAAGCGATATATTGTATGTCTTGACTCTAAAATTTTTGTCAGAAACTCATTCTTATCAACTTTCTTCCAAAGCTTGTTTAAACTTTCTAAACGCACACTATCTCGAGAAAGTATAGAATGATTCATCAAATTATCTAATTGCTTGAAGTTTTTATCCTCCGATATAGTATCTAAAATCCAGCCATTTGATATTATTTCCATCAACTGCCCCACTAGCAGCCTATCCTCTACCGATTCTTTGTAATTGAATCGCTTCAGCAATTCACGCACATATTGAACCAGAACATTTTTATAAGACAGATAGAGTCCATTAACTGTGCGGACCCCTAAATCATCGGAGATACCGTCTATTTCGACGTCTGATATAGGAATATGAACTTTTTCCTGTCTTCGGGCAGTTACACCCATTGCACTTGTATCAAAAGTCTCCCATCTTCCAGATACCTTCGAAAAAGTAATATCGATTCTTCTTTGCTGCTTATTAACTCTAACAGAATTTACCTCTTTATTCTGTAATGCATATTGATGCAACTCATTGCTGCTATCATAATTACAAAACAAAGGAAAGCTCGTTGGTATACCAATGTCGTCCTGTACTGTCTGAAGTATGCTCAACAGCGTTGTATCACTTTTCACTTGCCGTAACAATGACTCTGCATGGATAACCATCTCACTATCAACAATCAACACCGTATCAAGTTGGTATACTTCTTTTGCAGATATCGACTTTCGAACTCCGTTTTGCTCTAATACAATGCTTTCGACCTTGGCTAACTGTTCTTGTAATACATTACTATTATGAGCCCGCACCCTGGAATCCGCATACTCCGATCCTTTTATAAGCGGTTTCACTAAATACCTGGCTTCGGATACAGCCCAGCTTAAAGAATACCCTATATCCTGCAAATTTTGAATCTGTTGCTGCACATGCTGCGCATATAGTTCGTAAAGAACAGAAAGGTACCGTTCCGTTGACTGATTATCCTCAATGGCAGAACGAGCCACGTTTGTCAGCAGAAGGGAACAGTTTTGTGTATTAGCGACAGCAAGTATATCCGACTCCTTATACCCAGGTGGTGAAAACTCAACACGAATTCCCTCAATACAGGTTCCAATCGGAGAGAATCTATCATCTTCATTCAATCGCATCCTATACGTTGTGAGAAAATTCCATTCCTGCAAATATGTATTATATTGTAACGCATATGCCAATATAATCCCGTCTTTTTCCTGTTCCACTACCATATTCTTTTTGCCATCAACCGTATATCTCTGTTCCTCAAGATATTGTATCAGCGCATCTTTTGGACTTTTATATCCAATAGAAACAAATCCATTTCCACTGTCTAATAAAACTTGACAAGGCGGAAACATCACCCATTGCTTCGTATCAGTAAGAATATTGTCAATATTGATACCTGATCGCACGTGTAGCGTAACTATTGTGCCATGCCTCCGTATTTGTTCAGGAAGTGTCTCCTTTGGAACCTTTTTTAATAGATATTTTCCATTTACTTTGCGCAAGTTAATAATATTGGCTGTTTCCTCTTCCACTGAGTTCGTAATGATATCAACATCATCTGCGATGAGAAAACATGTTAAGATTCCAATGCCAAACCTGCTAATTGATGGGAAATTAGGATACCTTTTCTGGAATGAATCAGTTCTATATTTTGATACGCCAACAGTCAGTAAATAACTTTCCACTTCTTGAATTGTCATGCCTGTACCATTATCACATATTATAAGACAGCTTGTTTCAGCAACCCAAGATATCTCAACCTTTCCTTTTGAAATATAAGAACCCACACTATCTACGCTGTTTTCAATACAATACTGCAGCTTAACAGCATCCAATCCATTTTGAATCAACTCTCGGATTACAACGGAAGAGTTATTGTATAATGTGTGCCCTACAAGCATTTTAAGAATGCTATCCTGATCCACCATAAAAGACAGTTTATGCGGCTCAAATCCCTGTGTTTCAATCTTCTCATCATCAACCTTCTGCCAGGGATATAAATAATCCTCTGTTCCTTCCTGACGAATTGAAAGTTGTATCCAATTATAACATTTCTGGATTTCCTCCCGCATAAACATAATATATGCACTTAGTCCAAAAAATGCTTCCGCTTGGTCAGGTTTATTAAAATACGCATTAACTTCTATAGTGTCCTTAGGAAGTGTCCGATCTATTTTACCATCTTTGTCTCTGGGTTTTTTAGCTACTACTGCAGTAACTGCCTGTTGTTTCTGCCACTCCACGATACTCTTGCTATCATTAGGATTAATAAGCCTGAACTGAATTGAAGGCGTTCTATCATTGGTAATATGAAGAAGATCCACTGTCCTTAATATAATTGCAATATAATGCAAATTAACACTTTCATTTTTATCATTTCCATAATGCGCGCAGGTCTCATACTTTGCAAAATCATCTAAATCATCCAAATGGTGACTTTCACATATCTTACCTAAATCTCGTTTAAAAACAGGCGGAAAGTGTTCTAAAATTTTCCAATTTCAACAATAATATCATTCACATCTTCTATGGTTAAACAGCCAAAAGGCCCTTTAATCCAACTGTTGATTCTTTTTGCATGATTTGTACGAACATATTCTTGATAATAAAACCGCTCTTCGGCATCTGGTGTAAGTTTTTTATCTACCGCTCCATCATACTTGCTTTTATATTTTAAATAATCCGGATTCTGATTCCGATTAACAAATTCCTTTTTTGTAACAAGCATTCCCATATCATGAAAATAGATTGCCAATACCAGCATGAGCCAGTCTGCATGGGTCATCATCTGTGTCGTCTGCTCAGGAATGATCCATTCAGCAATTGCTAATAGCTGATCTATATGAGAAATATCATGTCTAGTATATTCATCAAAAATTCCATTCCGACCAATTAAAGCTAATATTTTTTCAATCTGATTGCGTATATATGTCAATTTTATTCCAGAAAATGCGCTAAGTTCTTCTGCCCGTTGCGCTCGTTGCTCAATAATACTAAGCTGCTTATTTTCCATTCTTTTCGCCTCCTATAAACATTTTGTTCTCCAAATAATGATATTATTCTACTATATTGTACATCTAATTACAATATTTTACAAAATAATATATCTTTAAGAGACTCCACTCTTCGACCCAGGTAGAAAGACATTTTATATATCGTTTTTACGCTTGTCATCCATGGGAGAATCAGCTAAAATGTGTATGTGGAAATGTTATATACAGAAAGGCGGGTAATCGTGGCATCTAAAATATTTCTATGGATAGAAGATCGTAAAGGTAAAGCTGGATATGTATTTTGGAAAAGCTTTGTAAAACAACTCTGCCCGGAAGTCATTGTTGAAAGTAAAGAGAATAATAGCGAATTAGTTAATGCCGTAAATAACATAGATAATTCAGATAATAAATATATCATTTTTTTTGACTATTCTTTCGATAATCCACAAGTGCTATTAGAACATAAACGATTAAAAAAGTATGCAGATGAAAAAAAGAATGTTTTTTTATTGGAAATTATTTGTTTTGAGTATTTATTATTAGAGTTTAAAGATTTAATTAAATGGATATATGCACCAGAAGATGAATTTTTAATAAAAAGAGTTATGGCGATAAATGCGAGGGAAAAACTGGTAGAAACTATTAGGAACGGGAATACTTATTACAAAAGCATCCGGGAAATTATGGAATATGATGAACACATAAAAGAGCACAACGTAGAACAGTTGGCGGGGAGACTGCTCTTTGATCTGACTCGAAATACAGGATTTGAAGTTACAAAGGCAACCATTGGGGATTGTTGGGTAAAGTCTTGCTGCGAGTGGGAAAAAAGGCAGGAAAATGATATCTGTGGGTTGGACCATAATAGACTATTACTATTTGATAAAATGAAAAAAATATATGAGGAAACATCTTTAAGAGAGCAGTTTTCAAAAGTTGGAACGGAGGTGTCAATGTGATTACCATTTATAAAGAAAAAAAAGACATACCTGCAAATAAAGAATATATTGAATGGAATGATATTTTTTTTAACCAGCATACGGCATCTAAGATGGATGAAAGAGCAAGCCAGATTATCAAGGAAATTGATTGTGCAGAACATATTAGTAAATATAAGATTCAATCTAGATTTGAAGAAACAGTTTTAGACATAGACAGGCTTTCTGCAGGTTGCAAAACAGTATTAAATGTGATGTATAATCCAGATAAAGTGTTTTGCATGAAGGAATGTGGAAGTAACGCACTAGAGATTTTATATTCTTTGCCAAAAGGTCTTGTTTATAGTGATTATGCGCTGATTCCTTTTAATATGAAAGAAGTCAGGATTCAATCACAAAACACAGACAGAGTAATTGATAGCTATGAAGAATTAAAAAGGTGGTGGTGCAATGAAGAGTAGTCCTGTTGTAATGAATCATTTCACAACGGTTCATACTTCTTTCTTGATAGACTTTACGTTTACAAATAATATTACCATTTTGACTGGGGATTCTGGAACTGGCAAGACAGCAGCGTTTTCGTTTATAAAGGAGCGCATGGCAATTGATTGGGATATTCTCTGTTTAAACTATCTTGATAACCAGAGTTGTATTAAAAATCTACTCAGTCAGGTAAAAAGTAAATTAATTGTCATTGATAATGCAGATATATTGTTGGACGATGATACCAGAAAGTATATCTCACTTGATGATAAGAATCAGTATCTGATTATAGGAAGAAATCCCAGAAACTTGTTTACATCAAAAGATAATTTATTTGAATTGGCGAGTGAGAAAGTTGGAGAACAAACAAAATTTACAATTAAACCTTATCTATAAATACAAAAGGATCAGCTTATGAAATATTTAATTATTGGTGCAGGCGGTACAGGCGGCAGTATCGGCGCTTATATGACGGAAGCAGAAAAAGATGTGACACTCATTGCCAGAGGCATGCATTTGAAAAAGATGCAGGATGAAGGTCTTAAAATGGATACCACTCGGAAAGGAAATTATACCGTATCCCCCATAAAGTCTACGGATATGGAGCATTATAACGAATGCCCGGATATCATCTTTGTGTGTGTAAAAGGCTATTCTCTGAAAGAAGTCGTTCCGTTTATCAGACATGTGGCTGATAAGAATACGATTGTAATTCCTATTCTCAATATCTATGGAACCGGCAGCCGATTACAGGAAGAGCTTCCTCATCTGCTCGTGACGGACGGGTGTATTTATGTGGCGGCAGAAATCAAAGAGCCGGGAACCATCTGGCAGAATGGAGATATCTTCCGCATCGTATACGGCGTGAGAGAAAAGAAAGAACTAAGGCCGGAACTATTAGAAGTGGCAAAAGATTTGCGGGAAAGCGGGATTGAGGGAATCCTGTCTGACAATATCAGGCGGGATGCTTTGCAGAAATTTGCCTATGTATCTCCAATGGCTGCCTGCGGTCTTTATTATCATGTGTCTGCAGGTGAAGTGCAGATTACCGGAGAGCCCAGGGATACGTTTGTGAAACTGATGAAAGAAGTGGATGCATTGGCGGTAGCCATGGGGATTCCTTTCCTGGCAGACATTGTGACTACCAATCTGCAAATTTTGGACACTTTAAATCCTACAGCCAGCACATCCATGCAGCGCGATATTTATGCAGGCAAGCCTTCTGAGATTGACGGACTGATTTATGAGGTGGTGCGGATGGGCAGGAAGTACGGCGTACCCACACCCACTTATGAGATGGTGGAGAAAAAGGCGCGGGAAGATGGGCTGCAATAGAATCTGCTGAGGAAGAGGTGAGTCTTGACAAAATTCAGCAAAACGGTATAAAAATAGTGCAGGAATCAGCGCAGAAATGAGGAAAACAATGACAGAAAAGAAATTTAAAGAAAAGTATCTGGCAGGTGAGATTGCATTTGAGGAGATTGACGATTACAGTCAGGATTGGGGATTTGGTGAAGAGCCAGTGACTCTGCGGGAGTATCTTGGACTCAATGAGGAGGAAGAGGACGCATGGGTGAGTGTGGGGGATGAGGCACTCAAGGAACTTTTAGATCGACAGAAAAATTAGAGCTTTCAAAGCTTCTTGACACATCTACAAATTGGGTCCATAATAGCTACTGTTATTCATACCTCTTTTATATTTAAGAAGAAACTTTTTCGGAGGAAGCTAAAATGTTTTTACTTTTTTTTCTTGTATGGGCTATTTTTAACGGACAGTTTACTCTCGAAATCGCTCTCTTTGGCATTGTAATTGCAGGGACAATGTACTGGTTTATCTGCCGTTTTTTGAATTACAAGCCTGGCTATGATTTTTTTTTATGTAAAAAAACACCTCTTTTGATTCACTATCTAATCATTCTCATCATTGAAATCTTAAAAGCAAACGGCGCTGTCTTCAAAATGATATACAGCGCAAAATATGAACCCGAGCCAGCCATCGTTCATTTTAAGACGAACTTACAGACTAATTTTGCGCGGGTGCTTCTTGCCAATTCCATCACTTTGACGCCAGGGACTATCACTGTCTCCCTGGAAGATGACATATACACAGTACATTGTCTTGACAAAGAACTGGCCAAAGACATAGATTCTTCAATTTTTGTAAAACTTCTGGAAAGAATAGAGAGGAAGGACTGATATGGTATATCACACAATCTATATCACATTGCTGATTATATTGTCCTTTATGTTACTAGCCTGCATGATCCGCGCTGTCAAAGGACCCCGCATCGCGGACAGGCTGATGGCCGTGAATATGATGGGTACCATGGTCATGGTCATGATTGCCGTTCTTGCACTGATGTTGAAAGAAGGATATCTGGTGGACATCTGTCTGATTTATGCCATGATCAGCTTTCTGGCGGTGGTGGTTCTTTCCAAGGTATATATTGGTGTTTACGAGGAAAAACACCGCCAAAAGAAATCCCCTGATGAAGGCACCGTAAAGGAGGAGCTATCTGATGGAAATGTTTGAGTGGATGAAAATTATAATCGGCAGCGCTTTTTTACTCTGCGGTATCGTTATCTTTTTTACGGAATTATTTGGTGTTTTCCATTTTAAGTACGTGCTCAACAGGATGCATGCCGCCGCCATGGGCGATACGTTGGGAATCACTTCCTGCCTGATCGGGCTGATGATCTTTTCCGGTTTTAACTACACCACCTTAAAGATTTTCCTGATCATTCTTTTCCTGTGGTTCGCTTCTCCGGTCTCTTCCCATGTGCTCTCAAGACTGGAAGCTGCCACCAATGAAGACTTATCTAAACACTGTGAGATCTACGAAGATCTCCGTATACTGGAACAGGAACTTTCTGACCGCGGCACAGCGAACGACGAAAAGGAGGAAACCATATGACAGCTTTTCAAATGATTCTGATGGGGCTGTTGATCATCTGTGCAATCTCCGTCAGTTTTTCCAGGAATCTTTTAAATTCCGTGCTGATTTATATGTCATTTAGTCTGGTCATGTCCTTATTGTGGATCTGCCTGGAGTCCCCGGATCTTGCCATCACAGAAGCAGCGGTAGGCGCAGGCATTACCAGTGTACTGTTCTTTGTGACATTGAAAAAAATACATGCCATCAATGTTGCCGGCAAAGAGCAGGAGAAAGACCCCTCTGCGAAAGAAGCTTTGCGAAAGCAAGAAACTGGTGAATAAATTCTCCGAAGAACCGTTTGTTTTTTGGAATGGAGGAAAAGATGAGTAAGAAAAAATCCGCCGAAGAATATCATAAAACATTTGCCTTTCACTTTTTCAGGTGGCTTAAGGGCGAAAAGGATCCATACCTTGGAAATGTGGAGATGCAGCCGCAGAAAGAATATGTCACGGATTCGGAACTGCTGCTTCGCCAGGAAAAGGAGCATGATGCCATCCTTGATAAAGTCTATGACATGGAACACAATGTGGAATTAAAGCTTTTTCACCGGCTGTATCAGGTCACCAGCATCCTCTTTTGCCTGTTTTTGATGGCACTGCTTTTCGTGACCATTTCCTATCTGCCTGCCACCGGCGCCGTGGAAAAGCCTGTGAATAATGAAGTGGCAGCACGCTATATCGAAAGCGGTCTGACAGAGACCGGTGCCGTGAATATCGTGGCCGGCATGATCTTAGATTACAGAGCTTTTGATACGCTGGGCGAATCCCATGTTCTCTTTGTGGCTACGATTACCGTTCTGATCATGCTTCGTCTGGACAAGAACAAGAAAGGGGAACCTAATCCCCTGACGAAAGAGATGGCCCCCAATGATCGTATCTATGAGCCAAAGAACGATACCATCTTACAATTGGTGGCAACTTTCCTTGTCCCAATCATTATCATTTTCGGTATTTATATCATCTTGAACGGACATCTTGGTCCCGGCGGCGGCTTCTCAGGCGGCGCCGTCATCGGTGCCGGGCTGATATTGTATTTAAATGCTTTTGGTTTTCAGAAGACGGAGCGGTTCTTTACGGAGAAAACCTATAAATGGATCTGTTTCTTTTCCCTCTCGTTCTACTGTCTGGCCAAAAGTTACTCCTTTTTTACAGGCGCCAATCACCTGCACAGCATAATCCCCAAAGGCACGCCCGGCGCGATTCTCTCCGGCGGTCTGATCCTGCCTTTGAATATTGCCGTGGGACTGGTGGTGGCCTGTACGATGTATGCATTTTATGCCATGTTCCGCAAAGGAGGATTTTAAGATGGGCCCGAATCTTTTACTGAATTATGGAGAGGCTGTAGCTGCAATTCTATTCTGTATCGGTTTCACCAATCTCCTTCTGCAGACTAATTTAATTAAAAAGATAATCGGTTTAAATATAATGGACAGCGCAATCTACTTTTTTCTTGCCCAAAAGGGTTATATCGCCGGACGCACGGCACCCATCGTTACCGACGGTGTGACCAGTGTGGAGGCCTATATCAATCCAATCCCCAGCGGTCTGGTTCTGACCGGTATCGTGGTTTCCGTATCCGTGACGGCACTCATGTTATCCCTGACCATACGTCTTTATATCAGATACCATTCCCTGGATCTGGATGAGATTGCCGCACAGTTGAAAAGGGAGGGAAGGTAGATGGATTTTGTCTGTAATTTCCCCTTTTTCTCTATCCTGTTAAGCCTCTTTTCGGGAACCATATGTTCCATCCTTCCCGGGAAGGCCGCTAAAGTGGTCAACCGCCTGGTCCTGATAGCAGTGGGCACAATGTCCGGAATATTGCTTTTGTATCTGCTTGGCACAGGCGAGAGCTTTGTCTATTGGATGGGACATTTCCCCGCTCCCTGGGGCAATGAAATCAGAGCCGGTGTCCTGGAAGCCGGCATGGCGTTGTTTTTCTGTATTATCATGTATTTATCCATGGCCGGCGGCGCACATAAGCTGTTTGATGAGGTGGAGGAGAGCAAACACAACCTGTATTATATCCTTATCAATCTGCTCTTAAGTTCTCTGCTGGCACTGGTCTATACCAACGACATGTTCACAGCCTATGTGTTCGTGGAGATCAATACCATCTCCGCCTGCGGTCTGATCATGATCCGGCAGGTAGGGCGGACCATCGAAGCCGCTGTGCGTTATATGATCATGAGCCTTCTGGGCTCAGGACTTTTATTGTTTGGTCTGTGTATCATGTACGACCTGACCGGTCATCTTCTGATGAGTAATATCAAAGAGTCTGTGGCCCTCCTGATGCAAAACGGCGACTACCAGATTCCCCTGATTGTCTCTGTGGCTTTGATGTGTATCGGTCTGTGTATCAAAAGCGCCCTGTTTCCTTTTCATGCCTGGCTGCCGGACGCCTATGGATACTCTACGGTATCCTCGGCGGCAATCTTATCTAGTCTGGTATCCAAGGGTTATATTTTCCTGCTGATCAAGATGATTTACCGTGTGATCGGCTTTGATATCTTTAATAACACCCGGATCATTGATGTGCTGTTTGTCTTTGGGTTAATGGGTATGATTTTTGGCTCCTTAAGCGCTATCAAAGAAAACGATATCCGCCGGATGATCGCTTTCTCTTCGGTGGCACAGATTGGCTATATTTACATGGGTTTTGGCATGGGCACGCAGGCCGGTATGGTGGCCAGTGTCTTTCATATCCTCTCCCATGCCGCCACCAAGTCCCTGCTGTTCATTGCAGCCATCGGTCTGACAGAAGTATCCGGAGGAAGCCGGAAGTTTATTGACCTGACCGGCTCCGGCTATCGTAATAAGTGGTCAGGCGTAGCCTTTACCGCCGGTTCACTGTCCATGGTGGGTGTACCGCTGTTTTCCGGCTTTATCAGCAAACTGCTGTTTGCCCAGGCTGCCGTACAGGTGGAAGGCAAAATGCTGGCAGCCCTGATTGTCTTAGGCATCAGTACTGTCTTAAATGCTGTTTATTTCATGAAGACAGTGATCCGCATCTATGCCACAACAGAGGATGCTCCCTATCCTTGTATGACCTTCAAGGACATGAAACCTTACGCTGTGGTACTGGTATTTTTCATAATCGTAAATGTAATTCTTGGCGTCAGTTCCCAGCCGATTGTGAATATGATCGAGCAGGGGCTTGCCATGTTCGCATAGGAAGGTGATGACATGTATTTGATACTTTTACCCATACTTTTTCCGATTCTGGCCGGATTCGCTATTCTGGTCTTCCCAAAAGAACCGGACCGGAGACTGCTCACTGCAACAGCGGGTACCTGCCTCGTCATCACAGGTGCATTGGTTCTTTGCACACTGCTTTCAGCCAGCCAGGAACTTATGCTGTTTCACCTGACGGAAACACTGCCCATATATTTTAAAATAGATGAAACAGGCATCACCTTTTCTTTCCTGACAGTCATTGTTTTTATCTGTGCAGGCTTTTTTTCTTTCGCATACATGAAACATGAGCAGAATGAGAAGCGCTACTATGGCTTTTATCTGATGGCATTCGGCGTGTTAAATGCCCTCTGCTTTGCCGGAAATCTGATCACCTTTTATCTTTTCTTTGAATTATTAACGCTGTCCTCTTTTCCTCTGGTACTGCATACCGGCAGTAAGGAGGCAATCATGGCTGGATTAAAATATTTATTTTACTCTCTGTGCGGTGCGTATGCCTCCCTGTTTGGTATCTATTTCCTCTACCATAACTGTGATACCCTGACTTTTACGGCAGGCGGCGTTTTAAAGGCTTCTGCCGCTTCCGCGGAAGGCCGTTTCTTCTTGCTGATCGCTTTTGTGATGATTCTGGGCTTCGGTGTGAAAGCCGGTATGGTGCCCATGCACGCCTGGCTCCCCACTGCCCATCCGGTTGCACCGGCGCCGGCCTCCGCAACCCTTTCGGCGGTGATTGTAAAAGCCGGCGTACTGGCTTTAATCCGGGTGGTTTATTATATCATCGGCCCGGACTTTCTAAGAGGAAGCTGGGTACAGACCGCATGGCTGACTCTTTCACTCACCACTGTTTTCCTGGGCTCCATGCTGGCTTACCGAGAACCTGTACTGAAGAAACGGCTGGCATACTCCACCGTAAGTCAGCTTTCCTATATTCTCTTTGGCCTTGCAGTCATGAATAAAGAGGCATTTACAGGCGGGCTCTTACACGTACTGGCCCACGGCTTTATCAAGGGCACTCTTTTTCTGATTGCCGGCGCGATCATCTATACCACAGGCAAAACCAGGGTAGATGAATTACGCGGCATCGGCAAGGAAATGCCCCTTACCATGTGGTGCTATACCATTGTATCCCTGGGATTAATCGGTATTCCGCCCACAGGAGGTTTTATCAGCAAATGGTATCTGGCCACAGGCGGACTTGCCGGCGATATCGGTATCTTCCGCTATCTGGGTCCGGCGATTCTGCTGCTCAGTGCACTGCTTACCGCCGGCTATCTTCTGCCGCTTACGATTCAGGGATTTTTCCCCGGGGCCGATTACGACTATACATCGTTGCACAGACAGGAGCCCTGTCATTTGATGACAATACCAATCGTATTACTGACAGTATTGTCAGTTTTAATCGGTCTGTTTCCCAATATTGTTGTTGCTTACCTGACGAATTTCGTCAGTACTCTGTTGTAAGAAAGGAGAAGCCGCTATGATCATTTGCATAATTCTGCTGCCCCTCATTGCCGGGATTCTGGTGCCCCTGCTTCCCTTTCACAAAAGATGGTACAAGGAACTCTTCCTGGAGGGCGCTGTCATTTTAAACAGCATTCTGGTCTGGTATCTCTTATTACACCATTCCGAAAGCACCTTCCTGCTGGCCCACTTTACAGGCGACCTGAACATCAGTTTCCGGGTGGACGGCATGAGCATGATATTCGCCGGCCTGGTCTCCGGACTTTGGCCCTTTGCCACCCTGTATGCCTTTGAGTATATGACCAAGGAAGAACATGAAAATACTTTTTTCCTTTTTTATACCATGACCTATGGTGTGACGCTTGGCATCGCCTTTGCCGCCAATCTGCTGACCATGTATTTCTTCTACGAATTGTTAACATTGGTCACTGTGCCTCTCGTCATGCACACGCTGACCAGAGAAGCCATCCTTGCCAGCAGGAAATACTTATATTATTCTTTGGGCGGCGCTGCATTTGCCTTCATCGGTCTGATTATGATCATTGTCTATGGAAACAGCACGGACTTTATTCTGGGCGGTGTACTGAATCTGGCAAAGGTTGGTGATAAGACCAATATCTTATTGTTCATCTATGTGATGGCCTTCATGGGATTCGGCGTCAAGGCCGCCGTCTGCCCTTTTAACTCCTGGCTTCCCCAGGCCGGCGTTGCACCCACCCCTGTCACAGCACTGTTACATGCCGTGGCTGTGGTCAAATCAGGTGCCTTCGCCATTATCAGGCTGACTTATTACAGCTTCGGTACCGATTTCCTGCGGGGGACCTGGGCACAGACTACGGTGATGATCGTTGTCATGTTTACCATTGTGTATGGCTGCAGCCGTGCGCTGAAAGAAACCCATATCAAGCGCAGACTGGCCTACTCCACCATAAGCAATCTGTCCTATATCCTGTTTGGCGCAGTAATCATGACGCCCCTAGGACTTATGGGCGCCATCACCCATCTGGTATTCCACGCCGTGATGAAGATCAGTTCCTTCTTCTGTGCCGGCGCCATCATGCACCAGACCGATAAGCGCTATATACACGAACTGAACGGCCTGGGTTATAGAATGCCCTGGGTGTTCACTGTCTTTACCCTTTCCTCCCTTGCGCTCATGGGTGTGCCGGGGCTTTCTGGTTTCATCAGTAAGTGGAATCTGGCCGAGGCAGCGGTGGACAGTAACAATCCCCTTGCATACGCGGGCATTGCCTGCCTTCTGGTATCGGCATTGCTGACAGCAATCTATATGCTTTCCATTGTGGTGCGGGCCTTCTTCCCCGGCAAAGATTTTGATGACAGTGCCGTGCAAAACGTACACGACCCCAACTGGAAAATGCTTTTACCGCTTTGTGTGTTTACTGCCTTTATCATTTTATTTGGGATACATTCACAGCCGATTGTAAATTTCTTTTATCGTGTGGCAGCCGGCATATATTAAGCAGTACTTTTGCAAGAAACGAGGAAAATATGAACATATTAATCTGCAGTACCATTTTTCTGCCAATGGCAGCGGCAATCCTATGTTACGCCGCAGGCCGATTTCATAAAACCGCCAGAGACTATCTGGCCTGCGCCGCCACAGGCATCACCTTTATCATATGCCTGTATCTGGCCATACAGACAATCAACCACAATGATTCCGGAATCCTTTGGGAAATCCCCTATGTCTGCGGCATGGGACTGCATTTTACACTGGATGGCTTCCGTGGACTCTACGGGACAATTGCCGCATTTATGTGGTTTATGAGTACGCTCTTTTCCCGAGAATACTTTGCACACTATCACAACCGCAATCGCTACTATCTGTTCCTGCTTCTTACGTTAGGAGCCACGGAAGGCGTATTTTTTTCAGCAGATTTCTATACTACCTTTATTTTCTTTGAGATTATGTCCCTCACCTCCTATGTGTGGGTGGCTCATGATGAACGAAAAGAATCCCTGCGCGCTGCCAGTACGTACCTGGCAGTGGCAGTCATCGGCGGCCTGGTAATGTTAATGGGCATCTTCCTGCTGTATGATACGGCAGGTACTTTATTCTTCCGGGATTTGTCCGGTATTCTCTTACGCAGCAGCAGCTCTGATTCCGCGCAAATCTGGATTGCCGGCCTGTGCCTGTTGTTTGGTTTCGGCGCCAAAGCCGGCGCCTTTCCGCTTCATATCTGGCTGCCGAAAGCGCATCCTGTGGCTCCGGCCCCGGCGTCTGCTCTTCTGTCCGGCATCCTGACCAAGGCCGGTATGTACGGTATCTTAATCCTGACAGCCTGCCTGTTTCTGGGCTCTTCCCTCTGGGGCGGCCTGATTCTGCTCCTTGGCGTATTTACTATGGTAATCGGTGCCCTGCTGGCACTGCTTTCCATAGACCTGAAAAGGACACTGGCCTGCTCTTCCGTCTCCCAGATCGGCTTTATTCTGGTAGGCACAGGCATGTCTGGTCTGCTCGGCGAAGATAACGTTCTTGCCATGCGGGGCAGCCTGCTCCATATGGTGAATCATTCTCTGATCAAGTTGGTGCTTTTTATGGCTGCCGGTGTGGTTTTCATGAATATACACAAACTGGATCTGAATGAAATCCGCGGTTTTGGACGTAAAAAGCCGCTCCTTCATTATATATTCCTGATGGGAGCCCTGGGAATCGGCGGTATCCCTCTCTGGAACGGATATATCAGCAAGACCCTGCTTCACGAGAGCATTGCGGAATACATGCTCTTGCTCCGCTCAGGCACGATTACAGGATTTTACAGCATCTCTTTCATGAAGGGTGTAGAATGGATATTCCTGATAAGCGGCGGCCTGACCGTTGCTTATATGAGCAAACTCTATGCCTGCCTTTTCCTGGAAAAAAACACAGATGCCAGCCTGCAGGAAAAGTATGACGGCATGAAACATTATATGAACAAAACAAGCGCTTCTGTTCTTGTCATAAGTGCCGCTCTGCTGCCGCTTATGGGGCTTTTACCCGGTATCATCATGGACCCTGTTGCCGATATGGGGCAGGCGTTTTTACAGACCGGCTCTTTGCCAGAACCCCTGTCCTACTTCTCTCTCAAAAACCTGAGTGGTGCCGCTGTTTCCCTGTTTATTGGCGCCTTTCTTTACTTTGTGGTGGTACGCTTCTGGCTGATGAAACGAACCGGTCAACAAAAAACGGAACGGATATATGTGAACCACCTTCCACACTGGATGGATCTGGAGGAACTGCTTTATCGCCCTGTCCTGTTAAAAATCCTGCCCTTTACCTTCGGCATGATCTGTCGGTTTTTAGACAGCCTTGTAGATACTATTGTGGTTATATTGCGTAAAACGCTTTTGCGCGACAGCAAACTGCCCCGGGAATTGCCGCAGGGTACTCCTCTTACCCACATGTGTGCCTGCATAGCCGCATGGATACAATGGCTGGGAAATCAGACCATACACAAAAAGCATCCCAGGAATCAGGATTATGATCATAAGTTTGCCCTGTTCTATGAAGAACTCAGTGAAAACAGTATGATGATCGCCCGCAGTATGTCCTTTGGATTGCTGCTCTTCTGCATTGGCTTAATCTTGACCGTTGCCTATCTTTTTATTAAGGATGTGTTTGGACTGTAAACTATAAAAAGCACGCAATCTGCACGTCCTGTCCTTTTTCTCCGCCCTCATCAGCCACCACCGTACAGTAAAAGAGGCAGCTAATCGCCGCCTCTTTTTATCATCATATACAAAACCCTATTCCGCCAACCAAATTCTTATACTGCTTCCGCTTCCGGAATCGACGTTCTCTTCCTTTTCCTTCTGTGCCTTATACCCACCGCCACAACCAGAACGATTACCGCCAGTCCGCCAATGACAATATAGACCAGATAATCCATAATCCCACTTTCCGCCTGACAGGAAACCATCTCCACTTCATTGCCTTCTACCGTAAATAAATGATAAATGCCCATCATTTCTGTCTCTATCGGTGTCCAGCCGCTGCCGCTTTTCACGTAAATCGCGATTCCATCCGTCTGGCCCTGCGGAGCCTGATATCGTATCTGATGTTTCTCATTACCATCTTCCGGAAAAGAAATCTTCCAACGTTCCAGCATTTCATCCGGTTCGATATCTTCTATGACTATCCCTTCTGTATCGCACTTTGTGTCCTCTAATTTATCCTCCGTCTTAAAGGTTCCATCCACTAAGACTGCTGACTGTCCATTATCCCTGATCTCGCTCCCTGCCAGTGTCGTCAGATAACGTACATACTCCACCGTCACATCCTCATCAGCCAAAACGCGACTGATTTCTTTAATATCCCAATCTGCATAAAAGCCTTCCTTCACGGGTATATTGGGATACTGCTCTGCCCGAAGGCTGCCGCCATAAGGACATTCCAGACTCTCAACCTCTTCTTCGTCCGCATAGAACGTGATACACATTGTATGAAATCTTGCCGGCAGCCCCTCTATCTCAAGCAAATCCTGATATGCAAGAGGTTCTGCTCTGCCGCTGTAACTGATCCTGTCTATTCCGGCAATCTCTTCTGACACGAAATAATTATTCTGTACTGCCTCTTCATCATTCACTCGCCCTGCGATAGCTCCATAAAAAGCAGCGGCCTCTTTCACTCTCACCATGGCACAGCTGTTCTCGATGCCGTTTCCATATCCTGCGATGCCTGCCACATACGCTCCGCCGGATACCATACATTTGGCATAACCATTGGTAATATGGGACAGTGACTGTCCGGCAATGCCGCCCACGTAATCGCCGGATTCACTCTCTATCCTGCCATAGTTTTCACAGCGCAGAATGGTTCCCATTTCCTGCAGTCCTGCAATGCCGCCCGCATAGCTTTTCTGCGCAGTAATCACGCCATCATTGACATTCTGCCTGAGAACACACTTTGTCAGGAATGTGGAGTTTGCCCTGGCGTCCTCTATGCCTGTCACGTCACCTTCCAGGTCAAAATCATATTCTATAGCCATCGTTCCTGCAATACCTGATACATTCAGATCTGCACGGACAGTCCCGGTATTTACACAGTCCGCAACCGTTGCGTCAATGCTTTCTTCCGCATTTTCCTGCGAATTATCCTCATATATACCAGAATAGTCCATATCCAAAACACCATCCAGTGCATCGGTGTATAACAACATTATCTCACTGAACTGATCGTTAATATCTGTCAGGTCTTCTCCCAAAAGATTACTTGAAGAAGACATTTCATCATTCAGATATCCCATATTCTCCGAAATGCTTTTCAGATTGGAATTCAGGCTCCCCGTTGTGGAACGATAGTCACCTCCCAGCTGCGGAAACACGATGTCGTCTTTCTCATTCAGCGTTTGAAAAATGCTCTTAACCTGATTCCCTGCCGTTTCCAGATTATCCGTGGCATCTTTAGCTGAATCAATGGCATCACGCAGACTTTCCCTGGCGTCCTCCGTCATTTCATCTGTGTGTCTTGTGGCAATATCCGAGATGATTTCCAGATAGTTTTCCATATCGTCCGCATAGTCCCCGCCATACTGAGCATCGGCATAATCAGATGCTCCCTGCTCTGCGTCTTTCTTTTCATCCTTCATCATCTGTGCCGCATCTTCCAGAAGTTCACGGTCCAGATCACCCTGTGCGCCTTCACCTGGAAATGCAGAAGTATCATCAATATCCATTTGATCCGGATGTCCAAGCCAGTGCACCCATTCCGTCACTTTCAAGTAGTCTTCGGGACTGCTGCCTAACCATTCCTTTCTCAGGCCGTCTTCCTCTACAATCGGCCTCAAATCCAGTTCATTGGGATCACTATCCGTATATTTGTTATCCGAATATCTCACCTGATCTATGCAATAATTCTTATACGCCTCCAGATAATCCGCATAATCCTCGGCGTGCTTCTCGGACGCTTCCTTGACCGCCGCTTTCGCCGCATTATACTCTTCCAGTTCTTCTGGTGTCATATATTGAAAAATATCCATGGAATCTACCATATCTTCCAGTTCTTTCGCGGCGTCCTTTACATTCCCCGCGGCATTCTTACTCTGGTCTATCACACCCTCATTTCTTGACGTCTCCTCCACCACATAATCAAACCGGTTGATCGCCTCATTGACAGAGTCTACCATGCCATCGGTCCATTCCACCGTCTTATCAGCCAGGAAATAGGTATCATCCAATGCTTTGTCGGCAAAATCCCGTATCACTGTCAACCGATTAGAAAGCGTATCCGACTGGTTCCCCGCATCATCCAGCATCTTGCCAATCTGACCATGCAGCACATTAATATGATCCGACAACTGTCTCACAATATCTTCAGACAAATCCACTGCAATATAGGGCTCTGCCTGCCCTACTATGCCGCCTACATCTTTACGCCCATAAACAATGCCGCTGTTCTCACAGGCATATAGATACCCGGACTGACGGCCGGCAATACCGCCAACATTATAGCCCACATGTTCATATCCAATGGTACCGGTATTCCTACAACCCTGTATGATACCCGTAGAAAGACCTGCTATGCCTCCTGTATCCACATTGCTTTGAACCGCTGATGCCTTCTGTGTCTTATCAGTATTATCCTCCGGATTTAAGAGCCCTGCCTTATATTGTTCCAGATTAATATCTTCCAGGGTCTTTCCCTTATCCTCGTTGAAAATATTCACGTCCGCCCGATTGAGACAGCCCACAATATTGCCTACATTATGCCCTGCAATGCCGCCGCTGTAATGTGCTCCTATGACCGTACCGTCCGCTTTACACTCCATAAGAATGCCTGTCAGCTCATTGATTCCCACAATGCCGCCCACATAGTCATTGCCTTCTATGATACCTTCATAGGCACAGTTTAAAATCACACCCCGGTTATCCCCCACAATACCGCCTACCACCATCTGTTTCCCGGAAGGTCTGACCGTTCCCTCTACTTTCAGATTGGCAATAACTGCCATAGGCTGTGTCTGGCAGAATAATCCCACATAAGACACCGAGTCCCTGATTGTTAACCCGCTTATGGTATGTCCCTGGCCATCAAAATATCCGCCGAATGTAGGAACAGAGGCAAATGCACCGCCAGAGATGGAGATGTCTTCTTCCAGATAAACCTTTTTATTCTGAGACCAGGTATCCAGCCAGCAGTTCCTGGAAAACGCCCGCAGGTCTTCCAGATCCCTTATATGTATCTCTTCCCACTCTGTTTCTTCATCATTGTAAGAATCAATCGTCTCATTGGCATCTTCCACACTGGTAACTTCTTCCTCCACAGAGAGCTCTTCTTCCTCTGCCCAAACATTCATCACCGGCGTAATCCCTAACAGCACTGCTAATAACAAAGACACTGCTCTTCTTTTATAATATACCCTGCCCGAATCTGCAAAGCAGCTCTCGCGATTTAACTTACCAGAGTCCGCAAAGCAGTTCTCGCGATTTAACTCACCCGAGTCCGCAAAGCGGATCTCGTGATTGAACTTATTCAATCTATGCATGGTCCGCCACCTCCTTGCTCTCTAACTCTGCGGACACCATCCCCGCCATCTGTCTATATTCCTCTTCTGAAAGCTCCGTCACATCACCGGCCTCCACATAAGCGCTCACATTACCTCTCACAATCGCATTCATGGTACCCGTCACAACACCGTCAATCCTGCCGCGCACCAGGCCATCCACCTTCATCAATCCGGAAGTATTCCTGGTACGGATCGGCATATTCATCACAAAGGCTGTCTTCTCTATAATCTTATCACCCACCAGAAGAATCTGCGGCAGGACAAACATGGTTATCATAATAGAAATCGAAGTACCCCTTCCCAGTGATTTTCCGATACCGAAAATTGCCGCATTAGAAGTCAGTTTCCCAATCAGGAAACCGGCCACCACCATCATGGTGCCGGATGTAATGATTGTCGGGAAAGCCTGATTCATCGCATCAATAATCGACTGCCGTCTGCCGTTAGTCTCACGCAGTTCCACGTAACGTCCTGCAATGACAATGGCATAGTCGATATTGGCGCCCATCTGAATGGAGCTGACAATCAGATAGGACATAAAGAAGATATTGTCATGCTGTAAGGCCGGCACAGAGAAATTCAGCCAGATACAGCCCTGAATAACCGCGATCAGAAGCACAGGCATACCCGCAGATTTAAAGGTGAACAATAATACAACAAGTACAGTCAGAATGGACAGCACATTGGTCACCAGATTATCCCGGCCAAAGGTTTTCTGCAGATCATATTGGCTCACAGACTCTCCACAGACTAAAACCCTGCTCCCATAATATTTTCCGGCAATCTCATGCATCTTATCAAGAAAGGCAAAAGTCTCTGCACTTTCCTCAGGAAGTGTGAGATAAACCAGCATACGGCTGTAATTTTCTCCCTGTAACTGATTTTTGGCAAAATTCATCTGCCGGTAAGCATCATCCAGTGTATCCTGCAATTCGTCATCCAATGTGACGTAGCCCTCATCCACCTCGTCATAAACAAACATAAACATATCGATCAGGGAAACCTTATACTCCGGCAGGCCATTGACCACCTTCGCATAATCCTCGTCATTCACAGCATAGGCCGCATAGATCAGTTCTGCCACCTCATAATCCAGATCAATCAGTTCCGAAAACTGTCTTGGCGTCAGCTTATCTGTCAGACAATAGCCGTCCATGGCCTCTATGTTGGTAAGCCCCATAGTATAATCCACTTCCGGACATGCCTCCAGATCTTCCAAAAGCCTTGCCTCACTCTCATAATCCCCCGCCGGCACAATGAGCGCCACCATGTTACTCGCCCCAAAATTATCTGTCTGCAGCTCTTCTGTCTTCTGGATGCTATTCTGAATCGGCGGCGTAATGGTCGTGTCGCCAAACACATAAGGGCAATCCTTGGACACCATATAAGCACCCACGATAACCAGCACAAAAAGCGGCGCCACCACATGTCTTGTTGCATAGTCAAATTTCCCCACAAAGGGAATATCCGGCACAAAATTCTTATGCTTCGTGGAATCCATCCACTTAGAAAACAGCATAATCACACCGGGCATCAAAAGAAATACTGATCCTAACGCCAAAAAGATAGATTTGATCAGACACATGGACAGGTCCGGCCCCATCTTATACTGCATGAATCCCATGGCGATCAGACCGCCTATCGTAGTCATGGAACTTCCGCATATCTCCGGAATCGCCTTACTAAGAGCTATGATGATCGCCTCTCTGGATTCCAGATTGGCATGCTCTTCCTTATACCTGTTAAGAAGAATGATGGCATAATCTACTGACAAGGCAAGCTGCAGCACCACGGTAACAGAATTTGACACGAAAGAAATTGTCCCAAAAATAAAGTTCGTTCCCATCTGCAATATCGCTGCCGCCACAAAAGTGATCAGAAGAACCGGCACTTCCGCATAAGCCTGGGATGTGAGCAAGAGCACCGACACCACCACGATGGCTACCAGAACTACGATAACGTTCATCTCTTCCGCAATCAGCTCTGCTTCGATATCACCCAATGTCGTGGAAAGATAATAGTCATACCCCGCAAGCTTTTCTTTAACCCGGCTCAGTACCTCCAGACATCGGTCATCCTTTTCATCATAGTCAAAAGTGACATTATAATAGGAGGATCCATTATAATAATGTTCTTCCGAATCATCATACTCCACCGAAAAAATGCCAGGCATAAATTCAAGATCCCGCCCAATAGACTGCGCCTGCTCATAAGACACATTGGCAACCATCACATTACAGGTTCCGTATGTAATAAATTCCTGCTCCATCAGATCCAGGCCCTGCTTGGTCTCCGTAGAGTCAGGAAGATAGTGCGACATGGAATTCTCCACGTTAACCCAGTTCCTGGATATAGCCGAAAAAATAATCAAAATTCCGAACATCAGGAAGAACAGATTACGCTTATCCACAATAAACCCACAGATTTTGAGCATCGCCTGATTGCCGCCTTTTGATGCCTTTTGTTCATTGTTCATTGCTATACACCTCTTTCATTTAGGAAGAAATATAGCACTGCACTAAACCATTGTCAATTTCAAAAAAAGGAAAACTATACAATCTCATGAAATTGTATAGTTTTCGTATTACCTTTATTCTAATTTTTTATTCAGGCTTAAAATAACGAATCCAATAGACAGCAGCAGCGCCCTATTCTCGTTAACTGCATGAAAATACCTCACTGCCCATAAATATATTCTGCCCTTTACTCCTATGCTGCCCGTCACAATCGGCAGGGCAGACAAATGAAGCTGCAGATATTCTTTTTGTGGAATCGTTACTGCGCTGAGCGCCTCATAAATCTTATCCGGACTCATTTTTGACACAATAACTGCATCCTTTGTAGGAAATGGAATCCTATGTTCCCCTTACAACGAAATCCACCCCAGCACATTGGCAATGGAACTGAGCAGTATAATAGCAATACAGATTGGCGCCAGATACTTTAAGAAGAACTTATACAGCTTTTTCCTGCGGAATCCGGAAGAAATTTCTACTTCTTCCTCAATCTTTTGAATGCCAACCACCCGCAGAATTAAGAAACAAGTCGCCAGTGCACCTATCGGCATCATGACAGAATTAGTCAAAAAGTCAAAGAAATCCAAAAACTGCATACCCAGGATTCTCACCCCGTCCCAAATACCATAACCAAGCGCCGACGCAGAACCCAACACAAACGACACAAACACCATAATCAGGCAGCTTTTCGCACGGCTCAAATGCAACTCATCCTGTAAAGTCGCCACACTGGCTTCCATAATCGAAATAGCGCTTGTCAGCGCCGCAAACAAAAACATCAGGAAAAAGGCAAGCGCTACCACCGTGCCCGCACTCATGCTGGCAAATATCTTAGGCAGAGTAATAAAGGTAAGGGAAGGCCCCGCCTTTAACGTTGCCATATCCCCTCCAGAAAAGGCAAAAACTGCCGGAATGATCATCAGACCGCCCAACATTGCGATTCCTGTATCAAAAATTTCCACCTGCGAGGTACTTTTCTCAATATCCATATCCCTGCCAATGTAGGATCCGTACGTATAAAGCACGCCCATGGCAATGGACAGCGAATAAAACATCTGTCCCATGGCGGCAACTACAGTCATCCAGGAAAAGTTCTCAAAGTTCGGTACCAGGAAATACTTGACTCCCTCAAATGCACCGGGACGAGTCATAACATAAATTGCCACAAAAACTGCCAACACCACAAGCACCGGCATCATTACCTTCGTCACTCTCTCAACGCCCTGTTCCACACCGGCCAGGATTACGGCAAAAACAAAAAAGGTAAATAACAAGAACCAAAATTCAACATTTCCGGATGATGCAATAAACTCGGAAAAATATCCATCTCCAGCCAATGCACCTGCATTACCACGCAGATACTCGATCAAAAATTTGAGTACCCATCCGCCTATCACACAATAATACGGAACGATAATCATAGGTACTACTGCATTAATCCAGCCTCCAAAGTGAAACGGCAGACTTTTGCCGAAACAATGAAACGCACCCACCGGGCCCTTCTTGGTCATGCGCCCCAAAGCCGTTTCCGATACGATCAACACATAACCAAAAGTAACCGTCAGAATCAGATAAACTAACAAAAACATTCCGCCGCCATACTTGGCCGCAAGATATGGAAACCGCCAGATGTTGCCAAGACCTACCGCGGAACCTGCAACCGCCAGAACATAACCGATACGTCCGGAAAATTTTCCTCTTGCTCCACCCTTCTTTTCTGACCCCTTGTCAGATGTTGCTTCCCCCATAAGTAGTCCCTCCCATTTTAATAATATTACGTTCCATTATAACCTTACAAATCCATGCCTGTCCACTGATTTTATAAAAGAAACTATGACTTTTTCTTTTTCACTATGATATTGACCCAGGGCTTAACAGGCTGATGAATTTATTCTGAATCATTAGCCTGTCCTCCTATCTCTTTTCAATGTCTCTCTGTCGACAACTGTTGGCCTGCCATCATCCTGTCACATTCTGACCCTTTGCACATTCAAATTTCTCCTTTTTCTCTGTATTTTCCTCCCTATCTCAAAACCTGTTTTTCATCAATCCCGCATCACATCCGCCATCTGCGCCAATGCTTTCTTTTCCCCTCTCGCCACACGGTCACTGAACTTTTGTATTCTTTTGTCTTTACAAAACATCACATCCATTCTGCTCGCGGCAGTCAGTTCTCCTTTCGTAAAATATTTCTTTCGCTCCCGCAGAATACGGATATAATGATCCAGCATACGTTCCATACCCTCCATGCCCTCCGATGCCAGGGAACACATGACATTTCCTGCGCCGCTTAAGTCCCTGATATTTTCCGGTGTGATATTCCCGTCAAAAAATACCTGAAAATGTTCCCGTCTGATCCATTCCAGATGCTCCTGTGGACTACTCCAATAAGAAGCAAACTCGCCTCCCGGGAAAGATGCCCGCAAAAAAGCCGGAACATAATCCCAATAAGGATTTCTTCCCCGCAGGGAATTTAACTGTCTGTCCGGGAGTATAAATACATTCTCTCTTCCCATGCCAAGCGCAAATAATGTGCTTAGTTTTACTGTAATCGGCATAGATGCAGGCAGAAGTTTTTGCAGGTTGTTTCCCCCTATCAGCTCTCTTAAGAAATCATATTTGCTGTATATGTTTCCCACCTGCCGGATTACCTCCATATCATTTATCCTGACAATGGTATGCCTGAGCGGAAGCCAGAGGCTGAACATCGTGTCCGCTTCCAGACAGCCTCCTGTCAAGACACAATCCCGGTCATGCCATCTACGGTATTCTTCATGTGCTTCCACATTATCGTAATATTCTCCGGCAGGCTTATGGTCGTCATACCAGATCCACTCTTCTATTTTGTTCCTGATAGGTTTATAAATATCTTTTTTGCGCATAAAACTCTCTCCCTTTTATGTATGCTTACTTTCATATATAATAAAAAATGAGAAGGTGGTTTTTTCCACCCTCTCGCTCTTATTTTACATATTTATATTCTTGCCTAATATCTGTCCCTTATCTTATCCAGACGCCCATTTTTCAAATCCCCTTTCAGGGAATAGTACTTCATTTCCTTCTCATCGTAAACTAATACCGGTATGACACCGCTTCTTTCTACACCGCCATCAATATAATAGTGGCTCCATCTGTCATGCCATACATCGTGAAATCCCCTCTCATTTACTATAGAGGAAGTAGCAGTATGCCCGGCTATGATGTCCATATAAAACGCACCTGTCGTCGGCGGATACTTACTGACAAAATAATAATCCGGCGTGCCCACATTCCACCAGTCACCTGCTTCTTCGTCAATCCCTGCATGAACAAAAATCTGTGTGTCTGTCGTATAATAATAGGGAAGCTGTCTCATCCATGCCATTAATTCCTTATGATTATCCTTTATGCACTGGCGAATGAATTCATACACTTTCCCTGCACGCCGCTTTACTGCCAATTCTTTCAGTTCCGTCATTTGCTCTTTGTTTAAAAATGTCCTGCTGGTATTAAGGTTTTCATCTTCTCCAATCCAGTCCCGGTTTTTCTTTTCCAGAAATTCCAGGAACCATTCTTCATGATTGCCCCGTAAGACAATAATCTTATTGGGACCATACGCCTGCTGTATGTCGTAGATTTTTTGCAATACTTTGTAACTTTCAGGCCCTCTGTCTATGTAATCACCCAGCAGAATCAGCTTGTCCTTCCCTGCTTTTACAGTTTCTAAATCATTTAAGTCATGGATTCTATTTATAAACTCATCAAAACATCCGTGAATATCGCTCATTGCAAACAGCATATATGTTCCCTTTTCATGAAAAAGTTTTAATATAATCTAAAAAAATAATTGTTTCGACCTGCGGAGTCTGCGATGATTTCCACCCGTTTATACTGCTCACGCCCTTTCAGCATCCCCTTGGAACAACTTTCTCAGCCTTATCAACATTCTGGTGCTTCGAGCCATTATGAAGCATGACGCATTGACACAAAATTCTTCTATCTGTTTAATGCTATGCGGCAATGCATCTGTTTTCCCCGAAAAAAAGTCCGAGAAATGCCCTATCCATAATTCTTTGGGCATACCATAACTGCCATTAACATTTTGATTGACAAAATCCTGCAAATAGTTTTTTTCAATGAAGCACTGCCAGCTTGGCCTGTCATCCTCTTGAAAGGAATTAAGCCAGTTTTCATATAATTTAATTCTATTTTTTGATTCTCCTATGATATGTCTTATTTTATTCTCATTCTTTACATTATTCTCTCTACAAATGTAATAATCATATATAGTTTTTAATGTTAAATCCCAGTAGTCGCTTAATCTACCTGTTCCCCTTGGCCCATTACAGTCTGCCGGTACAGGAATAAAATTCCCCAGCGTATGGTAAACTGACAAGAAGTCTTTCAACCCCTCGATTTTATCATATTTTTCTTCCTGCTCTGATTTCTCTTCTGCGTATCTGCTGATTATATATGCGATACTAACATTCTGTTTTTTGTATTTTACTGGTTTAATAGCCCCTCTCTTATTATACTGTTCCAATGTCTCGATACGCTTCTTTTCCTTTGGATTATATTTATATAATTCACCCAAAGTCGTATTTGCGGAATTCATGGTTTCTCCCTGAATCTTATTGCCCTTTTTACAATAATTCAAACTTTTTACATCACACCAAAGCGTTTTATAAATTATCTGAAGTAAATCGCTCCCACTATCCGGATCAGGAATTCTTCCAAATCTTTTGTTACATTCTTCTTTATAGGCAGCTCCACATGCCATAACGCCTGCTTTCCCCTCTTCATAACAAGTAAGTGGCAAAGCTGTTTTATACATATATGCAAAAAATTTCTCATAAGTATCTTGAAAACCATCTAACTTACAATATTCCTCACTCGCCCCATCATTAGAAAAATCATATCTATCCGGTGCCGTTAACGCAAGAAACTCTTCTATCTTCATCTTCACCTCCTCCTCACTGCTAAAGTCCATACTTAACATTCAGGTTCCGTATCTTCTCTATCACACCATTTCGCACCTCTTCCGGCGCGACCACCTCCACCCGGTCGCTGTACTGGAGCGCCCAGTGTGCCATGGCAAACGGAGAACATTCCACTTTCACAATATCGTCGTACGGGGCCGTCTCTTCGGTTTTCACAAATTTAAACCGATCCCCAAACCAATCATGCAGGAAAGTGTAATCCGCTCTGATCCGTCTTGTGGGGTTGTCCTCCTGCTTCGGACTTTTTATTTTCAGTGTAATCCATACCGGCCTGTCATAAGCCATGTTCAGATGTTTTAGTTGAAAATCCTCTGTCCATGTCAAAGGCAGATTCTCCACATCTTTTGGAGCAATCCTTGGCAGGCCCTTACCTTCCAATTTCTCATCTGCACTCGGAATCTCTATATCCGTCATCAGATCAATCCGCCAGATAGACATGTTTTTCACAGTTTTGTCTTTTAAGAAAAGTTCTTTGCAGGCCAGTAGGTAATATCTTCCGCTGCTTGCCACAATATAATAAGGGCTTACTGTATCCTTTCTGTTCCGGATTGGCTCCAGTCTCTTTTGATAGGTGTAGCCGTTAAACCGGAAGGAAACCTGCACATGATGATCTATGGCCTTTTGGATGGTCAACAGATTGATTCGTAATTGTTCTCTGTTAACAAGTTCCGGCTCCATCACCTTGCAGATTTGTTTCGGTCCTTTCTGATAGAATTTCGTGGTTAGATTCTGCTCGACTTTGTCAATCAGATGCTGTGCGGATCTCGTGTCCAGAGTCTTGGCGGACAGGATGCCTTCTATGATGCTGTTAATCTCATCGTAGGAAAATGTTCTATTATAATATAAGCCGTCAACATGCATCGTCTGATCGGCAAATGCATCATACGCTTCATCACTGTCAAACTCCGCTTCCTCATCAGATGCTTCTGCATCATCCCCATAATATTTTTGAAAGTCATGGAAATAAATCTTCCAGTCCTTCTCCTGTTTGTATCCAAACTCATCACTGTTCATTGCGCGGGCCATATCTTTAATCAGCCTGTTAAAAGTTTCCTTGTCGCCGATGAACTCCGCCACTTCGGACGCTTTTCTCATTTCCGCCTGGGTTGTGGGATGTTCGCGGTCTGTATTGTTTTTCAGATACTCCCAGATTTTAAACATTCTTTCAAATCTTGCCGCTTTGGTTAGTTTTCTTTTTGCCATAGATTTATCCGCTTTCTTTTAGTTCCAGAGTATTCTGTAACGGATAACAAGGTATCCTTTACTGTTATCTGAGTATAGCAGGTTGGCGGCCGGATTTTTCCACCTTGTCACTGTCTAATCCTCTATTATCTGTATTGTCAATTGGATATGCGGCTTACTGTAACAAAGGTAGTTTTGTTTCCTTACCAGCTCTAATCTTTCTTCAAACGTGGAGGAATTCTCAATCCCATAGAAGCAGTCCTCATACCATGTCTTAAAAAGATTGTTTGAGACACCCTCCCATTTACACGCAGGCTCTACAATGTTCTTGAATACCCCTTCCTCTACTCTGGCAATCTCTTCATCCCCTAATATCATACTTATAACCCTCATCCTGTACCTCCACTGTTTTTCCTTTATCATACGTTAAGTCTTCATGCTTTTCAATCAATTGATTTTAATCACATTTGCCGTAGTTTTGGCATCCGTACAAATTTTTTAGGTTTCAAACTGCTCCCTCGCTGCCTCAAACAGATTGTGAAGATAAGGATACTCCCACTGATCTGCACCTACGTTGGGAATCATGCCGTCACCCCAGCCCATACCCGGCTCGCCGCCATAATCCGTGAAACTGGCCGCCACATAACGGACAGTATTTACCAGCACAGTGTTCGGCTCCTGCTTCCGCACGCCGATCACTTCCGCCATATTGTCTTTGCCAAACTTGAAGAAGTCCACATATTCCAGGATTTCTTCCCCTGTATCATACTCAAAATAGTACCCGCACAAATCGCATCCGTCTTCCATATGGCTCTTTTCAAAAGTAAGATTTGATACTCTTCCCGGACAAAGCTCTTCGCCGCACCGTATTACCTCTGCCTGAAACGCTTCCCAGGCCTCCGGTTCATAGAACGGATTTTGCCCCACGGGGTTGGTTATCGGCAGGCTGTGAATCTGATTCTCTTCCTCCCAGGGCATATAGCTCAAATCGCCATTCAGAAAATAGTAGGCAAACCCATCCGGCTGTTCAATCCGGAAACTCCCCTCAGAGCACAGACCGCCCCTGGAATACGGGTCTTTGCGGATATAGAAAACTTCCGGTATATATACCGTCTCACCTGCCAGCAGATAATCCGGATTCTTTGGCGCATCCTCGGCCCTCACAATCGTCGGCCACTTGCAGCCGCTTCCGTAAAAACGTTCACTGATACGCCAGAGGCTGTCTCCTTCCTGCACCTCATATTCCAACATCGTATCGCCTGTGAGTTTGATATAGTCCTCCAGATTAGCCCCCTCCGGCAGCTCCTGAACCGGCGCAAAAGGATCTTTCCTTTCCCGCTTGCTTTTTTCCTCCTGCTCTTTTTCCGTTAAGCCGTTTGCCACCGCATGTCTGCTGTTTTCCACCTCTTTTTTCGTCTTGCGCACAAATTGTTCTGTCTGCGAATCCCAGAGCAGGTAAGAGGGGGGTGTATATCCTTCCTCCTCCGCTTTTGCGCCACTCGCATGAACCGGCGCACCGACCCGCATGTCTGCATAACCGTCACCGTTCAGATCGGGATAAGTGATGGTATCGGGCAGCTCAATACTCAAGGATAAGCTGCACTCCTGCAGTACTTCGCCGGTCTCCATATCCGTCACTGTCATATCATAAGGTTCATCCATACAATAACCGTTCAAAAGGTAATACCGAAGTTCTGTATCCGCTTCCCCGGCAGATATTTCTTTTTCATTCACGGAAGTCTCCTCTTCGTCTTCTGTCAAAGAACTGGCAACGGAAATAAAGTAATCTCTCCTGAAATCATCCATATAATCCGAAACAGAAACCTCCTCATCCTTATCCGCAAGCGAAAAGTGCAAAGACAGCATCCTGCCGCTCTCCGTAAGCGGCAGCTCGTAATCGGCCTCCACAAGCAGGCCAAAATACCGCATAATCCCTTCGTCTCCGGCAGATTCCCAATTCTCATCGATTCCACGGACTTCCAGAAAGCTGCGCTTCGGATTCTCCAGCTCGGTCAATCTCTTGTCGTGGTCGATCCAGTACAGGCTTTCCTCGTCCAGCCCCCAGCCGCCCCCTTGATCCCCGCAGCGCTGAAAAAGATCATGAAACACATATTCCAGGGTTTCGTCATCCTTTTCCGATGGAGCGTTCAACAGAGTAAGTCCATATGCCGTCCGTTCCTTCACATAAAGGTTTACCCTGGAGCTGCGCCTATTCAAACAAAAAAGTTCATAGCCGTCCACCTCATCCACTGTTTCCTGTATATAGTAAAACAGTTTTCCGTTGTCCGCGCTCCATGCTGACAGAGGATGCTCTTTTGTATCAAATTTTCTCTTCAGAATGCGGTATAAGTCGAGGGCATGGTCATCCTCCGTCATGGGGAAGGTATAGTACAAAAAACGAAGCGCGTCCTCATCCGTTTCCTGCATAGCTGCCTCATTTAACGCCCCTTCCATTTCCGCCAGTGAATTGTAATACCGCCATGTCACATCTGCTTCTCCCGCAAATCGATAAGCCGGCGGCTCATCCCACTCGGTTTCCAGCCTTTCCCCTTCATAATCCCTTATCACAATTTCCGCACCGGCATAAGGGCTTACACAAGTATGTTCATATAAATATCCGCTAAGCTCCTGTACCTGACAACCAGCATACTCCTTGGACCATTCCTGCGGTTCTTGCTTGGTTTCAACGCCATTCGCTTCTTCCGCTCTATCGCCCGCTCCAGACATCTTTCCCACATCAGAACGATTCCCGGCGTCGGAATCTTCCCATTCGTCTTGCTTTCCATCCAGCTCTCCTGACGATGCTCCGCAGGCCGCAAGCAGCAAACTAAGTATCACTATAGCGATAATGTGGTTTTCTCTTTTTTTGTTTCTTTTTTTCACACTCTTTCCAATGTCCCCCTTTTTAAATTTTCTTTCTTCTTACACGTAAGGGCTTCTTATGTCCAATTTTTTTAATTATAACATGTTGGTAATAGAGTTTTAAATTATCTTTACGGATTTATGATAATTTTTCGTGCCATTTTATTCTTGAGAAAGCGACACCACTGTAGCGAAATTGAATTGTGTTACTTTATCCCACATTGTCAAAAATTACGGCGCTGTTCCTCAACCTGAATTTATGTGATAAAATGATCATAAAAGATAATCTCATTATAGGAGAGCACAGGGAAAAAAATGAAAGACAGGAAAAATATACTGATCAGAATATTGGTTTCGGCAGCAGGAATATTAGCCATAGCGGCAATGGTCCTGGGATTCCGGCTTCGCGGCAGTGTGCCGATACGGGCAGGCCAGACCAAACTGCCGTCCACAGATGTGACTATCTACAGGCAGGATGACCCGCTGTGGGCAGACGATGCCCTGGGGGACTCTTCCTTTACCATGAAGTCCTCCGGATGCCTGGTGTCCTGTATCGCCTCCGCAGTCAGCATGGAAAGCGGGGATGAAGTGACTCCGGGTGAACTAAACAAACTTTTTACAGAAAACGGCGCGTATGATAACGAGGGAAACATTCAGTGGTCGGCCATTGATAGCATCAATGGATATTCCACACAGGTTTATTCTGGCGTTTCTCAAAAGGAAATCGAGCAATGTCTTATAGATGGCCGCTACCCGATTGTGCGTGTGAGAGTAAACGCCATCGGCAATTTTCATTATGTGTTAATCGTCGGCACGGAAGACGGAGATTATATCTGCATGGATCCGCTGAAGGATGAGCTGACCAGATTGTCTCAGTATGCGGGAAGGGTGTACGCTGTGCGGGTGGTGTGGGTAGACAGGTAAGCTCATTTTACTATTTCATAATGATCCTTAAGGTCATTTAACATACTATAATATGTGCCAGTTCATTATAAGGAAGTTGTTTTGCCTAGGCCTCATCTGCTTCCATTGCATTTTCAGCCTCTACTTTAATTAACTTCTCTCTGTAAATTGCTTCAAGGTTATTCCAGAACTTTGCCGGTACACCAAGCACCATTTCCAATCGAACAGACACCTCCGGCGTCAGCTGAACATCTCCATTAATCAGTTTGCTAATGTGCTTTTCTGACATATCCATCCTGGCTGCAAATTCCTTCTGGCTCATTCCTCTGTCATTAAGCTGTTCCTTAATCGTTGCTCCAGGTGGTGTTGCAATAAAACTACGACTTCTCACCATAGTGCCACCTCCTATTTGGAAGATTAAATAAATTGATACTTAATTGCTACAGAAAAGTACCGATCCGCTATTCCCTGTTATTCTCACCCCAAACACATAACTGGTCTAAAACGCTCATCAAGGATTTCCCTCTATCGCTCAGACTGTATTCCACTTTGGGCGGTATCTGGGAATATTCTTTTCTGATAATGAGGCGGTCTGCCTCCAACTCTTTCAGAGTATTGCTGAGCGTTTTATCCGAAACATTTTCAGATATCTTTTTAATTCATTGAATCTCACAACATCAAACTCCATCAGGCAATAGAGGATAACCATCCTATGCTTGCCGGATATCAGCGACATCGTATAGCTGAATCCCGTATCTTCAAAATCAGCATTCTTAATATGCTTCTATATCATTTTATACTTTCCTTTAAGATAGTACTTGTATTTTATAAATTACTTCCCTTTTTCAGTACCTATTTACGCTAATCCTGGATATTTTTCTTCCTATTTGATAAGCCATTGACCTTTCCTGCCATTTGCTGATACTCCCTTGGGCTGATACCAACATACTTTTTAAACACTTTACAAAAATACTTTACATCTTCATATCCATGTTCATGTGCCACTTCATAAACCTTATAATTACCGGATTTTAACATGTCTTTTGCCGATTCAATTCTCTTTTGTGTATAATATGTGGTAAACTTCACTCCAAGCTCTTTGACAAACAAGGAACTTAGATACTCCGGCGTTACATTGACTCTCCTTGCCAATTCCTCTAAATTAAATTCTGTTTTATATTCCTGATCTACAATTTTAATCACCTTGCGAATTAACGGATGTGCATTTTGGCTCGTATTATTAATATATATTTTATACTGAAAAATTATATTGTTCATAATCGATATATAATGCTGTGCAAAGAGCAGTTCGTTTATCCATTCCAGCACTTTAAGATTACTAACATTTTCATATAAACCGTAGCTGGTCTTGCGAATCACGTACAGGACAGAAATCGTCAGGCAAATCATCGCTTCTCTGATATCCATATAAGCGTACTCTTTGGCGTACAGATATTCAACAAAGTCTTCTAGCTCAGTCAAATTTTCAAACTGCCTGAACTCTATTTTGTAAAGCAGTCTTTGCTCTATCTCATTTGGATAAACTAAGGTATGGCAGTGGAACTTACGAATCTTCTCTTCATCAATCAAAGCAGGGGATTTCATAGACAGATTCCAATTCGAATAGTCTATCAATTGTTGTTTACTTTGTAAGAGTTTTGTGATTCCACAAAAGTCTGTCACACAAAATGCTAGATACGCATGGATTTCTTCTCTGCAAAAATAAATCACCTGATTTATTTGTTTATACAGGCTTTCTTTATCCACTCCTTTATAAAGGACATACATTTGTCTATGTTCTGCTGTGACACAATAAAATTCATACTGCATAGAGATTGTTCTTTTGATTATCTCCATCATTCTGTTTTCATCGATTTTTAATATTTTATTATCGCCGCGAATCAAAAGGAAACTAAATTTTTCATCTTCTTTATAGCGCTTTGGCAGTTCTTTCTGATAATGACCACTTTCATTTGGCGGCAACGCTATTACTTTTTTTATAAGCTCCTGATTGGACAAAACGGTGATATTATTCTCGTTCTTTTGTTCTTCAATCATATGTTTTACTTTATCTAAAGCTTTTGCTAACAAGCTTTTTGTAATAGGCTTCAGCAGATAATCAACGCTTCTTAATTCAACTGCCTTTCTTGCATAATCAAACTCCGCGTATCCGCTTAAGATGATAAATTTGCTCCTGATCTGCTTTTGGTTGAGAACTTGAATCATCTCCAGACCTGTCATACCCGGCATCTGAATATCCGTGATAATTACATCAGGGCAGGCTGTCATCGCAATCTCAATAGCATCCTTTGCATTTGTTGCTTTTCCTACAATTATGTATTCTTCACTTATTTGATGTATTAAATATTCCACACCATTTAATGTTTTTATTTCATCTTCCACAATAAGCACTTTCAAATCATTCACCCCAATCGGCATATTTTTTTGGTATAACGATTTTTATTTTGGTTCCCTTCCCTACTTCGCTTTCCATACTGAATATATATTCCTGCCCATAATAAGCATCCAGTCTGTTTAGAACATTCTCAACACCGATAGATTTTGTTTTTCCACGCTGCTTACCTATGGTACGGTTTTTTGTTTCAGCATCCATTCCATTTCCATTATCTATAATCTCAAACACAAGCGATGATTCATCATGATTTCGTATCAGTATCTCTAATATTCCATTATAACTAATGCCTTTAAAACCGTGTAATATAGCATTTTCTACAAAGGGCTGAAAGATCATTTTATGTATCAGACAATATTTCACTAATTCATCACACTGAATAACAAACTCAAAGCTGTCCGAAAACCTGACCTTTTGCAAATATAAGTACATTTCCAAATATACCAATTCCTGTTCAATCGTCACAATTTTATTGCTTTTATCAATCTGATATCTTAAGATTCTTGCAAACTGACTAAGCATATTGCTAATTTCATCCTGTTCGTTTTCTACTGCCAGCCAATTGATAGAATCAAGGGTATTATAAATAAAATGGGGATTAATCTGTAACTCTAAGGCTCGAATCTCAGCTTCCTTTTCACGAATTCCTGCCTGCCGTATTTCTTCCATTTGCGCATTCACTGTATGCATCATAACATTAAATTTTTGCGCGATAATAGTAAATTCATTTTTTTCATACTGATTTATACCAATCTGCGCATCAAATTGTCCTCCTTCAACATCACTCATTGTGTGTAAAATATTCGTCACATTTCCCGTCATCTCATTCACTTCCAGAAGAATAACGCCGGTCATCAATAAAGCGAGTCCGGATGAAATAATGATGAGCAGCCTCTGAATATCCCTCACTTTCCCATAAATATATTCATTATTTAATACACTTATTATCTTCCAATCGGCAGATGAAATATTTGCTTGAAAAATACTATTTCCCTTGAAGATATCGAGACTCTCAAGGTCATAAATGTTTTTTCCGATCAACTCCTTTTCTTCACATGAGATAATATTATTTTCAGCGTCCGTGATATATATTGTATTTTTATTAATCTCCTCTGTCAGCCTTGCATTTTTGTATATCCCTTCTAAATAATCCTCTTCAAAGCTAATCAGAATGATGCCCACCCGCCGATTGGTATATAAATTATAGATTGATTTGGCATAAGTATATACATAATACTGCTTTGTTCCTCTTCTATCCAAATAGCAAGTATTGAACCATTCACCGCTGACATTCTCCTGCAATCCCAGCAGACCGCTCTCGATATATTTTTTATGAAGTGCAGGTGTTGGCTGTGTCATACTGTCATTTTGCATCTTATCATAAGAAAAAGTAGTGCCATCCGCTGTGACAATTGATATACATCTTACATCCATTTGATACTTAATCAGTTCTTTGCACTTTCCTTCTAATAATTCTTTTGCCTTTATCAGTTCACTCTCTTGTTCACTATTCAGATCTTGAACTGCTGCCCCAAAATTATAATCTATTAACATTTGATTCACATATGACACATGATTATCCTGAAGAAAATCAATTGTCTTGGCAGACTGATTCACTACCTGCTCCAAACATTCCTTGATTTTAGCCGAGAGAGCATCCTTTAAAAAAAGTGAATTACATATATGCAGGACAAGAAGCTCCATTAAAAAAATTGTCATAAATGAAATAATCAACTGCTTTTTATAGCTAAATCTTCTCCACATTTGCCTCTTTTTCATCATTTCTCCTATATTGCATATATTATAATCGGAAATTTATTGGCTTATTCTATTCTATCATATATTTTTACACCGCAAATTTCATAATGTTACTGCAATGGGAAACGCACACCTTTCGGCATGCGTTTCCCATTGCAGCAAAACTTTCCCTTACATCAAACATTCAGAATTCATTTCAACTTAGCTGCGGATTTCCAAATCAGCTAACTTCTCATAATACTTTGCAATTGCACTATGATCATCTGCGCCAGAACCATTTGCATGAAGAACTTGCAGCATCTCCATGACTGCACTCGTCATAGGCAGCGGAGCGCCAACGGAATGTCCGGTTTCCAATGCATTATTTAAATCTTTAATATGAAGATCAACCTTAAACCCTGGCTTAAAATTACCTTCCATAATCATGGGAATTTTAGCATTCATCACTGTTGAGCCAGCTAAGCCGCCTCGAATTGCATGAAACACTTTTTCAGGATCAACCCCCGCTTTTGTGCTTAACATAAAAGCTTCTGAAACAGCCGCAATATTCAATGCCACTACTACCTGATTTGCAAGTTTTGTGATATTACCGGCTCCAATATCCCCACAATGAACTGCACTTGCACCCATTGCCATCAGAATATCATATACCTCATTAAATACTTTTTGATCCCCACCCACCATAATAGATAAAGAACCGTCTATTGCTTTCGGCTCACCACCGGATACTGGTGCATCGAGCATTTTTACGCCTTTTTCCTGACATGCCTTGCAGATTTCTTGGGAAGCAAGGGGCGCGATGGAACTCATATCCACGATAATACTGCCTTCGACTGCGCCCTCCAGGATTCCATTGTCTCCCATCACTGCCGTTTTTACATGCGGTGAATTCGGCAACATGGTTATCACTATTTTACACTGCTGCGCCACTTCTTTTCCGCTATTAGCTGCCACAGCTCCTGCTTGTACCACATCCTCGACGTTTTTTGTCACAATGTCATATACTACTAATTCATGTCCTGCTTTTAATAAATTTTTAGCCATTGGTTTTCCCATAATGCCTAATCCAATAAATCCAAGCTTCATACTCGTTTACCTCCTGTTTAACACTGTTACTCATGCAAAATTTAATGCTGCTTCCATAATATGTTCTTTCGTTAATCCATGATAAGTAAGGACATCTTGATAGCAATGTGCGCTGCAGCCAAATTCATCATTTACACCGATACATTCGATCGGCTTACATTCTTTGCATAAAGCTTCGGCAATTGCACCACCAAGTCCGCCAACCACGCTATGTTCTTCAGCAGTTATGACGCCTCTTGCTCCCCGTACCATCTGAATAATTACTTCTTTGTTTAGCGGCTTAATAGTACTTACATTGACAACCTTTACGGAAACTTTATTTTCCAATTCCTCCGCCGCTTTTAAAGCGAGTCCTGCCATATAGCCTGTTGCAAAGATCACAACGTCTTTTCCTTCCTTTAGTATTGACGGCATACCTATTTCAAACTTCTTCCCTTCTTCTGTTACGTTATCATAATCATTACGATTTAATCGTAAGTAGCAGGGGCCTTGATACTCTACCATTGCTTTTACAGCTTCCGCTGTTTCATTTGCATCTGCCGGACATATCACAGTCATATTAGGAATCGCCCTCATAATGGCTATATCTTCAACAGCCTGGTGTGTTGCTCCGTCGCCAAAATCCGACATACCGGAAGAAGAACCACAGATTTTCACATTTAGCTTTCCGATGGCTATTGTCTGTCTGATCTGATCATAGGCTCTTCCGCCCGCAAATACAGCAAATGAATTTGTAAACGGGATTTTTCCCGTCTGTGCCAATCCCGCTGCCACGGAAGTCATATTTGCTTCTGCAATACCCATTTCAAAATGTCGGTCGGGATAGGCCTCCTCGAATAATTTACCCATTGTTGATCCACCTAAATCCGCGTCCAATACAACAATATCTTTGTTTTCTCCTCCCAATTCTACTAATGTATTCCCATATGCAATTCGTTGATTATTATAACTCATCTTATGCCTCCTTAAGATAATTCCGACAATGCCTGATGATAGGTTTCTTCCGTTAACATACCGTTGTGATAGCTTATCACATTCTCTGCAAAGCTTAATCCTTTTCCTTTGATCGTATGTGCAATGATCACAGTTGGTCTTTCTTTCTCTTCATCTGCCTGATCCAGCGCCAAAACTATCTCTTCCATGTTGTGCCCGTCAATCTCCAATACATTCCAGCCAAATCCTATCCATTTTTCCTTCAGAGGATTTGTATTAAAGCGATCCATTATTTTGCCATTGGCCTGTAAGTTATTCTTATCTACAATTGCTATTAAGTTATTTGTCTTAAATGCACTGGCAGCCATAGCAGCTTCCCATATTTGTCCTTCTGCCATCTCGCCGTCCCCGCAAAGTACATATACTTTTTGCGGTTTGCCATCCAATTTTAAGCCAAGCGCCATCCCCAGTCCAATCGATAGTCCCTGACCTAGCGAACCGGTTCCTGCTTCAATACCTGGCGTCTTCAAAACATCCGGATGACCCTGCAGGTAAAAACCGATCTCCTTTGTATGCTGTAAATCTTCTACCGGAAAATAACCACTTTCCGCTAATGCAGCATATTGCAGGATTGCAACATGTCCTTTACTCAATAAAAATCGGTCTCGGTCCTCCCATTTGGGATTTTTAGGATCATGCTTCATTTTATAAAAATATAATGCAGCGACAATGTCTGCAGCTGAGTTGGAGCCTCCTATATGACCAGCTACTCCTACCCCTATACTGACTATAACATTTCTTCTTAATGCAGCAGCTTTTTTCTCTAGCTCTGTAATTAATTCCTTACTGTATGACATACTGAACCTTCCTTTCTTCATCTTGTTATGTTTATGACGGATTCACATACACTACTTTGATAAAATCTCCTGGATTTTTTGCTAACTTTTCACAGTATGCCGGTATCTCTTCTAATGCAATCGTTTTACTGATCAACGGTTTTACATTTAACTGATTTCCATTCAGCAGATCTACTACCGTTTCAAACTCCTGATATCCATATAAGAAGGAACCATGTACACGGAGTTCTCTTGTAACAACTTCCTGCATATTAATTTGAATGACCGGTTTATTATTGCCAATCCATATTGCAGTTTTGCCAAATCCCAAGGCAGACATTGCCTGCTGAACCGTCGTCTCCAGACCCACTGCCTCAATTGCCACATCCACTCCATGTCCTTGTGTATAGTGCTGTATCGCTTCCTTGAAATCCTCTTTTGACGGATTGATCACAAAATCTGCACCCATCTGTTTGGCGATTTCCAGTCGGTGATCACTTAAATCAGATACCATAATCTGTCCGGGGTTTTTCATCTTAACACAAGCCAGCGCTAATAAACCAATTGTACCTGTTCCGACTAACAGCACGCTTTTTCCTTCTATATCTCCCGCATGTCCAACACCGCGGTAAGATACCGCCAATGGTTCCATCAGTGAACCAATCTCGTATGGCACCTCTTCACTCACTTTGAAACAGGATTTTTCCGGTACACATATATATTCTGCAAAGGCGCCATCTACATCCAATACGCCAAAGGCCCGTTTATTAAGGCACAGATGTACATCACCTTTTTGGCACATCTCACATTCACCGCAAAAATCCACCGGATATACAGCTACCCGGTCACCTTCTTTTAAGTGTTTTACGTCTGTTCCCAGCTGTACCACTTCTCCTGCAAATTCGTGCCCCATAATCATAGGCGCAATCCTGCGTCCCGTAAGGCCCAGATATCCATGTACATCACTGCCGCAAATACCGCAGGCGCGTATCTTAATCTTTACTTCCTTAGGCTGTGGGCTAACATCTGCAACCTCCTGTAATTGCAGAATACCAGGCCCCTCATATACTACCGCTTTCATCTTAACCTCCGTTTTTGCCGCACTATATTTCTTCTTTTAACTGAAATCTTAACATATTCCATGACGCATGATTGAGAACCGTTTTCAAATATCCATCGCTGCATATTCCCACCGGTTTATCCGTCGGTACTACATCATGTGGATGCTGAACCGAATTCACTGCTCCAAATTCAAACCCTTCTAAAGCAACATTCATGATACAACGTTCCACTTCAAATGTTCTCAGGTCGATTTCCACTTCAAGATCTTCATCCACGCTCCTGTTTAATACAAATAATGTTAATTCACCTTTTTCTTTATCAACAACCGCAACAGAATCTAACATAGAAACATCCGTATATTCTTTACAATCAAATTTAGGCGCTTCTATATTCACCCTTATCGCATCGCCACGGCCGTATACTGATGTATAGTAAAACGGATAATAAATGGTCTGCATGTAAGCATCTCCCCCTATTGTTGTCATAATAGGAGCAATCACATTCACTAATTGCGCCAGGCAGGCAATTTTCACACGGTCTGAATGCTTTAAGAGCGAAATAAGCAATCCTCCGACCAATAAGGCGTCTTCAAAAGTAAAGATATCTTCTACGCGCGGCGGAGCCTGCAGCCAATGCTCAATCTTCTTATCGCTTTCTTTTGTATGGTACCATACGTTCCATTCATCAAAAGAAAGGTTGATTTTCTTTTTACTTCTTTTTTTAGCCTTTACATAATCGCAGATAGCAACAACAGACTGAATAAAATCATCCATGATCAGGCCGCCTGCAAGATATGATTGCGTATCCAATCCGATTTTTGACCAATAATTATGCAGCGAAATATAATCTACATGATCATAGGCTTCTTCTAATACAACAGCTTCCCACTCTGCAAATGTGGGCATCATCGTATTAGAACTTCCGCATGCCACTAATTCTATGCTGTCGTCTACCCACTTCATCATCTTAGCAGTTTCTTTTGCCAGTCTGCCATACTCGTATGGAGTTTTGCTTCCCATCTGCCATGGCCCATCCATTTCATTGCCTAAACACCATGTCTTAACATTGTAGGGCTGCTTACGTCCATGGCTGATTCTTAAATCACTCCAATAGCTGTTCCCTTCATGATTACAATATTCCACTAAGTTTCTGGCCGCATCGGCGCCCCTTGTCCCCAGATTGACAGCTAACATAAGATCAGAGTCCACTTCCTGCAGCCATTCAGAAAATTCCTGCAGACCCACCTGATTTGTTTCCGTTGTAAACCATGCCAAGTCCAATTTTACAGGCCTTAATTCCTTGGGTCCTACGCTGTCCTCCCAACGAAATCCGGAAACAAAATTCCCACCGGGATATCTGATAATCGGAACCTGCAGCTTCTTTACCATTTCAATAACATCTGTTCGAAATCCTTTGCTGTTTGCTAACGGATGATCAGGTTCATATATGCCGTTATATACGGCCCTTCCTAAATGTTCGATAAAAGACCCATATATACGATCGTCTATAGTCGAAATATAATTCAAACGGTCTATAATCAGATTAGCTTTCTTCATTGCTCTCTCCTCCACTTATCCTTTGATACCACTCATTGCAATTCCTTTAATAATATGTTTCTGGAAAATCAAAAACATAATGATTGCCGGAACAGATGCGACTACACTAATTGTCATCGGCAATGTAAATTCCGACAAATTAGCGCCTTGGAATTGCGGTATTCCTACCGGCAGAGTCATCATCTTTTCCGATGTAATTGATAAAAAGGGCCACAAAAAGTTATTCCATGAATTGATAAACGTAAAAATACCTACTGCCGCCATGGAAGATTTGGAAATCGGAACGCATATCTTCCACCAACGTTGAAAATCATTGGCACCGTCTAACATTCCGGCCTCTATCAAGTCTTGCGGAATACTGTCATAAAACCGCTTCATAATCAGTACGCCAATCGGCGCAGCCAAACTTGGGCACATGAGACCTATATATGAATTCAGCAATCCTAACTTTGCCATATTCTGGTATAAGGGAATAATGATTGCTTCCATCGGAACCATCATTCCGGCAGTAATGATGGCAAAAACATACTTTTTACCAAGAAACCGAAGTTTTGATATGGCATATGCTGCCAATGAAGTAATCAATATTGTTCCAACCGTTACTACCATTGCCACAAAAAAGCTGTTAAATATCCAGCGTAATACAGGCGCTTTTTCTGTTATGGTAACATAGTTGTCAAAGGTAAATTCTCCCTTAAACAGTTCCGGCAAAATACTGACCGGTGTTCCGTATGACTTAAAGGACGATATGATCATCCAAACTACCGGGAAAAGCCATAAGAGCGCAATCGCATAAGCTAATATGTAAGCAATCCATCTACCAGGTTTCATCTTCTTTATTTTTTCCATCTCGCCGCTCCTTTTAGTTGTCTTTATCTGCAAATAACTTATTTTGCAGCATCGTGATGATAAACACAACTATAAAAAATGCAAAGGACATTGTCGCAGCATATCCCATTTTTCTGTTGGTAAATCCAGTCTCATATATGTAGTGAACAATCGTTCTTGTATGAGTTCCCGGCCCGCCACCGGCCATTAGATAAGTTTGACCAAACAGTTTAAAAGATGCAATCGTCTGCAACAGTATCACTAAAGATATTGTTGATTTTAACATTGGAATCGTTATCTTAAATAAACTTTGTCCGGAGCTTGCCCCATCAATTTTAGCTGCCTCATAAATCTCATCAGGTATATCCTGTAACCCGGCCAAAAATAAAATCATATTAAAGCCCACTGTCCACCATACTGTTGTAATTAATATTGCAATCCATACCAACCACTTTGTATTCAACCAATACATCTCGCCCACACCCAACTTCATCGTTAACTGTGTAATAAGACCCGTATATGGCTGAAAGATAAAAATCCATAATCCCGTTACCACAGACATAGACAAAACATACGGTGAAAAGAAGCAAGTCCTGATAAACGTCCTTCCTTTCAATGTAGAATTAATCACCAATGCAAAGGCAAATCCAATTAATACAATTGCAGGTGTGGAAATGACTACAAAAAATAAGGTATTGAACAGCGCTTCCCAAAATGCTTTGTCCTGAAACATATCCCTATAGTTTGCCGGACCAATAAATTCACTTTTCCCACCGAGTATAGCATCGAAAAGACTCAGTTCTACTCCTTTAATAATCGGATATAGTAAAAATCCTATGAAGAAAAATAAGAAGGGAAGCAAAAAGCACCATGCAATTATATTCTCTTTCAATATCTTTTTTCTCATATCCATGTTTACCCTATTCAACCTTCTCTTCTCCTTTATTTATTACTTAGGTGGCAGTGCACGCAGCCTGCCACCTTTTATCCTTGTGCTTATTGATTATTTATAAGAATCCAGAATCTCCTGGAATCCATTTTGCATATTTTCAGCCGTTGTTTCAACGTCCTGACTTCCTGCAATCATGGCAGCCAGTTCCCTGTATGTCAGTTCAGTCAAACCTGCAATTCCGCATACCTGAGGGAAAATCTTAGCGTACTGAGCAGAATCCGCATATACGCTTCTGTATGGTAAATTTTTAAATTCTTCTGAATCAATCACAGATTGCTTGCTGGGAATATGACCTGCTTTTGCCCATTTTGCAGTATTATCCGTAAGCCATTTCATAAATTCCATAGCGGCAGCTTTTTCTTCTTCTGTGGTGTTTTTATTCTTAGGGATTACCAGCGTATGCGAATCTGCATAAACAGAATCCTTATCGGTAAATTGTGGGAAAGGCATGGATACAAAATTCAAGCCTTCTGTTCCTTCAAACATGGGAACAGCCCATACACCATTGATTGTTGCGGGAGCGATTTTACCAGTAAACAGTTCTCCGCCGTTTTTCTGGTTTTTAGGCCAAATCTCTTCGTCCACCATTCTCATGATCACGTTAAGCGCTTTTATATTTTCTTCCGAATTAAGGGTTGCCGTGCTTCCTGTTTCATCACAAATATCTCCGCCATACTGTGTAAGCAATGTATACCACAAATACATTGGCAATCCATTCATAGATGTTCCGGAAATCGGAATCTGCCCATTCCCCAACTGTGACTTAACATTGTGGAAATACTCAAAGAAAGCTTCTTCACCTCTCGGTACGTTCACTGTTCCATCCTCTTCGAGCAATCCCATTCTTTCAAATTCATCCGTATTAAAATGCATTAACAGAAGATGGGTATCCATTGGCATGCAATAAAATTTACCGTCAACCGCTGCAGATACCTGCAAACGTTCTGTAAACTCTCCAAAGTCAACGCCGGCTGCACTCGCCAGATCATCCAACGGCTCAATCAAATCATCATTTACATATTCTTTGATACGTGTGATATGGTTAACGGCTACTGTGGGCGCCGTATCTGTCGTCATAGCAGCTAATAATTTCGTATAAAACTCTTCCGACTTAATAATCATAAATTCAACTTCTGTGGTAGAACTCTGCGCATTAAATTCATCCACCAGCTCTGTCATAATATCGCCGTCACCACCGCTAAATGGCGCCCAAAAACTTATTTTCGTCTTCTCTGCTCCAGTTTCTGCAGTTTCTTGCCCCGTTCCTTGATCAGCTTCTTTCTCCCCTGTTCCTTGCTGCGCCACTCCCTGCTCCTTCACTTCTTCCGCCCGGCCGTCACCACAAGCTGCAATTGAAAATGCCATGGAAAATGTCAGCACTAAAGCGATTGCTTTTTTGAAAATCATTTGTCTTTTCATTGATTGTCCTCCCTGCTCCATTCATAGTGTTGTTTAATCTGTTTTTATGTTAGCATGTAGAGCATATCTAAGTAAATTTGACATTCTTAAGAAAGGTGCAAAAAAGCAAGATGAATTTTATTACGCATATCATGCTACTATTATTTGTAACTTCAGCCATTCTTATTCACCTGAAAATGATTCCTTACATCCGAATCAACTATCCGTATAAAATATCCGTACAGGACATTGCTGCCAGCGCTAATATCAGCATTGCATTCCATCGAGAAAAATGTGATTTTTAATGCATCCATAACATAATCTGGCCGCCTTTCGTGGAATGGTTGGGTACAATTCCTCCCCACCAAAAGATTGAAAGGGTACAGATAACTGCAGAATCCAATAAACCTTCGCCCCGTATTCCATCAATGCCGCCAGTTTCCTGTATCAGCTTGCTATGAAGATGCTTTATCTGTTCTTTGCTTCATAAAATCATTTTGCCAGTTCCTCAAATGCTTTCCTATGCTTCTGTAATAATCGGGTTGCCACATCCTCCAATGTTTCATTATCCGCTTCCACATCTACCTGCAGTTTGCCATAATCAATCAACACATACCGCGGAACATTATTCTTTAATATTACAGCTGCACCGTTTTCATCAACCATTCTTGCAACTTTTGAAAAATTCTGATTTGCCTCTGATATAGATAGAAGATTTTTTAAATTAACCTAGATTATTCACGGCACAGCCGTGAAAATGGCTGAAAGCCAAATGTTTACGGTTAGAGGGAAGTAATTTCAGATTAGGCGGTATAGCCCCGATTACAAGGGCTGTACCGTCTTTTTGAGTGTCTATGCGCCCTGTCGCTTCGGTTGACTGGCAGAAAGGAAATTAATTTCCCCTACAAAGTTGAAAACAATATCTACTTTCTGTACCCGTTTCCCGTCCACCTTTTCCGGCGCATGGACTATGATTTTCTTGATAAATTCATTAACGATTGCAGGGGTGAGTTCCTTTATCCCCACATATTTGCGAATAATCGCGGCGAAGCTGTCAAAATCGCTCTTGTTCTGTTCGTAGGTATCGACTTCCTGCTGGTCTGCCTTGACCGTTTCTTCCAGTTCCCGCTGTTCCGCTTCATACTCTGCGGACAGCTTCAAAAACCTGTCATGGCTGATTGCACCGCTTATATCGTCTTCATAAATCCGCTTGAAGATACGGTCAAGTTCCGCTATCCGCTTCCTCGCCTGTCCGACTTCACGTTTCCTGCGCTTCATTTCCTTTTCCGTTTCAGCGGAGCGTTGCTGATACATCATTTCATGGAAAGCCATGATGTCATCAAAGAAAAGGGCGGTCACGTCAAATATCCTGCCCCATACTATCTGTTTCAACACTTCCTCGCGGATAAAGTGAGCCGTACAGCTTCCCGTATTGCTCTTGTACTTTGCACAGCGGTAATGGTCTTGTGAGCCGTTAAAACTTTTGCAAGTAGCGAAATGTAATTTACTCCCACAGTCTGCACAATATACCAAGCCGGAAAACAATCCCTGTCTGTCCGCTTTTGTGGGGCGGCGTTTGTTTGCCCTTAGTTCCTGCACCCGTTCAAAAACTGCGTCTTCCACAATCGCTTCATGGGTATTGAAGAAGATAGACTGCTGTTCCTTTGTGGTAGGAATCCGCTTTTTCAGCTTGTGGGATTTGGAATAGCTTTTGAAGTTCACCGTATGTCCGCAGTAATCCATACGCTCTAAAATGCCGACAATGGTACTATCTCTCCAATCATAGGGATTTTCAGGAAATGGTTTCCCCTTTTTCTTTGCGTAGTGGGCTTTGGCAGTCAGCACCTTATCTTCTTTGAGGATTTTTGCTATCTGCATGGGACCTTTCCCGCCGATACATAAATTAAAAATCCGTTTCACCACAGCGGCGGCTTCCTCGTCTACAATCCATTGTTTTTTGTCGGTAGGGCTTACTATGTAGCCGTAGGGCGGCTTTGTCAGATGTTCCCCCGCCTGTCCTTGCGCCCGTTTGATTGCCCGTACCTTTTTGCTTGTGTCTTTGGCATAAAAATCGTTAAACAGATTGCGGAACGGGGTAAAATCGTTGTCGCCCTTTGCGCTGTCTACTCCGTCATTGATTGCGATATATCTCACGTCACGCTCTACGAAAAAGATTTCCGTATAGTAGCCGAC
>CAJTOO010000001.1:261448-262125 GCA_910577735.1 uncultured Lachnospiraceae bacterium
CTTTCAGATAATCGCGCCCTAATCTTGACATATCCTTGACAATGACCGTAGCCACGTTTCCGGCTTCAATCTCTGCAATCATGCGGTTAAAGTTTGGTCTATCAAACGTCACACCCGATACACCGTCGTCAATGAAGAAAACGGGATTTGTAAAGCCGTTGTCCGCCGCATATTTGGAAAGGACTGCTTTCTGGTTCACAATGCTGTTGCTGTCGCCCTCTAACGTATCTTCCTGCGAAAGGCGGGCGTATAATGCTGTTATCTGTCCGGGCTTATATGTATTTGCTGTCATATGTTCATTCCTCCTGTAATGAACGCCCGACAAACAGTAGTGCTAACCCTATTATAGCGCACTTATCCCTGTTTGTCATTGGGCGGTTTGACGGTTTCCGATTTTATGAGCCGTATCATCTTGTCGCGGAGCCGTTCCGAGCCGCCGCAGGAGGTAGACACTTCATAGTATGTGCCGCCGATTTTGTAGCAGACGGTTTCCTCTGTCGGCTTCCCTTTTTCCGGCAGATAGCCGCTGTCCTTGATTTCTGGTTCCCAATCCATTCTTTTCCCTTCCTTTCCGTATTTGCTAAATGATAAGTTTCGGGGCAAGCATATGATTAGCTCCTATTAGGAAAACACACTGTCAAAAGGGTTTATGCGTTGGCGGGTATCAGCCCGCCTCG
>CAJTOO010000002.1:0-24841 GCA_910577735.1 uncultured Lachnospiraceae bacterium
CACCGGTGATGAAAAGATTCAGGTGTTCAGCGATATATTCGCAGGTGGCAAGGCGTTTAATAAGTTCCTTGTTCATCTTGCGCCCGGAGGTGTAGTTGATATCCATAATGCTGGCATCAGGCTGGTCGAAGGCGGCATTCCGGATCAGCCTCTTTAAACGGTTGTTCTTGCGGCTGCTGAATTCGATATCCACCAGCATACCGAACCGGTCTTCAAAAGGAACTTCCTTAAGCCTTGGATCGTCGGTCTGGTTACGGAATGCATCTGCCATTGCAGTGAGACGCATTTCAATTAATTTATCAATCGTACTCTGGCTGGGCATATGCGTTTACCTCCGATAGCAGTCGGCACCACGGGTGATGCCTTTTGCTTTCAGTTTCGTGGTTCCAGATCCATTTTCGGATGGCTCCGTCTGGTCAGCACCGGTTGCAAGAATGTTGCTTATGCTCTTGTAACTGGGCGAAGCTGTAAAGGACAGCGCTTTCTTACAGGCGGCTTCCAGCCTGCTGTCTGAATATTTCTCAGCCAGCTTCAGAAGCCCCATACAGCTCCGGTAGGTCTGTTGTTCCACGGGTTTTGAGGTAAGTATTGCATTTACCACTGAGTATGTGTTTATGCCAATCCGCTCAGCCCATTTGCGGAAGCGGTCGCCGTTCCATTCCAGATATCTCTGGTGATCCTGTGGCATATGCTCCGTGATGGTGCTGTACTGCCCGGGGCGCCCGGTAAGGCGGCGGTGGGAAGCGACGCGGCTATGGTTGTAGAAAATTTCAATTGTGTGTTCCGTTACACGTACATCAACTTTCTTTTTGATGTATTCATACGGCACGGAGTATAGCATTTTTCTATACTTATGTGATAATTGAACTGGACGGTAGCCTGTTTCCAGTCTGCCAGTTCAAAGCGGGTAGTAGGCAGCGGTGTCAGAAACGGCTTTTCTTCCTCAAGGAACAAGCTGATCCGGCTGCCCGTTTTCTTTTGAAAGAGTCTGTGGTTGAACAGTTCCAGCTTCTCTCTTATTGCCCGGTTCAATTCGGCAAGGGAAAAGAACTGTTCATCCCGAAGGGCTGCGATGATCCAGGTGGATATCATCCCTACAGTTCCCTCCGCATTTGGCTTATCCTTTGGAGTCCTGACGCGTGCCGGGATAATGGCTGTGCCATAATGCTCCGCCATTTCCTGGTAGGTCTCATTAATCTGCTGGTCTTTCCAGCCGCCATTGTGGACAACGGCAGTCTTGCAATTATCCGGCACTAAGATTTTAGCAACACCGCCAAAGTATTCATACATATGTACATGGGCACAGATCCAGGATTTCTGCTTCATGTCCAGAAATGCTTCGACGTATGCATACTGGCTGTAGGTCATGACACCGACAAAGACATAGGCTTTCAGGATCTCGCCTGTATCCGGATCGATGACCGTGGCAGGGTCAGCTGCCCAGTCAACCTCAACCTGCTCGCCGGGTTTACGACTGATATGCATGGTTGCACGGTGCTTTTGCTCATCCTGCTGGATGTGGTAGCAAAACTGGGAATACATGAGAGGTTCTTCGCCATTTGTACGGCAGTCCTCCATGTACTCAGTCCATAACAGTTTTTTGCTTACTCCATTACGCAGAAGTTCCTTACGGATGTAAGCAAAGTCGGGCATCTGTTTATTGGATGCAATGGGTTTGTCCGCAGATGGGAATAGCTTTTCCGCAAGCACAGCATCGGTATCGTTGGCATCAAGCGGCCAGGAAATGTTTATTTCTTTGGCTTTCTTGAGGACACGGTTAACCGTTTTCTTGGAGACACCGCAGCTGTCAGCGATGCTCTGTTGGCTGAGACCGAGATTTGATAATCTCAGAATTTCTCGATACTTGGTCATGATAATGACCCTCCTTAGAATGTATTTACACCTTACGGTGCATGCTTACATTCTAAAGGATATATGTTAATGGTTTCCCTCTCCGGAATGACGGTTTCCTTAAAAACGGATTTGCGGTTTCCTATCACCGGACAGCAGGGACACGGAAGCCGGAATATTCATACTGAAGGAACCGATAATAAATTAAAAGAAGATTGTCAGGCGATTTTAATTTGGCTAAATGGTGGTGTAGAACCTAGTACAATTTCTAATGGCGTTATGTGGAATACTAGTAAATATTTGAAAGTCGGACAAACAAATGCAATAGGAAGAGCTATATTATGCTTAATAAATTCTCAGAAACCAAAAGACATTTATGATGATTCAACAGTTGGCTATGGGGACGGAACGGCAGATTCACAAATACATCATATATTTCCAGAAGCTGAATATAAGGATAGTGTAGATAATATTAATTCTATCTTTAATTTCACGTTTTTGACAAAAGAAGCAAATAATTTTATTAGCAACAAAACAACAAAAAAATATTTGAATGAAATATTGGAATCTCGTAGCTTGACCGAGATATCATTTAAACAAATATTAGAGAAACATATTGTCAATGACGAATGTTATAAAGCTATGCAGGAAGAGGATTACAACAAATTCCTTGAGTCACGGGCTGAATGCATCAAACAAATGTTTATTGGTATGGGATTAAATATAAAATTTGTAGAAAAGAATCAAATAGACGAAGAATTGGATGATGAAGATTTGGAAGAAACTGTTGAACAATAGTTGGTAAAATGAATAACAGAAATATAATGATTTGAAATGGGAAAACGGTATTTCCCTGTTTCAAAACTTATAATTATGGAGGAGATTAAGTTGGACAAAACAGATGCAAAAACAGCAATGGAAGAGTTAACAATGATGTTGATTTACTTATCTCATTTTACGGAAAGAGACAGGATGGCAGACCCAAATAGTAAATATGCATGGAAGGGTTATGATTTTGATGTCCTGAACCAGCTTGACGAAAAAGATTACATAAGGCAGGGTTCTCATCGGTCAAAGTCCATGTATATTACTAAGGAAGGTGAAGCGAAGGCAAAAGAGCTTATGGAAAAGTATAATGTGGCAGATTGGTAAATAAGGTAAAAAGCGTATAGATATAAAATGCGTAGATGAGTCTTATGTGTAGTCATTGGGAAGGAAGTGGGCTGATGCGGATTGATCCAAAGGCATTAATTGGAGAAGCAACCGAATATGATAAAAAACGCAGCGTGGAAAGAAAGCAGGTAAAAAGTTGGCTGAAAAGTGTCAGCGCGTTTGCAAATAGTTTTGGCGGCACCTTGATTTGGGGGATTACGAATGATGATGAAGTTGTCGGATTAGAAAATGCGGAATCTGATGCAGAGTTTATAAGTGAGACAATCAAAACAAAAATTGATTCTATTCCGAAAGTAAATTTACGATTTCATATGGAAGACAATAAGAAGTTGATCCTGCTTGATGTGTATGCTGGTAAGGAAACGCCATATTATTATGTGGGCGAGGGAAATATGACTGCTTATATTCGTTTGGGAAATGAAAGCGTTCCGGCGGATAACATTACACTCAAGCGATTAGTTCTTCAGGGAACAAATCGTACTTATGACAGTCTGGTTTCAAATTATAAGTTCAAGAACATGGCGTTTACAAAATTACGCTCGGTATGTAAGCATAATACAGGGAAAGATTTTGAAGATAGCGATTATGAATCTTGGGGAATTATAGATGAGGAGGGAAATCTTACAAATGCAGGGGCATTGCTGGCGGATGAGTCTCCCATTCGTCATTCGAGAGTTTTTTGTACGAGATGGAATGGGTTGGACAAGGCATCAGGCTTGATTGATGCTATTGATGATGAAGAATACAGTGGTGGTCTTGTAAATCTTCTGCAGGACAGCATGAGTTTTGTTTCCAGAAATACAAAGAAGGCATGGAGAAAGACCGGAAACGGAAGAATTGAGATGCCGGATTATCCGGATACGGCTGTGCTTGAAGGAATCGTAAATGCGCTGATTCATAGGGACTATCTGGAATTGGGGAGTGAAGTTCATATAGATATGTTTGATGACAGAATGGAGATTTACTCTCCGGGCGGTATGTTGGATGGGCGCAAGGTGCAGGATTTAGATTTGAGAAATGTATCGTCTAGGAGACGGAACCCAATCATTGCAGATATATTTAACCGTTTGAAATATATGGATCGACGAGGTAGCGGTTTTAAGAAAATTTTGGATTCCTATGAATTTCAGGAACATTATACAGAAGAAATGAAACCGGAGTTTAGGTCGAGTAATAGTGAGTTTTGGCTGATATTTAAAAACTTGAATTATGAGGCGAAAGATGTAGAATTTGTCTTAACTCCGGAAAAGGCTGATACAAAAAGAAAACATCTTATCCAAAATGGTCAGGATATGGATAAGATGATAATTGATTTTTGTAGAGAACCGAAATCGGTCATGGAAATTATGGATAATTTTAAATTTAAGAGTAGAACAAGCTTTAAAAGAAATTATTTACAGAAAATGCTTGCAGAGGGAACATTAAAAATGACTATACCCGATAAGCCGTCAAGTAGAAATCAAAAATATTATTCATAAAATTATCTTAACCATATCTTATCCAAAATGGTCAAGATGTGGTTAAGATATACATAATTACCCCAAAACTACCCCAAAGTGCCACAAAATCACTCCAAAACAAAGGTCCCTGCTATATGAGACTAACCCAAAATACATTCAAAAGATAAAAAATTGGAATTCTTATGTTTTGAAGAGTGTAAGAGATAATCAACCATTATTTGAGGAGAAACAGTAAGATGGCTATGCGAAAGGTGTTTTATGGACCGGAAGGAATCATGCTTAGGCATGTCTTGAGGATGTATGATAAAGAGAGCCTGTTGAATTACGCAAGAGATTTGGAAATAAGAAGAACATCGGGACTAAAAAAGGACGAACTTGCAGACAAAATAGCGAATGAGTTGCTTATGCCAACAGTCATGAGACGGCGAATCGCTGTGCTATCACCAGAGTGCAGAATACTATTGGAACGTGCGATGAGAGAGCCATTTATTCCGACACCCGAAGAAATGGATGACGCTTTATGTCTTCATGAAAGCGATTACGCATTTCTGAATAAAAGGGAACAGCTTGATGTTCCGATAGATGTGAAAATAGCTTATGAAAAATTAAATACGCCGGAATTTCGGAAGTATGCCCGTAAAATGTCATGGTTATCTCAATGCCTTGATTTTGGCGAAGCATTTTACGGAGTTTTTGACAAAGATGTACTCCGAAAAGTATTTAATGTGAGAAAGGGATATCATATTTCAGAGGAAGAATTAGAAAAATTGTGTAATGAATTTCCCGATGACATGACGGAATGTCATATGGAAGAAGGTCAAAGATTTATAGTAGCAGAGTATTTAGCATATAGTGACCGCTATAAGGATTTATTGGACATACAAGCGGGTAAGGATTTTTATATTCCTAATGAGCAAGAAGTGCTGGACTATGCAAGGAACTTGTATTTATCTCAAAAACCGGCATATCAGAATTTTAGAGAGTTTTTACAGCATGAAATAGGAATGACATATGACGAGGCAGATGCAGAGGCGCTGGAGATATGGGATAAAATACAATTTGACATATATTTTACTGAGATTGTTCAATATTTTATAGACGTTTATGAAGATTTATTAGACGATACTAAAATTGAGGAGATTATTCAACTTCTCCAAGAATTAAATAATAACACCAGAATGCAGATACATAGGGGACATACGCCGAATGAAATGATGAGAAAAGGGATGGAAGAAGGTTGCTTTTCCCAAAGACCGATAGTTGTACCAGGAAGTACCGAGACAGCTAATCTTTTGAAAAGCGCATCGGAAGAATTGAAAGAGATGGGGATATGTGTTAACTTTGACAGTAACGTAGCGATTGTTCCAAATAATTCTTCTCAAAACAATGTGTCTGGACAGGTGGCTAATTCTTTTAAGAAGATTTATCCTAATGATTCATGCTCGTGTGGTTCAGGCAAGAAATTTAAAAAATGCTGCGGAAGGCACGACAAATTATAATTAGATTTGAATTGGGTAAATGCCGTTTCCCCAATTTAATTGCATATATAACAACTATGGAGATGATTATATGATTCCTATAAAAATAGAAACCCTACTGGAAGGGCGCAAAGTAGAACAAAATCGGATAGAATACAAGGAAGGTTTTAATCCATCAGAAATTGTGCATACAATATGCGGCTATGCGAATGATATCGCAGGGGTGGATATCTTGTGATTGGTGTAAAAACAGAAAATGGACTCCCCGTTCTGCCGCCTATAGGTGTACTGGACGAATTACTTGATGACATCCAACTGAAAATATTTCAATACTGTAACAAAATTGAACCTCGCTATATTCCAAAGATTGAGATTGTGGAATATCAAGGGGTAAACTTGGTGTATTTGAAATGTGCAGCAGGGGATGTGGGACCATATCAGGCACCCGTGGATGTCTATTCTAAAAAGGAAGCGGGTAAAGAGCAAGACCGAACAATGAAATATTGGATTCGTCCGGCATCACTTACGGTAGAAGCCAAACAAAGCGAGGTAGCGGAACTTTTTGAGAAATTTGCTACAATACCATTTGTTGATCGTATAAACAGTCGGGCTTCTATGGAGCACATACGCAGGGGATATCTTGAGGATTTTATTAGGGAAAGTAACAGTTCGCTGATTGAAGAACTTAATGTGCGCTCTTTGGAGGACTTATTGGTATCCGAGGAAGTGGCAGAAGAAAAAGATGAGGGAATAGCAATCAAAAATATTGGACTGCTTATGTTTGGGGAAAGACCGGACAAGTTGATTGCAGGAAGCAAGATTGAACTGGTGCGTTTTCATGATAAGGAAGCGGAGGCGTCTGATTTTACGGAGAAGACATTTTACGGTCCGATATGGAAACAGGTGAGAGATGCGCTAGACTACATTAAGACAACTGTAATTGAGGAAAAGGTTATAAAGGTTGATGGAAGGGCGGAAGCAGACCGTTTTTTCAACTATCCGTATAATGCTTTGGAAGAAGCGCTTGTAAATGCGGTTTTGCACAAAAACTATAAAGAGGATGTGCCGGTAGAGATTCGGATTTATTTGGATCAGATTCAGATTATCAATTTTCCGGGACCGGATTATTATATTGATAAGGAAAAGTTTGCGGCGGGGAAAGTCCGGGCAAGAAGATACAGAAATCCTAAGATTGGAGAGTTTTTCAAGGAAATTGATTTGTCTGAGAAGAAATCAACGGGCATATCAAAAATTTTGCGTGAACTGAAAAGAAACAGTTCGCCTATGCCAGAGTTTGAAACGGATGCGGACAGAACTTATATGATTACTACAATAAGGATTCATGAACGGTTTGAAATTGAAAATAAAAACTTCGGTCAAAAAAATGACCGAAGTTTGACCGAAGTTTTGACCGAAGTTTTGACGAAAAAGAATTATGATAAGGTTTTACCGATTTTAAAATATTTGGATAAAAACGGAAAGATAACTCCACAAGTTGCCGAAATGGTGATTAAAAAATCCAAATCAACTACTTATAGATACTTGACTATGCTTGTAGAAACGGGATATGTTGAAGTAAGTGGTAATACAAATAATGCCGTCTATAAATTATCCAAAGGATAAAGGAGATTAGTGAGACACATAACAAAACAAATGTCGCAACAGGTGTCGGAATAAATGTCGTAACAAGTGAGGAGAAAATAGTAGCCCTTTTAAGGCAGAATGGCAATATGTCAGCTAATATGTTGTCTGTATCTGTGGGTATCACCGAACGGCAGGCACAGCGTATTTTGACTAAATTAAAGGCGGAGGGGGAAATAATACGACATGGGGCAAATAAAAACGGATATTGGGAAATTATAGAGATAAAAATCCCAAACAGTGTTTCGGAAATTAAAAAAGTGAAACAGCGTTTAGCTTTTTGATGAGGGGATAGCTAGTATGTTTACTGGATATTTAATGCTTCCGTGATAATACCATGATAACAAAAAAACCAAAAACGTCAGATACAAGGCGAATATCAAAGAAAAAACCACCGAAAATGCCCTATAAATCACGCAAAATCCCCCTGATTTCCACCACAGAAAACCGTGAGGGTGGTAGAACTGTTGATTCTGGTCGTGTGGCTGCTATCATTGATGCCCTATTTAAACTGTTTATTTCAGAACACAATATTGATAATATGACATTTGCAAAGTTGCGTTCAGTTTATAAGTATAATACAGGAAAAATTTTGAAAATAGAGACTATGAGTCGTGGGGAATTTTTTATGAAAAGAGTAATCTTACTAATGCGGGGCATTATTAGCGGATGAATCGCCAATACGTCATTCAAGAGTGTTCTATACTCGTTGGAATGGTTTGGATAAGGCACATGGACTAATGGATGCCATTGATGATGAAGAAAGCTTTTGAGATTTTTGAGAGACTAAAGAAAGAGTATTGGTTTAGGACACGCAGATAAAGGGAGAGCAGCTATGAACCTGACTAATTTTTTAAAACAGACAGACACCATTACAGCACAGTATTCAACGGAACAGCTCATTGATTTTATTCATGATATCGGGAGGGTCTGCCCGGAGCATCGCAGGGAGGACTTTCTTAAAATGCTGAAATCTGCAGGGAATGGAGCGGTAAGGGCATCAAACAAAGATGAGGACAAAGATATTGATTTCGACGAGATGTACAGTCGTGTCAGAGATCATTTAAAGAGCATTGATTCTCAGGAGGTCACTATTACCGCCGTATTGAACGAAGAATATGACGACTGGTATGACGACAGCGGCGAAGAATTTTATTATGAGGATAACGACGACATTTCGGATATGCTTGAAGGAGCCTGTGATTTTGTGCATATCTGCATGGACAGGGAGAAATATAAAGAAGGCTTTGCAGTCGGGAAGCAGCTGTTGGAAATGGAGATTCTGTGCGATAATGAGTATGGCGATGAAGAACTTTCACTGGGGGATATGGTGCATTATGAGCTTTTGCACTGCGATTTGAAACGGGTAATCCTTGATATAGCATATTGTGCATATCAATCAGCGCCGCCTGCCAAACGCCCGGAGGCATTGTATGGAGTTATTCTAAATGCGAAAGAGGACACAGCTACATTAGAAGCCGTTATGCAGCATGGGGAAGAAGACTTGCCGGAATTGGAAGAGTTTCTTCCGTCATGGATTACCTATCTTGGGGATAAGACGGGGCATGATGCGGACCGCCTTATGCTGGAAGCCGTTGATCTGTTAAATGATCTTTCGCTGGAGGTGCAGTGTGCGGAAAAGTATGCCGCTGTCCATCCGGGATTATATCTGAATATATTGGAAAACGGGAAACATATGCCGGCGGATGATATGGCAGCTATAGGCCTCGAAGCGATGAAGGTGATACCAAAGAAATATGTAATGCGCAGTAAAGCTGCGTTGAAAACAGCGGAGTATGTTATTGCGGCAGATGAGGAACAATCTTTATTGGAAAAGTGTTATTTTGCCGCATGTGAATCGGATACATCCGCGCAAAACTATCTCCGTGCATTATTAAACGGGTATGGAAACGGAAAGAAAAGGGAAGAACTTCAAAAGCTGTTAGCGTCATTTCCGGTGTACAAGAGCAACAGCTATCTGCTGGATGAGGGGAGTTTTCGCGGATATGGCGGAAGCAAGTATTTTGAGAGAGAGGAAAATAAACCAAACAACAATATGATTTTGATGCTCAGGTTCTTAGACGGGCAGTTTGCGGAGGTATTGGACAAAGGATTGCATAAATCTGAAGCACTGGGTTGGACGGGATCTTTCATGAAACAGGGAATTGCCCTATTTCTGTTATGTCTATATGAGGGGCAATGGAACGGTAGTGGAATCGCCGCTATGGCAGAGATGGCAAAAAGTGCAATGAGATTTTCCACGGAAGAATATCGAAATGGTACCTGCGGACTTGAGGGAATAGGGGAGAATGATCTGTTTTGCCAACTGTTTTTACAATGGAAGTCTATAGTGCCGATGTCATCTGATATAAGGAACCGAGCCATAAAAAGAATCACAGTGCTGCTGGAAAAGCGGACAGCGGGAATTATGGATGCAAACCGCAGGAACTATTATGGGGAATGCGCAGCGTATATCGCCGCGTTAGGCGAGGTGCGTGAATCTATGGGAGAGATGGGTGCAAAACAGATGCTTATGACATCGTATAAGGATGCGTACTCGCGAAGGAGTGCATTTCGGGAAGAAATGAGGAAGTATGGTTGGATTGATATGAAGAGAAAATAGGAGCAACATTCTTAATAAGGAGATTCCAATGAGAAGTACAGAAGAACTGGAAAAAAGAATACAGTATTTGGAACAGGAAAACCAATACTTGAAACGGCTTCTGTCAGACGCTGGGATTTCCTATTCTGAAAAAGAAATCATCGAGAACGTTCACGAATATGATCCAAATCAGGGAGCAAGAATTATACCAAGAGAGATTACAGAAACAGATGCAAAAGTGTTCTTTAGTATGTTTTGGGGACGCACGGATGTTTATAGTAAGCGTACCATAAAGAAATCTACAGGAGAAGTCAATTATTATACGCAGTGTCATAATTTTTGGAAAAATGGCTGCTTACGGATTACCGGAAGTAAGATAAAATGCCAGGATTGTCCGAAACAGGCATATAAGGAGCTAAAGAAAGAGCAGATTATGGAGCATTTAAGGGGAAGTGCGGAGGATGCTACAGATGTTATAGGTGTTTTCCCGCTTTTGACAGATGATACCTGCCGATTTATCGTCTTTGATTTTGATAATCATGAAAAAGATGCGGAAAAAAATGATTTTGCCAATACTGACGAACTGTGGAAAGAGGAAATAGACAGCCTGAGAAAAATATGTGATATCAACAGGATTGACGCATTGGTAGAGCGTTCCCGTTCCGGGAGAGGCGCACATCTCTGGATATTTTTTCAGAAACCGATAAAGGCAGGGCTTGCAAGGAAATTTGGTAATGCGCTGCTGAATAAAGGGGCGGAATCCGTCAATTTAAAATCGTTTCGCTTTTATGACCGTATGCTGCCAATGCAGAACCACCTTCCGGCAGGCGGTTTGGGCAATCTGATTGCATTGCCTTTGCAGGGGCAGGCACTAAAAGTGGGGAACAGCGCCTTTGTAGATGAACACTGGAATGCATATCCTGACCAGTGGGAGGTGCTGTTAAGTAAGAAAAAACTTTCAAAAGAGTTTATCGAAGATAAGATAAAAGAATGGTCTGAGGGAAGTCTTGAAATCGTCGCGAACTGCAAAGATATTTTTGAAAGTGATAACGAAAAGCCGTGGGACAGAACAAAGCATTTTCAGAAGGAAGATGTGGATGGAATCATGCAAATTACATTGTCAGACGGCGTATATGTGGATGCGGTAAATTTACAGCCGAGAATACAGAATCAGATTAGGAGGATGGCTGCGTTTTCTAATCCTGTTTTTTTCAAAAATCAGGCTATAGGATTGTCTAATTTTGAAAATTACAGATATATCTATCTTGGAAGTGATGAAGGTAGATTCATCAAAGTACCGAGAGGTATATTGGAAAATATAACCGAGGCGTGCGAAAAAGCAGGTATTGCATATGAAATAGAAGATAAACGGAGCAAGGGTCAGACGATTCATGTGGAATTTATCGGAGAACTGAAAGAATCACAGGTTTTCGCTGTAGAAAAGCTCCTTTCATATGACAACGGCATACTGAATGCAGCCACGGCATTTGGAAAGACAGTGGTGTGCTGTAATGTGATAGCACAAAGGAAGGTTAGCACGTTGATTCTTCTCCAGTCATCGGCACTGATGGAGCAATGGGAAGAAGCGCTTGAAAAGTTCTTACATATTGATGAGGAGCTGCCGGAGTACGAGACGCCTACGGGGCGTAAGAAGAAGCGGAAAAGTGTCATCGGAAAATTGCAGGGAGCCCATGATTCCACGACAGGCATTATTGATCTTGCGATGGTTGGTTCGGTCTGTAAGAATGGTGAATACCACAGGCGGTTAAAGGAATATGGGCTTATACTGGTGGATGAGTGTCACCATGCCGCGTCCGATACCATAGTGGACATTTTGCAGGAAGCAGATGCAAAATATGTATATGGAGTGACGGCTACGCCATTTAGGGGTGATGGTCTGGAAAAAATAAATGATATGCTCCTTGGACCAATCCGTTATAGGTACACCTCAAAGGACAGGGCAAAGGAGCAGGGGATAGCGCATCTTGTTTATCCGCGATTTACAAGAGCGGTTGCTCCGAGATTCTCACAGGACAAAATGCATCCAAATGAGGCATATGAAATTATCCGCAATAATGAAGACAGGGACGAATTGATAATCAGGGATGTAAAGCAATGTGTGGAGGATGGAAGGACGCCGGTGGTTCTTTCCAAATATGTGGAACATTCACAGCGGCTGTATCAGCGACTGATTAATTATGCAGACAAAGTCTTTTTATTGTCAGGCAGTAATTCAAAGAAGGAGCATAAAGAAATTTTAAAACAGATGAGTCAGGTTACGCCGGGGGAAAGTATGATTCTTGTTGCGACAGGTAAACTGATAGGAGAAGGATTTGATTATCCGAGACTGGATACACTGATTATGGCAACGCCTGTGGCATGGAAGGGAGTCGTGGAGCAGTATGCCGGACGGCTAAACAGGGATTATGACGGAAAGAAAAGCGTGATTATCTATGATTATGTGGATAGCCATATCTCCATGTTTGACAGGATGTACCACAAGAGGCTTAAGGCATACAAACAGATTGGATATGATATTTTCTCAGCAACCGGCACGCAGAAACAAACGGCGAACGCCATTTTTGATATAGACAATTATGCAGACGTGTACCGTAATGATCTGCTTACGGCAGAAAAAGAAATTATCATTTCAAGCCCGGCTATCAGCGGTAAAAAAGTGCATGATATGATTCATTTACTCAGGGAAAAACAGGAGGCGGGAATTAAAATTGTCATTGTCACATGGAAGCCGGACTGCTATGGGTATGGGGACAGTGAATACTGGCAGGAATTGCAGGAACAGATGCGAAGGGCGGGGTTTGAAATGAACCTTGTGGAGGATTATTGCGAACATTACTGTATTATAGACCGCCAGGTGGTTTGGTACGGAAGTATGAATTTTCTCGGAAAAGAAGATGCAGAAGATAATCTGATGCGTATCGCAGATGAGAAAATTGCAAACGAACTGCTTGAAATGACATTTGGAAATGAAAGGTATCATGGAGAAACGGTGTAATGAACAGCGGACATTTACTCCGTGATAACACCATGATAACAACAGTTAGAAAAGATATTCCAATACTTATATGTGAAAGAGAAACGCAATCACTGTCAGAGGAGAAAAAAAGGACGAACTTGCAGACAAAATAGCGAATGAGTTACTTATGCCAACAGTAATGAGAAGGCGAATCGCGGCGCTTTCTCCAGAGTGCAGAACACTATTGGAACATGCAATAAAAGAGCCATTTATACCAGCACCGGAAGAAATGGAAGACGCCATGTGTCTTCATGAAAGTGATTATGCATTTCTGAGTAAAAAGAATCAGCTCGACGTTCCAGTCGATGTGAAGAAAGCATATGAAAAGCTGAATACACCGGAATTTCGGAAATATGCCCGTAAAATGTCATGGCTATCTCAGTGCCTTGACTTTGGGGAAGCGTTTTATGGTGTTTTTGATAAAGATGTACTGCGAAAAATGTTTAATGTGAGAAAAGGATTTCATATTTCAGAGCAAGAATTAGAAAAAATGTGTAATGAATTTCCTGCTGATATGACGGAATGTCATTTGGAAGCGGGGCAAAGATTTTTATATTCCCAATGATCAGGAAGTACTGGATATATGTGATAAAATACAATTTAACATAGACTTCTCTGATATTGTTCAATATTTTATTGATGTTTATGAAGAGGTATTAGACGATACTAAAATTAGGAAAATTGTTCAACTTCTCCAAGAATTAAATAATAACACCAGAATGAAGATACATAGAGGACATACGACGAATGAAATGATGAGAAGAGAGATAGAACAAGGCGGCTGATTCTTTTAAGAAGATTTATCCCAATGATCCATGCCCGTGTGGTTCGGGCAAGAAATTTAAAAAATGCTGCGGAGGACAAGACAAATATTAATTTTATGGAAGTACATGGAGAAATCACTCCTAAAGAAGCTGAAACGATTACCGGAAAGTCTGCTGCGGCAGTCATTGATTTTGCAGAAATGAAAAGAAGTTTTTGCATGGATTCCGGTAGAAACGCTTGTGTATGAAAACCCGTAATGCTTTAAAGGAAATCAGTGAAACATATAATAAAATAAATGTCGTAATAAATGTCGGTACAAATGTCGTGACAAACGAGGAAAATAATTATGCGCACACACAATGTTATGCAAAAGTGGGTATAATCGTAAACAGAGAAAAACAGAAAGGTTATATATAATAATCATGATTGATATACATAGAATAGTAAGCGGCAACGTGAACTGTTATATCGTAGCTAAGAATGGCAAGGCCATATTGATTGATACTGGCAGAAGGAAATATCGTGAGAAGATTTTACAAAAGTGCAGGGAATTTCATGTAAGTTTAATCGTACTCACGCATGGGCATATGGATCATTGTCAGAATGCTTCATATCTTGCCGGGGCCTTGCAGGTACCGATAGCCATGAGTGAAAAGGACGGGAATCTGATACCCGATAACAGAAAGCAGGCTTTATCGGCAAGGACATTCCTGGGCAAAATTGTGTTAGCGGTATCTTTAAGCAGCTTTGAGAAAGATAGTATGGAAACATTTGAGCCGACAATGTATTTGAAACATGGTGATGACCTGAGCAGTTATGGTGTAGATGCCAGGATTGTAGAATTACCAGGACATACGCAAGGTTCTATTGGAGTCAGGATAGAAGATACGTTGTTTGTGGGAGATGCGTTGATGAATATGTTTTACCCAACAATATCCATGCTATATACAGATGAACGCAAGATGCTTAAAAGTGCCGAATATATCAGCGAATTAGGGGAGCAAACAATTTATTTTGGTCATGGGAAGCCGAAAGGAAATCGGAAATGGGTAAGATAGGATAGGCAAAAGAGAACAGGTATTCTCTTATAAATGTGTGAGACTGACTGGATGGTCGGTCTCTTTTTGTTATCAGTACAAAAGCATTAGTCATATTGACGCATAAGAATTTCAGTATTATAATATACTTAGCAATACAAAGTATATGGAGTCAATCATGAATGAAAAATATGAAAGACAAATGAAAAAGGGAGTCTTGGATATGCTCGTCCTGAGATTGTTGAAAGCAGAAGCAAAATATGGATACCAGATCATTCAGGAGATGAAAGAAAAGAGCGAAGAAACATTTTTGCTGAAAGACGGGACATTATATCCGGTACTCTATCGGCTGGAAGATGACAAGCTGGTGGTAAGTAAGTGGAGTGAAGCAGAAGGAAAGCAGGTACCAAGAAAATATTACGAAATTACCGAAGCAGGACTCAAGGCGCTGGATGAAATAGAAGCCGTCTGGGAAAGGATTTCTGCCGGAATATCTAGGATTATGGAGGATTAGGAAGTGGATGCTCAAAAGTATGTAAAAGCTATTGCCAGAAAAATTAAGTGCAGTGGAAAAAAGAAGAAAGAGATTAAGAAGCAGTTGATGACGGATATCCAAATGCGGATAAAGCAAGGGGAGCAGTTAGAAGAGATTATCTCGCAGATGGGAACGGTAAGGGAAATTGCAGACGGTTTTAACGAAAATATTTCAGAGGAAGAGCAGAAGCGATTTGTTAGAAACAGAGTGCTGAAAATTGTGGTTCCTGTTATTACAGTATTGATCCTTCTGGTATTGCTTGTGTATTGGATGCTTCCAAAGAGCTTTGACATAGCCAAGAGTAAATACTTCAACGAAGAACAGGTAGAGGCTGCCATGAAAGAAACGATAGAATTACTGGATGCAGGAGACTATGCTGCTTTGCAGGAAAGAGCTGACTCGCAGATGCAGTCCGTATTGAATGACGAAACCATGAAGCAGGCAAGGGGGCTGTTATCCGATGATTGGGGACAGCGGCAGCAGTTCGGCGCGGCATATATGGCAGAGCTGGTACAAGGAAATAAACATTTTGCAGTAGGGGAAATTACAGTTACTTATGAGAACGTAAGCGCTACCTATCGGCTGACATACGATGAAGAAATGCGTCTTTCAGGAATCTATGTGAGATAAGGGGGATACTATGACAGCTGAAATCATAATTTCGTCAGTAATATTGTTGATTAGTGTGGTTCCGATTATCATGATAGGCATCATTCAGTATAGAAGTAAAGAACCGGTTGGCTTTTGGTCCGGAAAGAAGCCGCCCCGAAAAGCGCAGATTACGGATGTAAAGGCTTATAATCGAAAGCATGGCCTGATGTGGATTTTATGGGGCGTGGGACTTGTTTTCTGCTTCGTATGCGGACTCTTTATGGGAGGAGAGATGGCGGGATATTTGTGTATGATTGAAGTGATAGGCGGCATATTGGTGATGGTAGCATATCATGAGAAGCTGAACCGCAGGTACTGTAAAAGGGACGGTGAGAAGTAATGGGATGTTGCCCATGTATACTGTGGGAAGGCTTTGCCGATTTTCCTTTTGTATGGCCATGGGAAATCCACCAGAGGGACAGCTCCTTTTACGATGGAGCAATTTGCCATGGATTTGAATGAGCTGATGTCTGCCCTGCAAATTTGCCCTAAAATCAGAAGAAGCGAAGCGCAACATGGAAGTTTTAGGCCTGATGATTCATGAGCCGAACATAAAGCCTGCTGCATTACGTTCCATTCATATACCAACACTTGTTATTGCAGTCAATACAGTGATGTTATTTTATCAGATTTTCAGGGCTTTCCAAGATTTCTTGGAAAGTCCCTTTTGTTGCAATTAGATGCATGTTATAATTACGTAGATAAAGAGAAAGCCTTCGGTGATAAGAACATCAGCAGGTACGGATGGGTGAACAAAAGGGGTAGAATGAGATGATCATTTACGAGGCAACGAAAAGAGAGTTTGTGGATGCATTCCTGGACCAGACCATTATAGATTCTCTGGTGAGAAATTATACGGTAAAGGTTGGTAAGGTAAAGGAAAGTGAACGCCGTGCCTGGAATAATTCTTTGATGTTTATGTATCAGGTGTTGGAGGATGGAGAAATTCCAAACGATACGGGAGTCGCGCTGGAGTATAAAATTCCATATACCAATAACAGGATTGACGTGATCCTGACAGGATATGCGGAAGAAAACGTAAATAGTGCAGTGGTAATTGAATTAAAGCAATGGTCACAGGTGGAGCAGTCTGAAGACAAGGTTGGGTATGTGGTAACAATGCTTGGGGGCAGTAAGGTAGCAACGGAGCATCCTTCTTACCAGGCGTGGTCTTATGCATATATGCTTGAAAATTATAATGAAGCTGTAATAGAGAATCGCTTTAGCATACAGCCATGCGCCTTTTTACATAATTATTCGCTTATGGATAATGATGCTTTGCTGGATACAAAATACGAGAAATATGTTCATGATGCTCCCATCTTTGCAAAAGGAGATATTCGAAAACTCAGAGAATTCATTAAACACAACATTCATTATGGGGATAACAAGGAAGGGTTATATACGATTGAGAATGGCAGGATTTCACCTTCTAAAGCGCTTCAGGATGTATTGACTGGAATGTTAAAAGGAAACGATGAGTTTGTCATGTTAGACCGGCAGTTTTCCGTCTTTGAGAAGGGCATATATATGGCAGGCCAGAGTCGTGCCGATAATAAGAAAAGAGTTTTGATTGTAAAAGGCGGTCCGGGAACAGGAAAATCTGTGGTGGCAGTCAATCTGCTTGTGAAATTGATGACGCAGAATGAGGTAAACAAGGTTCCTTTAAATGCAGTCTACGTGACAAAAAATGATAATCCCAGACATGTTTATATGAAAAAGCTGCAGGGAGAGTATACCAAAGCATATATTAAAAACCTTTTTAAAGGTGCGGCATCTTTTGTCAATACAGAGGAAAATACCTATGATGTCATCGTCTGTGATGAGGCTCATAGATTGATGAAAAATTCCGGCAGGTTTTTCCCGGGATCGGAAAATCAGGTCAGGAATATCATCAGGTCTGCAAAATGCAGTATTTTTTTCATTGATAAATATCAGAAAATCTGTCTGGAAGATTATGGCTCTATAGAAAGAATAAAAGAAGAAGCTGAAAATGCAGGTGCAATCTTGGAAGAGATGGAACTGCAGGCGCAATTCAGATGTAATGGTTCGGACGGTTATCTGAAATGGATTGAAAATGTTTTGGAAATGGAAGATAATGCCAATCCGGATGATATGGGAATGGATTATGATTTTCGGATCATGGATTCTCCGAATGAAATGTTTGCGCTTGTAGAGCAGCAGAACAGAACAAATGACAGGTCCCGGGTAGTGGCCGGATACTGTTGGGAGTGGATAAAGTCTGGAGCGAGAAATAAAGACGTACACGATATTAAGATTGCGGGATTTGATTTTGAGAAGAGTTGGAATATACCGACTAAGACATGGGCAATAGACAAGGGATCGATCAATGAAATTGGATGCATACATACTTGTCAGGGATTGGAATTTGATTATGTGGGTGTGATCATCGGGGACGATCTGAGATATGAAGATGGCAAAATTGTCTGTGACGCCGCTAAAAGGGCAAATACAGATAAGTCGTTGAGAGGCTTGAAAAAGCTGCAAAAAGAAAATCCGGAAAGAGCACTTCTGGAAGCAACGCAGATAATTAAGAACACTTACAGAGTCCTGATGTCCAGAGGAATGAAGGGGTGTTATGTATATTGTACAGACAAGGCGTTGTCGGAGTATCTAAAAATGAGACTGCAACGCTGCGAGAGGAATCATCTGTACGTAAGAGATATTGACACAATGATTGAATTTGCATAATTAGAAACTGTATTGCATTTAGGACGCAAATATCATAAATGGAGAATGCTGATGAAACAGGAAACTATAAACCGTATCAGGAAATTTACGAAGGATCGTGACTGGGACCAGTTTCATTCCCCGGCCAATCTGGCAAAATCGATTATGATTGAGGCCGGAGAGCTGTTGGAGTGTTTCCAGTGGAATGATGATAGTTTTGATTTGGATCATGTTAAGGAAGAACTGGCAGACGTTTTGGTATACTGTCAGGATATGTTGGATAAGCTGGGACTGGACGAAGATGAAATCGTGAACAGTAAAATGGACAAAAACGAGGCAAAATATCCGGTGGAAAAGGCTAAGGGCAATGCTAAGAAGTATGACGAGTTTTAAGCAATCAGAAAAATCCCGGAAGCGGTAACTATCCCATGTGGAGGATTGAAATGAAAAAACTTGCAATGATCATAGAGGCCAATAATCGGGCATTTGCCTGCACGCGTGTTGCCTGGTTTTTAAAAAAATCAGGGAGATGGGTGAGGAGATCAATCTTTATATTTTCCGAAGTGCCGGTGCATGGACATTGGATCGAAATTATAATATCGGAGAATATAATATCTATCAGCTGCCGGATTTTACGGAATTTGACGGAATCATTCTGGATGTGAACAGTATTCATCAGCGGGAGCAGTATGGCTGCGGCGCTGCGTCGTGGGAATATTTGATCAGTGCGGCCAGACAGTCGGGGAAGCCGGTCCTTTCTCTGGCTAACAGGATTGAGGGATTTTATTATGTGGGGATTGATAACTATGCGGCGATGCTTCCTATGATGGAGCATGTGTTTTATGAGCATGGCTGCAGGAATTTCTGGTTTGTTATGGGGCCCAGAGATAATTATGAAAACGGACAGCGGATGCAGGCAGTTATAGATTTCCTGAAAGAAAGGAATGTGCCTTGTGGGGAGGAGAGGTTTTTCTGTGAAAGCTTCGAAATCAAGAGCGGCTATCGCGGCTTTTTAAAATTGCATCAAATGCATGGACAACTGCCGCAGGCGGTCATCTGTGCCAATGACGAAATCGCAGTGGGAGTCTGTAAAGCAGCAGCGGAAAGGGGCTTTTCCGTACCTGAAGATTTTATTGTCACAGGGTTTGATAATTTCGATAAGGCGGCATATTTTTCCCCGAGAATCACCACAGTCGACCAAAAACAGGAAATGTTGGTTGAGAAGAGTATGGAGCTTTTTTTACATATATGGAATGGTGAGCCAGTGGAAGAGTGTTACTATACGGAGACGGAGTGCGTTTTCTGGGACAGCTGCGGCTGCCCTGCGGATGTGGAGACTGACTTGGCTGCGTATGTCCGCAGGAATGTTCTGATGGAAGCGGAGCTGGCTGGCCAGGATGAAGAAATCAAGATGCTGGAATATGAACTGCTGTATTGCAAAACACCGGAAGAAGTCTATGGGAAGATTCTAAAAGGAATCCCTTCTATGCAGTGTGAAGATATGTTTCTGGTATTAGATGAAAAGATTGAAGATTTTCAGAGTGTGGCAGGTGACGGGCTGGAAGACATTGTGAATCTCTGCGGGAATGGCAGATTCCACGAGATTGGGTATCCGGGCAGGATGAAAAAAATCTGCATTGATCCGGAAAGTGGAAAGATAAAGATGGAGACACAGAGCAGGAAACGGCTCTTTTCATCCCTTGATAAGGAGAAAGGCGGCAGGGAATATCTGTTCCTTCCCTTCCATTTCAGTCAGTATACGGTGGGATATATGGTAATCATTAATTCCTTATACCTGATGGAAAAGCGTTATTTAAATAAGCTGATGAGCACCATTATGACGGGCATGGAGAATTTTTACCGGAATAAACGGTTGGAATACATTAATCGGGAGCTGGAGGAGATTTCCATGCGGGATGCCATGACCGGGCTGTACAATCGTCTGGGCTATCAGAATCAGGCGTGCCGTATTTTCCGGGAATGTAAGGAGAAGGACCGAAATCTCAGCATTGTTTTCCTGGATATGGATCGGTTAAAGTATATGAATGACACATTTGGCCATGAGTGCGGCGACCTGGCTATTAAAGTTACGGCGAGGGCGATTCTGCGTTACTGTCCTGATGATGCAGTGGCAATCCGGATGGGCGGGGATGAGTTCCTGATCGTACTTTCTAAGCTGGGGACAGAAGAGATCACGGAACTGGTAAACAGTATTCGCGCAGATATCTGTGCACGTGCGAAATTGTTGGATTTCCCCTGTGAGCTGAGTATTAGTGCGGGAAGTATTGATACGGATATGCGTTGCAGTAAGGAACTGGATGATTATGTGCGGGAAGCTGATGAGATTATGTACCAGGAAAAGAGTGCGCGGAAGAGGCAGAGGGAATAGAGAAAGTATCGATTTTGTTTTATTATGGGACTATAAATAACAAGCTTTGATTTTATGTGGGTTTCGAACAATGTTTCCTCCATATAGGGCAGTAGTTTCATGGAGCAGTAACTAATATTGATGAGATTCACCAGCATGTAACAGAGGGATAACGGATATGGGAAAAATCAATCGTGAGGATATGTTGGAACTGACAAGGCGCATGACTTTGAAACGGAATTGTTTTGACAGGATTGCCGGGGCGTATCTGGATGAAGAGGGATTTGTGGACGGAACCTTCAATAAGCATTTCCAGAAACTATTGCAGAAAGAGCAGCAGGCAAACCTTGATATCGCAAAGGCCATTCCCTTTTCTGATACCAATGTGCAGCTGAAGGAGTATGTTTTTGGTGAGGCGGATCGGAAGCCGGGGAGCATCTGGCAGCTGCTTATGGCATTAAATGAGTGCGGGCTCAAAAATGACGCAATGCTGGACACGTTTTATGAGGAGTTTGGGCAGAGATGCCGGATGGATAGAAGCTATGCCATTTACTTTTTCCATGGCAGCTATGATGTCCCGCTGAAAGCCAGTGACAAGGAGAGTCTGTGGGAATCGGAAGAGGTCTACCGGTTTCTGGTCTGTGCGGTCTGCCCGGTAAGCGGCGATTATGAACCGGGGGAGCCGGAATGTGGTTTCCTGTTTCCGGCATTCAAGGACAGGAGCAGCGATACAGGGAGAGTCAATGTTTTTGCGGCAGATGGAATCTTCGGGAAAGCCGGAGGAGTGGAAGAAATCCTGTTTTCCCGGAAATAGGTATTTTGCGCAGATATTCTGCGGAAAGTTATGGAGAAAGATTGGATGGATTATGCTGGCTTTAGCGGTAACTGGGTATAATATTGTCTGTGTCGCCTATCTTTGTTGAAAAGGCTTTGGCCAGGAAATTTGATAAGGATGGAAAGAAAATAGCATAAATCGTTTAAAAAGTAAATTCTAAATACACCTGTAATTTCCATAAAGGACTTGCTTGCAACAAGTCCGGTTTTTTGGACATGTAAAAATGTATGATAAATTGGAATCTAGGTTGGAAGGATACAAAAATCAAACATTCGTTGAGAGAAAATTTGAAATGTTTGAAAGATGTAGTAATCTCTGTTTTGGGAAGAGGGTGCTGTGACATGCTGTTTTTGGTTGATTATGAGAATGTTGGAAACACGGGCATGAAGGGGTGTCATTATCTGAATGAAACAGATCAGGTGATTGTATTTTACAGTGAAGCGAAAAAGAATATGGAGCGCAGATTTTTGGAGGCTGTTACTGATACAGGTTGTGTTTTTGAAGTATGCAAGCTGTGTAAGAATGGGAAGAATGCACTGGATTTCTATATTGTCTCTAAACTCGGTGAATTGTTTGGAAAGGGTTATGAAGGAATAGCCGTGATTGTGAGCCGTGACAATGGATTTCAGGCAGCACGGGATTATTGGGATAAAAGGGCAGAGCACAGGCGGAGAGTTCTGCTGGCGGCTTGTATAGAGGATGGTATTGTGAGCAGCAATGAAAACAGTGACCGCACAAAGGAATTGAAGAAGCAGCGTGAGAACTTGACTATTGGAGGATTTTTTGCTGATTATACGGAAAAGACGCGCAGGAAGTCTGTTGTTAAGAAACTATTTGATGGGACAACCTATGAGGGGATGACAGAACAGATACAAAAAATAGTGGAAATAGAAAAGAAGCCCAGGATCATCTATTTAAATTGCCTGCATACTTTTGGACGGGACGAGGGATTGGAAATTTACAATCGAATGAAGGCATGTGGAGAATTATGAAGGGATTGGAAGGTGAAAGGCCGGAAGGAACGGATCCTTTTACGATGAAGCAGTTTGCCATGTGTCTGAATGAACTGATGATTGTGCTGCAAATTTCCAAAGCCATTATTCTGGGCTTTTCAGGATTACTTGGGAAGTCTTTTTGTTAACAACAGATGTCAGGCGAAGCATAGCATTTGTTGCCGTTATTAGGGTGAATAATACAACATATTTTGCTTTATGATTATCAAAGAGCCATATATGGAAGCTTTTACAGGCGTGAAAGTAAAATTTATATGTGGTTTACTATAGAGGCATGTTATAATTACGTAGATAGAGCAAAAGACTTCGTTGAAAAGAACATCAACGGCCATGAATGAGGATTAAAATGAAAAACTTGCGCTGATAATAGGGGTGAACAATCGTGCCTTTGCCTGTACGCGTGTTGCCTGGTAAAAAAATCAGGGAAATGGGAGAGGAGATTAATCTTTACATTTTCAGGAGCGCTAGTGCATGGACCCTGGATCGCAACTATAGTATTGGAGAATATAATATCTATCAGTTGCCGGATTTTTCGGAGCACGACGGCATCATTTTGGATGTGAACAGTACTCACCAGCGGGAGCAGTACGGCTGCTATTAATCGGGAACTGGAAGAAATCGCGGAACTGGATGATTATGTGCGGGAAGCTGATGAGATTATGTACCAGGAAAAAGCGGGCGGAAAAAGAGGGAATAACATATGCAGCATTATAAAGCAAAAGCAGAAGACTGTGAGCAAATTTACAATCTTGTACAGGAGACGATCAGGACAGTGTACCCCAGATATTACCCGAAAGAAATCGTCCGCTTCTTCAGTGAATTACATAATGCAGATAATATACGACAGGACATAGAAAACCAGACGGTGTATCTTTTCTGTGAAAATGACATTCTTCTTGGAACCGGTACCTGCAAGAACAATCATATCACAAGGGTCTTTGTACTGCCGGAGTATCAGGGGCAGGGCTATGGCAGTCAGATGATGCAATATCTGGAAGAATGGGCAGCTGTGAAATCTGATAAGGTTTGTCTGGATGCCTCCCTTCCGGCCTGTCAGTTCTATGAAAGAAGAGGCTATGTGACGGTGCGTCATGACATCTGGAACTGTGAAAACGATGTGGTGTTGGTTTATGGGATTATGGAAAAGAAAGTGAAAGAGAATATCATTGTCAGAGAATATGAAGCAAAAGATATTGATGACATGATTGCAATATGGAATGAAGTGGTCGAAGAGGGAGTGGCATTTCCCCAGGAAGAGTTTCTGGACAAAACAACCGGCAGGGAGTTTTTTGAAGCGCAGAGTTACTGTGGAATAGCAGTGGATGCAGAAAATGACAGAACTGTCGGTTTGTATATACTTCATCCTAACAATGTGGGGCGGTGCGGCCATATCTGTAACGCAAGCTATGCTGTAGCGTCTGCCAGACGGGGACTTCACATCGGAGAAAAACTTGTCAAAGACTGCATCCGGCAGGCCGGAAGACTGGGCTTTCAGATATTACAGTTTAATGCGGTAGTTGCTTCGAACATTCATGCAAGACACCTATATGAAAGGCTGGGCTTCCAGCAGCTTGGCACCATCCCCAAAGGCTTCCGCCTCAAAAACGGCTCCTATGAAGACATATGCCCATATTATATATCATGTCAGCAGGAAAGCAAGCGCGAGCAAAGCGAGCATTTGCTTTCACCTGACATGATAGCGAA
>CAJTOO010000002.1:24846-31809 GCA_910577735.1 uncultured Lachnospiraceae bacterium
TCAGCAGGAAAGCAAGCGCGAGCAAAGCGAGCATTTGCTTTCACCTGACATGATAGCGAAAAAATCATAGAGCGCGAAAGCGCGGCAGACACGAAGTGTCTGGATTTTTGAGAGTAGGAAGCAGGAAAGCAAGCGCGAGCAAAGCGAGCATTTGCTTTCACCTGACATGATAGCGAAAAAATCATAGAGCGCGAAAGCGCGGCAGACACGAAGTGTCTGGATTTTTGAGAGTAGGAAGCAGGAAAGCAAGCGCGAGCAGAGCGAGCATTTGCTTTCACCTGACATGATAGCGAAAAAATCATAGAGCGCGAAAGCGCGGAAAAGGAGATTACATTATGAAACTCTGCATTGCAGAAGCTCCATGCAAAGTCTTGTAGGGCAGGATTGCATGGAGTAGATAACTGCTCTTAGACTTTGCATAATTGGCAGAAAACATCTGAAAAGGAGCAAAGTCTATGAATAAGTATAAAGAAACAATACAGGAAATGAAAAGTTATCTGCTGCTCTGGAGCACCCAGTCATTTTCGGGGCTTGGGAGTGCGATGACAAGTTATGCGCTGGTGATCTGGTCCTATACTCAGAAGGGCTCTGCACTGATGACGGCGCTTTTGATGGTAAGTTCCTATGCACCGTATGTGCTTTTCAGTATCTTTGCGGGAGCATTGAGCGACAAGTGGAACAAGAAGGCAGTCATGCTGGTCTGCGATACGGCAGCAGCATTGACTACAGTAGTCATGCTGCTCCTGATGCGTGCCGGCGTCCTGCAGATCTGGCATCTGTACCTGATCAACGGGATAAATGGCCTGATGAATACAGTGCAGCAGCCGGCCGCCGAAGTGGCGGTGACACGTCTGCTTCCCAGAAAGTATTATCAGCGGGTAGGCAGCATGCGTTATCTTTCCAGTTCCCTGAACTCTATTCTGACACCGATTCTTGCGACGGCGGTTCTGGGGATTTCAGGTATGGGCGCAGTTGTGGTGTTTGACCTGGTGACTTTTGTGACAGCGTTTGTGACGCTGGCTTTTGCGATTCGGATTCCGGAAGAAGAGGAGACGGAGCACAAGGAAAAGATTTTGACAGCAGCGAAAGAGGGCTTGGGTTATCTTAACAAGGAGCGGGGGATTCTTGGACTGATCATGTTCCTTGCGGCGGTCAATCTGGTAGCCTCGCTTTATGAGGCGGCTTTTCCGGCAATGGTCCTGTCGCGGGAGGGCGGTAACGAAAAGGCATTGGGAATGGTCAATGTGGTGATTGGGATTGCTACCCTTATGGGAAGTATAACGGCTTCCTTTCTTAAGACGCCAAAGAGCCGTGTGCGGGTAATCTGTAACAGTCTGCTGTTTTCCATGAGCACGGAAAATTTTCTTCTGGCTTTTGGGCGCACGCCTTTTGTCTGGTGTGTGGGTGGATTTTTAGGATGGATAGCGATTCCGCTTATGAATACAAATCTGGATGCGATCATGCGGTTACGTGTTCCGGACAGTATGCAGGGACGGGTTTATGCAGTGCGTAATTCCCTGCAGTTTTTCACCATACCGCTGGGATATTTTATGGGCGGTCTTCTGGTGGACCGGGTGTTTGAGCCGATTATGGCATGGCAGCCTAAAGAGAGTATCCTGTCTGTGATGTTTGGCACAGGCAAAGGTTCTGGTGCGGCGTTTTTCTTTTTCGTGATAGCTTTTCTGGGAATTGCAGTATGTCTGTATTTCAGGAAGAATAAGCATATCTGGGAATTGGAGAAGTAGAGAGATGAGTCTGCTGGTAGCTGTGAAAAGAAAGGCCATGCAGACAGAGTGGCGCAGTAGTTGATAGCATAAGGCAAAGGGAAGGGAGCAGCGATTTGCATAGGCCCTTCCCTTTGTTATTTCTATTAAGTCATAGTAAGTCAGACCCGGCTGTCAGCCTAAAGTCCTTCCTTGTATCTACGGCGCATCACTCAACCCAAAAGACTCTGCCGCCTTTGCGTTTGGCAGCTTCCGGTATTTCACCGTCTATGTAGCCAACGGCACAGTGTCCGATGCCTTCCCATTCGCCTTCTATGCCGAGGTCTGTAAGAAAGGTCTGCCATTCTGCGGTTTCAAATTCTTCCTTTGCACGATGGATCCATACGCTGCCAAGTCCAAGGGCGTGTGCCGCCAGCATCAGGTTTCCCATCACGAGACTTCCGTCATACACGCGGTTTCCCCAATTTTTATCTGCAAGCACGATGAGAATGACGGGTGCACCATAGAAAGGGTCAAATCCTTCTTCCCAGCCGCCGATTTTACAATTGGCGGCACAGATTCGGTCTCTCATTTCTTTCCTGGTGACAGCAACGATTATGGATGACTGTTTTCCAAGTCCGCTGGCAGCATAAAGGCCGGCCTCTATAATCTGCTCCAAATCTTTTTTGGCAGGCATATCCGGCTTGAAGCTGCGGATGCTCCTGCGCTCTTTCATGGCTTTGATTGTCTCATTCATACTGGGTTCCTCCCTATCATTTTATTTGAAAGATAATCAAGTTCAATTGCGGGAAATTGCTTTATCCTGTGCCAACAGGTATCTGTGTAAACGCCGGATTCTTACATATGATTATAATCTTTTTTTAGCAGGAACACAATTTGCACTGGCAATTTATCTAAAAATGTTCTTTGCGGAGGACTTTATTTTTGGATAAGGTTGCACGATTAGCCGATTATATTTATCTCGCGATGCGTTTGGACTGATGGATAGAAAGTTCCGGGGGAAGGAACGGCGGGAAGGCATCTGCGAAGAGTGGATGCAGATTCTGCCGGTGCAGCTGGTAGTACGGGACAGTGTGAGAAAGGTATGAGTGAGAAGGAAGAATTTTGGCGAAGATGAAAGGGCAAAATTAGCAGATATTGATTGTATAGAGGGGTATTTTCTGATACGATTATGCAATAGTGATTATCGTTTAGGATATACGCAGGAAATAAGTATATCAGGTGAGCATAAAAAGGAGTCCGTCATATGATCGTACATCCGATTCCTCCTCTTTATAACGAAGAATCTGAAATCCTGATTCTGGGAAGCTTCCCTTCGGTCAAATCCAGGGAACAGCAATTTTTTTATGGGCATAAACAAAACCGCTTCTGGAAGGTGATGGCGGCGCTGTGGCAGTGGCCGGTGCCGGAGACCATAGAGGAGAAGAAGGCATTGTTATATGCCAATCATGCAGCGGTGTGGGATGTGATTGGAAGCTGCAATATCACAGGGTCTTCTGATGCAAGCATCCGGGATGTGGTGCCCAATGACCTTTCCGAAATCCTGGAGCATGCGCCAATCCGGCATATTTATGCCAACGGCGGTAAGGCCTATGAACTGTATGAGAAATATATTTATCCGGTCACTGGACGCAGTGCCGTAAAACTGCCCTCCACAAGTCCGGCGAATGCAGCTTTTTCCCTGGAACGGCTGGTGCAGGAGTGGAAAGTGATACAAGAATAGCTAAACAATATCCCTAAAACTGCCGAAATATATAAATATAAGGAGAGACAGCTGCGGTGGCAAAAGGAATTGCCGCCTGGCAGGACAACAAGCAGTACCCGCTGCCAGTGTACAGGCGTTATGGCAGCCGTAATCAGGGAGGATGACAGTATGGGTATGGAAGTGACAAACGGCAGCAATCCGTATAAGACAAAGCAGGAATTGCGGGATTACCAGGGCAATGCGGTGGCGAGAGCTACCATTACAAGTGCGAAAGTGCAGCAGAAGAAGGCTGCGAAAAAGAAAAAACTGAATTATAATTACAGAAGGATATCCAGGCAGATTACCATGTCCAATACCACAGGCGGTATTCGCAGGGTAATTACGAGAGCCAGGGATCAGGTGGTGGATCTTCTGCGTAAGCAGATAAGCGGAAAGTATGATGAGACAGATGTGCGTCATGCAATCATTCACGCCAGGAAGATGGAACGGGTTGCCCGCAAGAAGAAAAAGCATCTTGAGCAGGAAGAAAAGGCCAAGGCAACAGGAAAGGCTCTGATTGAAAAGGGAGAGGATTCTTCTTCCAAGGAAGAGAAAGAACTGGAAAAGGCGGCCAACGGACTGAGCAAAGAGGAGTTGGAACGACTGATTGCCGAGTATGAGGAACTCATGCAGGAGATGGAGCAGACAAACGGCATGGATGAGGTGATGAAGGAATATATGGGCGCCACAGAAGTGGAGATGAGTCCGGAACAGCTCGACCAGCTTCGTAAGAAACATCGTTCTGATGAGATGAAAGATATCGTGGAAGCGGATATGAAGTACTTGAAAGCCCTGTTCAATAAGCTGGCAAGAGAGAAGCAGGAAACTTCCAATGGGAATCCGGCGGTATCTTTGGAACTGGAAGGGGTAGATATTCCTGTTCCGCAGGAGACTGCGGAAGCGTCGGCGGCTGAGATGGTGGAAGGCGCCAATGTGGATGTGACTGTGTAAATGGATATAGGAGATTGGGGGTTTTAAAATCTTACATGGAGTGATATTCACTTTTTGTGAGCGAATGTTGAACAATAATCTCTTGTGAGAAAAGAGGGTCTTTGCTATGATGAAGGTAGCAGGGGCCCTTGTTAGATTATGAAAAGTGTGCTCTGCGCTGCCGCAGGAAGGAGTCGTGGAGGTTAGTGATGAGAATAGGAGAAATAATCCGTAAATACCGCAAGGAACAGGAAATGACCCAGGAACAGCTGGCAAAGCTCTTAGGAGTCACAGCTTCTGCGGTCAACAAGTGGGAGAGAGGCAGCGCCTGTCCGGATATTTCCTTGCTTGCGCCGGTTGCGAGAGCTCTTTCTATTACTTTGGACACACTTCTGGCGTATCATGAGAGGCTGAGCGAAGAGGAAGTGAATGAGATTTTGAAGGAACTGAAGGTGCGGATGGAGAAGGAACCTTACCAGGAGGTTTTTGGCTGGGTGCAGGACAAGATTTATACCTTCCCCAACAGTGAAGCATTAATCGTCCAGGCATCAGTCATGTTAAATGCGCACCGCATTGTCAGTGAGGTGCCGGATGCCAAACAGTATGACGAGCAGATACTTGCATGGATGGAACGTGGGCTGCAAAGCAGGGATGAAAAACTTCGCCTGATGGCGGCAGAGGCGCTGTATACCTTTTATCTGAGCAGACAGGCGTATGAGAAGGCAGGAGAATACTTACAGTATTTTTCGGACCAGAATCCGGAGAAACAGTATAGACAGGCTGCACTGTATGGCAGGAAAGGGCAGACAGAGGAGGCATATCGAACCTATGAGGAACTGCTTTATCATGAACAGAACCGGGTGATGATGATATTGAATGGCATTTACATGCTGCATCTGCAGGAGAAGGATTTGGCACAGGCGCACTACATCGCGGATAAGATTGAGCAGATGGCGGGCAGTTTTGAGATGGGCAGATATTATGAGGTGTGTCACAGACTGGAACTTGCGGTGCAGGAGAAGGATAAAGAGCTTTGCATCGAGCTGGCAAAGGAGATGCTATGCGCCATACAAGATATCTGCGGCTTTACAAGGTCATCCCTGTACAGTCATATGACGTTTCAGAAGATGGAAGAAGGGTATGGAGAGACAATGCGGGAAGGGCTGCTTGCATGTTTACGGGATGAGGAGACTTTTCAGTTCATGGAAGAGGATGAACGATGGAAACAGGTGATCGCATGATGGATTCTCACACGACACAATTGCATGTCAATGGAGCGGTGCTTAAGAATATCGCCTATGTCACCATGTTTATTGATCATTTCTTCGCGGTCATCATGCAGGAATATTTATGGAGGACGGCAGTGGATGGTGTCTGGGATCCACAGCTTACGGTGCTGTACCGGGCAGGGAGAGCGGTGGGCCGGATTGCCTTTATTCTCTTTGCACACCAGATTGTGGAGGGATTTTTACATACCAGGAGCAGAGGGAAATTTCTGATGCGGCTGGGATTGTTTGCGCTGGTGTCCGAGATGCCGTTTGATTTGGCGTTCTCAGGGACGATAATTGACTGGAACAGTCAAAATGTATTTTGTACCTTGTTTATCGGGGTATTGGTCCTGACGGTGGGGGATGCACTGGCACGTTTTCAGGGAGTGATGTATGACGCCGGCAGATTTCTGGCGCTTCTGCTGGGGTGCCTTGCGGCATACTGGGGCAATACGGACTACCGGTATATGGGTGTTTTACTGATTTTCACATTTTATAAAGCCCATGACAGATGCCTGGCTGATAAGATAATGTTTGTGGGAAGCGTGATGCTGCTGGGAACCTGGAGCGCTAACTGTCTGCGGTATTTGAAGAGCGGCTATACCGTGTTGGAACTGTTTCTTGTTTCCATGCGGGAGATGTATGGGGTGGTAGCCTTTCTCCCGATTGCTTTTTACGATGGAAAAAGAGGGCGTCAGCTGCCCAAATGGTTCTGTTACGGATTTTATCCGCTGCATCTGTTGTTCTTGTATGGAGCGGCGCTATATGTGTACGATAGATAGATGCGCCTGAGACGGCATGGGGGTTGATGATATATGAAGAAGCATATAAAGCAGGCCGCAGGGCGGATTGGGAAGGATATCAGACAATTTGGCCTGGCAGTGGTGGTGCTGCTCATTTATATGACCGTGGTCAGCCAGATTTTCGGTGCTTTTTGCCCGGTACGCCTGTTTACGGGACTGCCCTGTCCAGGCTGCGGGATAACCAGGGCGGCAGTATTTCTCATGACCTGCAGATGGCAGCAGGCCTGGCAGATGAATCCGGTGGTATTCCCGGTGGTGGCGGCAGCGCTTTATTTTGCTGTCAACCGCTATCTTCTGGACAAAGAGGCCAAAGGCATGAAATGGCTTATCGCGGTCATTGCAGTGCTGCTGGTGGCAGTATATGTTGAACACATGGTCAGGTATTTCCCCGGCAGAGAACCCTACAGCTATCTGCCAGGGAATATTCTTGAAAGGATGATTCCCGCCTATCCTAACATCTGGAGGTAAAGTGAAGTAAAATCCGAAGGGGAAAA
>CAJTOO010000002.1:31906-250511 GCA_910577735.1 uncultured Lachnospiraceae bacterium
AAAACTACCGGGCTTACGAGGCCGCGAAGCGGAACTCGTGAAGTTAATTCCGAAGGGGAAAAACTACCGGGCTTACGAGGCCGCGAAGCGGAACTCGTGAAGTTAATTCCGAAGGAATTTACTTCAGTGCCAGCGTCCGGAAGCCCCGCAGGGCAGCACCAAACCGCTTCCCGTGACGGGCAGTCCGATTTCCGAGGATTCTACATGACCGCCACGCTTTGGCGTCAGGGCGGTGTGTATCATATAGGTGAGCACAGCGGGCTGTAAACCGGTGGTATAGGAATTGACCAGAAAAAACAAAGCGTCTTTTGACAAAAGTCTGGCGGCAAGCTCCATAAAAGGATAAATGTTTTCCTCGATTTTCCAGATTTCCCCTTTTGGGCCACGTCCATAGGAAGGAGGATCCATAATGATGCCGTCATAGGTATTGCCCCGGCGAAGTTCCCGTTCCACGAATTTCACGCAGTCATCCACCAGCCAGCGGATGGGAGCGTCGGACAGCCCGGAAGCGGCGGCATTCTCCTTCGCCCAGGTGACCATGCCTTTGGAGGCATCCACGTGGGTCACATGAGCCCCGGCTTTCGCGGCGGCAAGGGTCGCACCGCCTGTATAGGCGAAGAGATTTAAGACCTTTATCTGTCTTTCCGGTGTTCTTTTCCGGGTATCTTTTATAATAGAAGAAAACCAATCCCAGTTAACGGCCTGTTCCGGAAAAAGCCCTGTGTGCTTGAAACTGAAAGGCTTCAGCCGGAAGGTAAGATCCTGGTAGCGGATGCTCCATTCCTGGGGCAGGTGGAAGAACTCCCATTCGCCGCCGCCTTTGGAACTGCGATGGTAATGGCCGTTCTTTTGGCGCCAGCCCTCGTCTGTCCGGGGCGTGTCCCAGATGACCTGTGGATCGGGCCGCACCAGAAGATACTCTCCCCAGCGCTCCAGTTTCTCTCCTTTGGAGCAGTCTATGACTTCGTAATCTTTCCAGCTATCCGCAATCCACATGATGATATTTCCTTTCCTAAAAAATTATTATAATCTGTTTGCAAGTGTCAGTAAACTCATTGTCATATTTTCAACAGGATAGCATATTTCAGGGAATTACACAATCATCCTGTGGTCATTGACGCAGGGATGAAAATTTAGTAAGATGACATTTATGACAGAAGGCATAAGAAAAGGAATCAGAAAAGGTGTATAAAGGAGAACAGGGAAAGGCAGACAATCCGCATAGAGTCAGTATTGCCGGCAGAGAAATAGAAGTTTACAGTACTAAGACGCCGGACAGCCCGGTAATCTATCTGAACACCTTCGAGAAAGAAGGAGCTGCCGTGCATCAGGCATTGCGAGAATCAGGATGTGCCGGCTTTACCCTGGCGGTGGTGAGCGGGCTTTCATGGCAGCATGATATGTCACCCTGGTCCATTCCCCCATTCACAGAGAAAGAGATACCCTGTACGGGCGGGGCGGACGCCTATCTGCAGATTCTGACAAAGCAGATCCTGCCGGCTGTGGAGCAGCGGGTGCCGGGTACGGTTTCCTGGCGGGGACTTGCGGGCTATTCCCTTGCCGGATTGTTTGCGCTTTATGCCCTGTATCAGACAGAAAGTTTTACAAGGACTGCCAGTATTTCCGGCTCCCTCTGGTATCCGGCGTTTCAAGACTATGTCTTTTCCCATAAGATGACAGCCGCTCCGGAAGCGGTATATTTCTCACTGGGGGATAAAGAGAGCAGGACACGCAATCCCCGTATGAAAACGGTACGGGCCTGTACGGAAGAAATCGAGGCCTTTTACAGAGGAAAGAGCATTGCCACAGTCTATGAGCTGAATCCGGGGAACCATTTTCAGGATGTGGTACAAAGAACAGCGGCGGGGATTGCATGGCTTTTAGGCGTTTGTTCTTAAGAAAATGTCCCAAAATCGAAAAAAAAGTAAAATTTCGCTTGCAATTCCCGAAAACATCATATATACTAGTTTTTGCTGTGGCATGATAGCTATGAAGCGTGAGGTTGCTGCCTACGTGGCAGGTTTTCCGTGGAGCGAATGTCAAGTTAGGAAACTGACGACAAGTCACTGTACAGGCAGAATGTCCGGTCAGCCGGAAACGACGTGGTTTGTGATCCGATATGAAAAAGTTTAGGACACACACGGGAGAGTGTACAGTCACCGCTTGTCGTACTTAAGATTTAAAAGTGCGAAAAGGAGGCGACTTTTTTTATGGCAAGTCAAGTAATGAGAATCACATTGAAAGCCTATGACCATCAATTAGTAGATGCGTCAGCCAAGAAAATCATCGAAACTGTGAAGAAGAACGGATCTCAGGTGAGCGGACCTGTGCCGCTTCCTACCAAGAAGGAAGTGGTTACCATCTTAAGAGCTGTTCACAAGTACAAAGATTCCAGAGAGCAGTTCGAGCAGAGGACTCATAAGAGACTCATTGATATCATCACCCCCACCCCTAAGACGGTGGACGCACTCCAGAGACTGGAGATGCCTGCAGGTGTTTATATCGACATCAAAATGAAAAACAAATAAAACCTTCTACTAGTACGATTTGAAGGGAAGTAAATTCCTGACGGAATTGGCTCTAAACAGGAGTTTACATTTCATTTTAAATCCGCTGTAGAACAACAGGAGGTAAAGGAAATGAAGAAAGCTATTTTAGCAACAAAAGTCGGAATGACTCAGATCTTCAATGAAGACGGCACACTGACACCGGTTACCGTACTTCAGGCAGGTCCCTGCGCAGTGACGCAGATCAAGACTGTCGAGAACGACGGTTACAGTGCAGTGCAGGTTGGCTTTGTGGACAAGAAGGAAAGAATCGTCAACAAGGACAAGAACGGCAATAAGGAAGTGATCCACCGCCATGGTGTCAATAAGGCACAGAAAGGTCACTTTGACAAGGCAGGCGTTTCCTGCAAGAGATTTATCAGAGAACTGAAATTGGACAACGCAGAAGAGTATACACTTGGAAGCGAGATTAAGGCAGATATCTTCGAGGCTGGCGACAGAGTTGATGCGACGGCAATCTCCAAAGGTAAGGGATTCCAGGGCGCGATCAAGAGACATGGCCAGCACAGAGGACCTATGACTCACGGTTCTAAATTCCATCGCCATCAGGGTTCCAACGGCGCATGTTCCTCACCCAGCAGAGTATTCAAGGGCAAAGGAATGCCGGGACATATGGGATGTGTCAGAGTCACAGTGCAGAACCTTACAGTAGTGAGAGTCGATGCAGAAAAGAATCTCATCCTTGTTAAGGGCGCGGTGCCTGGACCCAGGAAAGCCTTAGTAACCATCAAAGAAACAACTAAGGTCGATGCGAAATAGTGGCTCAGGTCACAGATGAAAGGAGGACCAATTAGATGGCAAACGTAGCTGTTTATAATATGGAAGGTAAAGAAGTCGGCAAGATGGACTTGAATGATGCCGTGTTTGGTGTCGAGATTAATGAGCACCTGGTACACATGGCAGTCGTTCAGAATCTTGCCAATAAGCGTCAGGGTACGCAGAAAGCAAAGACCCGTGCTGAGGTGTCCGGCGGCGGCAGAAAGCCCTGGAGACAGAAAGGAACTGGTCATGCAAGACAGGGTTCCATCAGAGCGCCTCAGTGGAAGGGCGGCGGCGTAGTGTTCGCTCCCGTGCCGAGAGATTATTCTTTTAAGATGAATAAGAAAGAGAAGAGAGCGGCTCTTAAATCAGTTCTGACAAGCAAAGTACAGGACAACAAGCTGATCGTGCTCGATGAGCTCAAGCTTGATGAGATCAAGACCAAGGATTTCAAGAAGGTTATGGATAACCTGAAGGTTGAGAAGGCTATGGTAGTCATAGCGGATCAGGATGAAAAAGTGATTCTTTCCGCAAGGAACCTTCCCAAGGTTGACACAGCAGTAGCTGAGAATATCAATGTATACGACGTCTTAAAAGGTGACACCCTGGTGCTCACCAAGGATGCTGTAGCTAAGATCGAGGAGGTGTTTGCATAATGGCAGCGATTCAATATTATGATGTAATCCTCAAACCGGTGATCACGGAAAAGAGTATGGCGGGCATGAGCGAAAAGAAATATACTTTCCTGGTTCATCCTGAAGCAAATAAGACAATGATCAAAGAAGCTGTTGAGAAGATGTTCGAGGGTGCCAAGGTGGCAAAGGTCAACACCATGAATTTGGATGGTAAGACCAAGAGACGCGGTATGGTATATGGTAAGACTGCGAAGACCAAGAAAGCCATCGTACAGCTGACACAGGACAGCAAGGATATTGAGATTTTTGCAGGACTCTAATAGAACGAAGAGTTCTTCTAAGGCGCCTTGGAAACGTCGCCTAAGAAAAACTAAAGCTTCGTTCGAGAGAATCGCAAGCGATTCTCCCCGAACAGGGAATATAAGATAATGTATGCGGTGTCCACAGGCACTGCGCAAAATCATAGAAAAGGAGATAAGATCATGGGAATTAAGACATATAACCCATATACACCTTCCAGACGTAACATGACTGGTTCTGATTTCTCTGAGATTACAAAGAAGACTCCTGAAAAGGCACTTTGTACCTCCCTTAAGAAGAATTCAGGCCGGAACAACCAGGGTAAGATCACGGTGAGACATCATGGCGGCGGAAGCAGAAGATTATACAGAAACATTGATTTCAAGAGAACCAAAGACGGCATCAGCGCTAAGGTGATCGGTATCGAGTACGATCCCAACAGAACAGCGAATATCGCGCTGATCTGCTATGAGGATGGCGAGAAAGCGTACATCCTTGCACCGGAAGGCCTGACAGACGGCATGAAAGTCATGAACGGTCCTGAAGCCGAGATCAGAGTAGGTAACTGCTTACCTTTATCTGAGATTCCGGTAGGTACCCTGATCCACAACATTGAGTTATATCCTGGCAAGGGCGGCCAGATGGTACGTTCCGCCGGCAACAGCGCTCAGCTGATGGCTAAAGAAGGCAAGTATGCAACTTTAAGACTTCCTTCCGGTGAAATGAGAATGGTACCGATTGTATGCCGCGCAACCGTGGGAACGGTTGGTAATGTAGACCATAACCTGATTAAGATTGGTAAAGCCGGACGTAAGCGTCATATGGGTATCCGTCCTACAGTCCGCGGTTCCGTTATGAACCCCAACGATCACCCGCACGGTGGTGGTGAAGGAAGAGCTCCGATCGGACGTCCGGGTCCATGTACACCTTGGGGCAAACCGGCACTGGGACTTAAGACCCGTAAGAAAAAGAAAGCGTCTAATAAGCTGATTGTGAGAAGAAGAGACGGCAGAGCCATCAAATAGTAAACCGAAGAGAATTTCTAAGGCGTCATAAGACGCCGCCTAAGAAATTCTACAGCTTCGGTTGGAAGAATTGCAAAGAACAGCAATTCTTCCCCGGACTGCCAAACTGCAATATATGAATATTAATTAGGAGGAAAGATCATGGCTAGATCACTCAAAAAAGGACCATTTGCAGATGCGAGCTTACTGAAAAAAGTAGATGCAATGAACTCATCGGGACAGAAGCAGGTCATCAAGACCTGGTCTCGCCGTTCTACGATTTTCCCTTCCTTCGTTGGACACACATTTGCTGTTCATGACGGAAGAAAGCACGTACCGGTATATGTTACAGAAGACATGGTTGGACATAAACTCGGCGAGTTCGTGGCTACCAGAACTTATAGAGGACATGATAAGGACGAGAGAAAGTCCAAAGTTCGCTAATTTGAAAGGAGGTTTTAATCTATGGCTAAAGGACATAGATCCCAGATAAAGAGAGAAAGAAACGCCAATAAAGATGTAAGACCCTCAGCGAAGTTATCTTACGCTCGTGTGTCTGTACAGAAGGCATGTTTCGTATTAGATGCCATCAGAGGAAAGGATACAGAGACGGCGCTTGCCATCTTAGCTTACAATCCCAGATATGCATCCGGCATTATCAAGAAGTTGTTAGAGTCGGCAATTGCGAATGCCGAGTATAAATACAGTCAGGATCCTACCAAGTATCCCAATCCGGAGAATCTTTATGTTGCAGAGTGCTACGCTAACAAGGGACCGACCATGAAACGTGTGAAACCGAGAGCGCAGGGCAGAGCATACAGGATTGAGAAGAGAATGAGCCACATCACAATCGTTCTCGATGCAAAATAGGATCAGATCAGGAAGGAGAACAACATGGGACAGAAAGTTAATCCACACGGCTTAAGAGTCGGTATTATTAAAGATTGGGATTCCAAATGGTATGCTGATGGAGAATTTGCTGACTTCTTAGTGGAAGATTATAATATCAGACAGTATTTAAAGAAGAAATTATACAGTGCCGGTATCTCTAAGATTGAGATTGAGAGAGCGTCCGACAGAGTGAAGGTCATCATTTATACAGCTAAGCCGGGTGTTGTGATCGGTAAGGGCGGCGCTGAGATCGAAGTGACCAAGAAAGAACTTTCCAAGCTGACGAACAAGAAGGTTCTCGTAGATATCAAGGAAATCAAGAGACCCGATAAAGATGCACAGCTGGTTGCAGAGAACATTGCACAGCAGCTTGAGAACCGTGTGTCTTTCAGACGTGCTATGAAGTCCTGCATGGGCCGTACCATGAAAGCAGGCGCAGAGGGTATCAAGACAGCCGTATCCGGACGTCTCGGCGGTGCAGATATCGCCCGTACAGAGTTTTACAGTGAGGGTACAATCCCGCTTCAGACTCTGAGAGCAGATATCGACTATGGTTTCGCAGAGGCAGACACCACATATGGTAAGCTTGGTGTCAAAGTATGGATTTACAAAGGCGAGGTACTTCCTACTAAATCTAACAAGGAAGGGAGCGATAAATAATGTTAATGCCAAAAAGAGTAAAACGTCGTAAACAGTTCCGTGGGTCCATGGCAGGTAAAGCAACCCGTGGAAATAAGATTACCTACGGTGAGTACGGTATCGTGGCGATGGAGCCTTGTTGGATCAAGTCCAATCAGATTGAGGCAGCCCGTGTGGCCATGACACGTCATATTAAGCGTGGCGGTAAAGTCTGGATCAAGATTTTCCCGGATAAGCCTGTTACAGCAAAACCGGCAGAGACACGTATGGGTTCCGGTAAGGGAACTTTGGAATACTGGGTAGCAGTTGTTAAGCCAGGCCGTGTGATGTTTGAGATCGCAGGTGTGAGCGAGGAAGTGGCGAAAGAGGCACTCCGTCTTGCAACCCATAAACTTCCATGCAAATGTAAAATCGTTTCTAAAGCAGACTTGGAAGGCGGTGTATCAAATGAAAACTAATAAATATGTAGAAGATTTAAACAAAAAATCAGATGCAGAATTAGCCCAGGAGCTTGTGGATGCTAAGAAAGAACTTTTCAATTTGAGATTCCAGAACGCAACGAATCAGTTAGACAATACAGCCAGGATCAAAGAAGTGAGAAGAAATATTGCAAGGATCCAGACGGTCATCACACAGAAGGCGAAAGCAGCTAACTAGTGAAGGTATTGTTTCAGAAAGGAGAGGCAGTCAATCGTGGAAAGAAATCTGAGAAAAACCCGTACTGGTAAAGTAACCAGCAACAAGATGGATAAGACAATTGTAGTTGCAATTGAGAACCATGTAAAACATCCGCTTTACAAGAAGATTGTAAAGGAGACTTATAAATTAAAAGCACATGATGAGAACAATGAGTGCAACATCGGAGATACCGTTAAGGTGATGGAGACAAGACCCTTATCTAAAGATAAGAGATGGAGACTTGTAGAGATTGTTGAGAGAGCTAAATAATAAAGCCAGAAGATTTTCTAAGGCGTCAAAGGACGCCGCCTAAGGAAATCTAAGTCTGGCTTGGAAGAATTTTTGTAAAATTCTTCCTGTGGCTTGCATCACCTCAGTGAATTACCATTAAGATGTGATAACGTAATAATATTAAGATAAGGAGAAGATAGCATGATTCAACAGGAAAGCAGACTTAAGGTCGCTGATAATACCGGTGCAAAAGAGCTTTTGTGTATCAGGGTTATGGGCGGATCGACAAGAAGATATGCGCGTATTGGTGATACGATTGTTGCTACGGTTAAAGATGCAACACCAGGCGGCGTTGTAAAAAAAGGCGATGTCGTAAAGGCAGTTGTTGTACGCACCGTAAAAGGCGCTCGTCGTAAGGATGGATCTTATATTAGATTTGACGAAAATGCTGCTGTTATCATCAAAGATGACAAAACTCCAAGAGGAACCCGTATTTTTGGACCAGTAGCAAGAGAGCTTCGTGATAAACAGTTTATGAAAATTGTTTCACTGGCTCCGGAAGTATTATAGGAGGTGCCGGTATGTCAACATTTAAGATTAAGAAAGGTGATACCGTTAAGGTGATCGCCGGCAAAGATAAAGACAAAGAAGGCAAAGTAATTTCCGTAGATAGAAAGAAAAACAAGGTGCTCGTAGAGGGAATCAACAAGATCACAAAACATGAGAAACCCTCCGCAGCGAACCAGAATGGCGGAATCGTCCAGAAAGAGGCGCCTATTGACGCTTCCAATGTGATGTATGTACACAAGGGCAAGGCAACAAGAATCGGCTTTAAGTTTGAGAAGGATAAGAAAGTCCGTTACGCCAAGTCCACAGGCGACATCATTGATTAATTTCTTAGAAAGGAGATCCAGAGCGTTGAGTAGTAGACTAAAAGATATGTATAAAGACGAGATCGTAGATGCTATGATCAAAAAGTTTGGATATAAAAATGTCATGGAAGTTCCGAAGCTTGACAAGATTGTAATCAACATGGGTGTCGGCGAAGCGAAAGAAAATGCCAAGGTATTAGAGTCAGCAGTCAGTGATATGGAGACCATTACCGGACAGAAGGCAGTCATCACGAAGGCAAAACACTCTATCGCGAACTTCAAGATCAGAGAGGGACAGTCAATCGGCTGCAAAACTACACTGCGCGGCGATAAGATGTATGAGTTTTTAGACAGACTCGTAAATCTCGCACTGCCTCGTGTACGTGACTTTAGAGGTGTCAGCGCTAATTCATTTGACGGCAGAGGCAACTATGCACTTGGTATCAAGGAACAGATCATCTTCCCTGAGATCGAGTACGATAAGGTAGATAAGGTGAGAGGTATGGATGTCATCTTCGTGACCACTGCCAAGACAGATGAGGAAGCCCGTGAATTGTTGAGATTATTTAATATGCCGTTCGCCAAATAAAAGGAGGTAAGTTCATGGCTAAGACAGCAATGAAGATTAAACAGCAGCGCAAACCGAAATTCTCTACCAGAGAATATAACCGTTGCAAAATCTGTGGTCGTCCACATGCTTATTTAAGAAAATACGGAATCTGCAGAATCTGCTTCCGTGAATTAGCATATAAAGGTCAGATACCTGGCGTCAGGAAGGCAAGCTGGTAAAAAAAGCGAAAAGAATTTCTATGGCGTCAAAATACGCCGCCTTAGAAATACTATATTTCGCTTGCGAGATTCGCTTCGCGAACTCGGATATCAAGTTATGTCTCGTTTGCGAGATTCGCTGCGCGTACTCGGATACCATGCTATGTCTCACTTGCGGGATTCGCCGCGCGAACTTGGATACCAAGTTATGTCTCGTTTGTGGGATTCGCTTAGCGAACTCGGATATTGGTTTCGTCTGCGGGACTTGATTCGCAAGCTTGAAGAATGGTCTCGTGCCTTAGATTCGCTTCGCGAATCTGGAGGTCAGATAGGGAAGGCAAGAAAAAATTTTAGGAGGAAAAATCATGACAATGAGCGATCCGATTGCAGATATGCTTACAAGAATCCGTAATGCAAACACTGCAAAACATGATACAGTAGATGTACCTGCATCTAAAATGAAATTATCCATCGCACAGATTCTTTTAGATGAAGGTTATATTAAGAAGTTCGACGTGATCGATGAAGGAAGCTTCAAGACAATCCATATCACCTTAAAGTATGGTGAGGATAAGAATGATAAGATCATTTCCGGAATCAAGAGAATTTCTAAGCCAGGTCTTCGTGTGTATGCTGGCAAAGAGGATCTGCCGAGAGTTCTTGGCGGACTCGGTGTTGCAATCATTTCTACCAACCAGGGCGTTGTGACTGATAAAAAGGCCAGAGAGCTTCAGGTGGGTGGAGAAGTGTTAGCTTTTGTATGGTAAGTGGACAAAAGAGGTTCACTGTGCAGGTAACAATGAAAATGTTTTTATAATAAAATAGGAGGTACGGGCATGTCACGTATAGGAAGAATGCCAATCGCGATCCCTGCGGGTGTGACTGTAGAGGTTGCAGAAAATAACAAAGTGACTGTAAAAGGTCCTAAGGGAACACTTGAGAGAGTGCTTCCGGAGGGAATGGATATTAAGGAAGAAAACGGTCAGATAGTGGTATCAAGACCGAATGACTTAAAGAAAATGAAATCCTTCCACGGTCTGACAAGAACACTGATCATGAACATGGTAACAGGTGTTACAGATGGCTTTGAAAAGAAACTGGAAGTAAACGGTGTGGGTTACAGGGCTTCTAAGTCCGGTAAGACCCTGACCCTGAATCTTGGGTATTCTCATCCGGTAGAGATGACGGATCCTGAGGGCGTAGAGTCTGTTGTAGAGGGTCAGAATATAATCATCGTTAAAGGTATTGATAAAGAAAAAGTAGGTCAATTTGCGGCTGAAATCAGAGATAAGAGACGTCCGGAGCCTTACAAGGGCAAGGGTATCAAGTATGCTGATGAGACAATTAGACGTAAAGTTGGTAAGACTGGTAAGAAATAGTAGATAAGGAGAGTTGAAAATGGTTAGGAAAGAATCTAGACAAAAAGTTCGTGTAAAAAAACACAACAGGATGCGTAACCGTTTCAGTGGTACGCCTGAGAGACCTCGTCTGGCTGTGTTTAGAAGTAATAATCATATGTATGCTCAAATTATTGACGATACAGTTGGAAATACTTTAGTCTCAGCATCCACTCTGGAAAAGAGCGTTAAGTCTGAGATTGAGAAGACCAATAACGTTGATGCAGCAGCATACTTGGGAACTGTGATCGCTAAGAGAGCAATCGAGAAGGGTATTAAGACCGTTGTATTTGACAGAGGCGGTTTTATTTACCAGGGTAAGATTGCAGCATTAGCTGATGCGGCCAGAGAAGCTGGCCTGGAATTCTAGGAAGGGAGAAAGAAGATCACATGAGACGTACAATCATTGACGTAAGTCAGTTAGAACTCACTGAGAAAGTTGTGACAATCAAGCGTGTTACCAAGGTTGTCAAGGGTGGTCGTAATATGCGCTTTACCGCACTTGTTGTAGTTGGCGACAGCAATGGCCATGTTGGTGCAGGCTTGGGTAAGGCAACTGAAATCCCTGAGGCAATCCGTAAAGGTAAGGAAGATGCAATCAAGAATTTAGTCAGTGTTGCACTTGATGATAAGAACAGTATCACACATGATTTTGTCGGAAAATTCGGTTCCGCATCTGTTCTCTTAAAGAGAGCTCCGGAAGGTACCGGTATTATCGCCGGCGGTCCGGCTCGTATTGTGTGCGAACTTGCAGGTATCAAGAATATCCGTACAAAATCTCTGGGTTCTAACAATAAGCAGAACGTCGTACTTGCTACGATTTCGGGATTGAGCCAGTTAAAGACTCCTGAGGAAGTGGCTAAGAACCGTGGCAAATCCGTAGAAGAGATTCGCGCTTAATACCGTATCCCGGTATCGGATCAGAATGATTAGGAGGAAGAAAAATGGCAGATAAAACATTAAAGATCACTTTAGTCAAATCTAAGATCGGCCAGGTGCCCAAAGCGCGCGCGACAGTTGAGGCTATGGGATTTAAGAAGCTCAATCAGACAATAGAATTGCCTGACAATGCAGCGACCAGGGGTCAGATTCAGAGAATAAGACATATGGTTAAAGTAGAAGAAGTATAAAGGAGGTGTCATAGAATGGAATTATCAAGTTTAAGACCGGCGGAAGGTTCCGTACACAGCAATAATTTTAGAAAAGGCCGCGGTCATGGTTCAGGTAACGGCAAGACAGCCGGTAAGGGCCATAAAGGTCAGAAAGCACGTTCCGGAGCACCCAGACCGGGTTTTGAAGGTGGTCAGATGCCATTGTACAGACGTCTCCCGAAGAGAGGTTTCAAAAACAGAAACACGAAGGAGATCGTGGCACTCAACCTGAGCGTTTTGGAAGTATTTGACAATGGTACAACAGTTGATGTGGACGCATTGATCGCAAAGGGTATCGTTAAGAACCCTCGTGATGGTGTTAAGATTCTTGGAAATGGAGAACTTACCAAAAAACTCGATGTGAAAGTGAATGCCTTCAGCGCATCTGCGAAGGAGAAGATCGAGGCACTTGGTGGAACAGCAGAGGTGGTTTAATGTTTACAACCTTAAAAAATGCATTTAAGATCAAAGAGATCAGAAAAAAAATAGTGTTTACCTTTCTGATGTTGGTTGTGATCCGCCTTGGATCACAGCTTCCCGTTCCGGGTGTGGACAGGACCTATTTTGCAAGATGGTTCTCTCAGCAGACCGGTGACGCATTTAATTTCTTTAATGCTTTTACAGGTGGATCGTTCCTCAATATGTCCATTTTGGCACTTAATATTACACCCTATATCACATCTTCCATTATTATGCAGCTGATGACGATAGCGATTCCGAAGCTGGAGGAAATGCAGAAGGAGGGTGCGGACGGACGTAAGAAGATCGCTTCCATTACAAGATATGTAACTGTGGTCCTTGCTCTTGTGGAGGCCAGCGCCATGGCCATTGGCTTTGGACGTCAGGGGCTCCTTGAGGTCTACAATGTGATGAATGTCATCACAGTTATCGCTGCACTCACGGCAGGCAGTGCGTTCCTGATGTGGATTGGTGAGAGAATCACAGAAAATGGTGTCGGCAATGGTATTTCTATTGTGCTGACAATCAATATTCTTTCCCGTATGCCGCAGGATATCACACAGCTCTTTGAGCAGTTTGTGATTGGCAAGTCCATCGCCAAGGGTGTGGTGGCAGCAATCATCATCATTGCAATCATCGTATTGATGGTGGTGTTAGTCATTATTTTAAATGATGGTGTACGCAAGATTCCTGTGCAGTACGCAAAGAAAGTACAGGGCAGGAAGATGGTTGGCGGTCAGACGACGAACATTCCTCTGAAGGTCAACACATCGGGTGTCATCCCGGTCATCTTTGCATCTTCCCTGATGCAGCTGCCAGTGGTGGTCTGTTCTTTATTCAGCATCAGCAGTGCAGGTGTGTGGGGTGAGATCTTAAAGGGAATGAATTCCAATTACTGGTGCAATCCGCATCAGATGGGTTATTCCATAGGTCTGGTGGTATATGTTGTTCTGGTGATCTTCTTCGCCTACTTCTATACTTCCATTACCTTTAATCCCTTGGAGATTGCGGAGAATATGAAAAAGCAGGGCGGTTTTATCCCAGGTATCAGACCTGGCAGACCTACCAGCGATTACCTGAACAAGGTACTTAATTATATCGTATTCATCGGTGCAGTCGGACTTACCATCATATGCGTGGTACCGTATTTCTTTAACGGTGTGTTCGGCGCAAGCGTATCATTCAGCGGAACCAGTCTGATCATTATTGTCAGCGTAGTGCTTGAGACGATTAAGCAGATTGAATCCCAGATGCTTGTCCGCAACTATAAAGGATTTTTAAATGATTAAATCGAGCAAAGCTCAATTGCGGGATTTGCATCGCAAATTCGCAGACAGGCAATTGCTTAAGGTGGTAGGGACGGCAGGTAGACTGATACGTCCCTTACCTTGCGTTATGACAGGATGTTAGATAAGATGTTTGTGCTGAAAAGGAAACGCAGCGCGGAAATGAGGATAAGATGAAAATCGTTATGTTAGGTGCGCCTGGCGCTGGTAAAGGAACCCAGGCCCAGATGCTTGCAAAGAAGTATGATATCCCCCATGTCTCCACTGGCGATATCTTTAGAATGAATATTAAAAACGGCACGGAACTTGGCCTGGAAGCCAAAAAGTACATGGATCAGGGGCTCCTGGTGCCAGATGAACTGACAGTCAGGATTCTGCTTGACAGAGTGGCAAAAGATGACTGTAAGAATGGATACGTACTGGATGGTTTCCCGCGCACGATTCCCCAGGCAAATGTTCTGGAGGACGCATTGACCAAACTGGGTGACAAGATTGATTATGCCATTAATGTAGATGTGCCCGATGAGAATATTATCCGGAGAATGGGCGGCAGACGCGCCTGTCTTGCCTGCGGCGCCACATATCATATTGAGCATGTTCCGCCGAAGAAAGAGGGTATCTGCGATAAGTGCGGACAGGAACTGGTGCTGCGTGACGATGATAAGCCGGAAACGGTTAAGAACCGTCTTCAGGTATATAAGGAGCAGACACAGCCTTTGATTGACTTTTACACAGAGCGGGGTGTGCTTCACAATGTGGATGGCACCAAGGATATGAATGAAGTGTTTGAGGCGATCGTGGCAATCCTAAACTAGACGCAAGATTGGCTGTGGTACTAGTGGCTACAGTATACTGGTTTGCAGATGATACTGTAGGAAGAAGGTATATGAGAGCATGAAGGTTACTATTAAATCAGCAGAAGAAATTGAACTGATGCGGGAAGCAGGCAGACGGCTTGGCTGTGTGCATGAAGAACTGGCTAAGATCATTCGTCCGGGGATTTCCACGTTGGATATTGCCAAGGCGTGTGAGGAAATCATCAGAAGCTATGGCGGTACACCTAACTTCCTGCACTACCAGGGATTTCCGGCGGCCGTATGTGTTTCTGTGAATGATGCGGTGGTACACGGGATTCCCCGAAAGGATCAGATCCTGAAGGAAGGCGATATTGTCAGTCTGGATACGGGAGTGGCCTATCAGGGATACCATAGCGATGCGGCGAGAACCCATGCGGTGGGGCAGGTCAGCGCTGAGGCGCAGAAGCTGATGGATGTGACGAGACAAAGTTTCTTTGAAGGCATCAAGAAGGCGAAGGCAGGCGGACATCTGCATGATATTTCCAATGCAATCGCCTCCTATGTGACATCTCACGGATATGGTATTGTGAGGGACCTGGTAGGGCATGGCATAGGAAAGAATCTGCATGAAGCGCCTTATATTCCCAACTATGCTGTGAGAAAAAGGGGCATACGGCTCCGCCCCGGTATGACGCTGGCCATTGAGCCTATGATCAATATGGGCACAGGTGATGTGAACTGGTCAGATGATGGCTGGACGGTATACTCAGCGGATCATTCCCTTTCGGCGCATTATGAAAATACGGTGCTGATTACCGAGGGCGAACCTGAGATCCTGACATTAGCGCCTGGAGCGGCGGCGCGAATTTCACAATAAACGGCTCTGATATGGGGGATTAGTATGGTAGGAATGCTTGCTATGTCGAAGGCAGGACATGATAAGGGAACCATATACGTCATAATACGGGAAGAAGACGAATATGTATATGTAGCCGATGGCCGTATCAGAACTGCGGACAGATATAAGAAAAAGAATAAGAAACATGTGCAGATTATTAAGAAGAAACAGCTAACAGAACCGGAGAGCGGTTTTGATGACCTGGCAATCAGGAAAATAATCAAAGAATATCAGGAGGAAGGAAATGTCAAAGGCTGATGTAATCGAAATCGAAGGAACTGTAATTGAGAAGTTGCCCAACACCATGTTTCAGGTGGAATTGGAGAACGGTCATGTAGTGTTGGCGCATATCAGCGGTAAGCTGCGCCAGAATTTTATCCGTATCCTGCCCGGTGATAAAGTGACTTTGGAATTATCTCCCTACGATTTATCCAAAGGCAGAATCATCTGGAGAGATAAATGATAGATTGAACTTTATTCGATCACGAGGACCGCGTTGCAGCCTCGGTTTTGGGGAATGCATTCGGTTTGGGAAAATTTACTTTACCCCTTGCAAAAGACAGGGGTTGATGTTATAATGTAAAACGGTCTTTTTTGAAAGGAGGGTTTGAGATGAAAGTCAGATCATCAGTAAAACCGATTTGCGAAAAGTGCAAGATCATTAAAAGAAAAGGAAAGATCAGGGTAATTTGTGAGAATCCGAAACACAAACAGGTACAAGGTTAATCCCCATAATTTTCAGTAGAAAAGGGGTTCTTGTCCTTGTATATTATGAGCGGCTGCAAATCCGTTCTTTTTCCGATTGTGGAGAAAAGACGGATATAATATAGATGGAAGAGCCTGAGGGAGATTACTTTTTGATACCAACATTGTGTTTGGAAAGATCGGATACCTGGTCCGATTGGGTAGAACTTACCCCAATCAATTAGTATCACGTATGGAAAGCATACGAAAAGCATGAGAAAGAGCGGGAAATAAGAAGGTATTGAGTTCCTGTGACCGCTCTGCAAAGGAAATGGAGGAAATGTAAATGGCTCGTATTGCAGGTGTTGACTTACCGAGAGAGAAACGTGTGGAGATCGGCTTAACCTATATCTATGGGATTGGCAGAACAAGCGCGAACAAGATTCTGGAGGCAGCGAATGTAAATCCGGATACCCGTGTCAGAGAGTTGACTGACGATGAGGTAAAGAGACTTGCCGAGGTGATCGACAGAGATTACATGGTAGAGGGTGATTTGAGAAGAGAGGTAGCTCTTAATATCAAGCGTCTTCAGGAGATTGGCTGCTATAGAGGAATCCGTCACAGAAAAGGTCTTCCGGTTCGTGGTCAGAAAACAAAGACCAATGCCAGAACCAGAAAAGGTCCTAAGAGAACCGTGGCAAATAAGAAGAAATAGTCTGAACCCTGCATGGCAGGATCTTAGACGGTCACTGAGAAACAGTATAGAATATGAGAAAGTAGGTTAGTTTAGTATGGCTAAAAAAGTTGCAAAAAAAGTAACAAAAAAGCGTGTAAAGAAAAACGTTGAACATGGACAGGCACATATTCAGTCTTCCTTTAACAATACCATCGTTACCCTGACGGACAACGAAGGTAATGCGTTAAGCTGGGCAAGTGCCGGCGGTCTTGGTTTTAGAGGTTCAAGGAAATCTACTCCATATGCGGCACAGATGGCAGCAGAGACAGCAACAAAAGCTGCTCTGATTCATGGCTTGAAGACTGTGGACGTTATGGTGAAAGGTCCCGGTTCAGGACGTGAGGCGGCTATCCGCGCACTGCAGGCTTGTGGTCTTGAAGTGACCAGTATCCGCGACGTAACACCGGTACCCCATAATGGATGCCGTCCGCCTAAGAGACGCCGCGTATAGGTGATATAAATTTTGCGAAGCAAAATTTATATCCAGAGAATCGTAAAAGAAGATCATTCTTGAAAGCAGTAAGAGTTTGGAAGAAGGTGCGGTATTTATCGGCGTTATTTTGCCGATGAATACACAGTACTGTAAACAAAAATCAGAAAGGAGCCAAAACAATGGCAGTAAACAGAGTTCCGGTATTAAAAAGATGCAGATCCCTTGATCTTGATCCTACTTTTTTAGGATATGATAAGAAGTCTAACAGAACTTCACCCAGAGCAGGTAAGAAGATCAGTGAGTATGGCTTACAGTTACGAGAGAAGCAGAAAGCTAAATTTATCTATGGTGTACTTGAGAAGCCTTTCAGAAATTATTATGAGAAGGCTGACAGAATGAAAGGCATGACCGGTGAAAACCTTATGGTTATGTTAGAGAGCAGACTGGACAGCGTTGTGTTCAGAATGGGATTTGCAAGAACCAGAAGAGAGGCAAGACAGGTTGTAGGACATAAACATTTCTTAGTAAACGGCAAGCCGGTGCAGATTCCTTCTTATCTGGTGAAGGCAGGCGATGTGATTGAAGTGAGAGAAAAAGCAAGATCCTTACAGAGATATAAAGATATCCTCGAGGTGACGGGCGGAAGACTCGTTCCGGAGTGGCTTGAGGTGGACCAGGAAGCAATGAAAGCGACTGTGAAATACCTCCCTACAAGAGAGATGATCGATGTTCCGGTAAACGAAATGCTTATCGTCGAGTTATATTCCAAATAATAGGGTTAGTATGATATGATGGTATATTATGACGGTGGTATAACAACATGCTCGTAAAGGAGGGTATTTGAGTGTTTGATTTTGAGAGACCGAATATTGAAGTGGTAGAGATCTCGGAAGATAAGAAATACGGCAGATTTGTCGTGGAGCCTTTGGAGAGAGGCTACGGCATTACTCTGGGTAATTCCTTAAGAAGAATCATGCTGTCTTCCCTGCCGGGTGTAGCAGTCAGCCAGGTCAAGATCGAAGGCGTCTTACATGAGTTCAGTTCTATTCCCGGCGTCAAGGAAGATGTGACTGAGATCATTATGAACATCAAGAGTCTTGCGATCAAGAATAACAGTGATACCAATGAACCTAAGACGGCATACATTGAGTATGAAGGCGAGGGTATTGTACGTGCATCCGATATTCAGGTAGACCAGGATATTGAAATCTTGAATCCCGATTTGGAGATTGCCACTTTAAGCGGCAAGGATACGAAGCTGTACATGGAATTGACGATTACCAAGGGCAGAGGGTATGTGAGTTCAGACAAGAACAAGACAGAAGATCTGCCAATCGGCGTCATTGCGATTGACTCTATCTATACACCTGTGGAGAGAGTTAATGTCACTGTGGAGAATACCCGTGTTGGCCAGATTACAGACTATGATAAGCTGACCCTGGATGTATACACAAATGGAACCCTGGTTCCGGACGAGGCAGTCAGTCTGGCGGCGAAAGTATTAAGTGAACATTTAAGCCTCTTTATCGATTTGTCCGAAAATGCCAAGACTGCAGAAGTCATGGTGGAGAAGGAAGATGATGAGAAAGAGAAAGTGCTTGAGATGAGTATTGACGAGTTAGAGTTGTCTGTTCGTTCTTATAACTGTCTCAAGAGAGCTGGAATCAATACAGTGGAAGAGTTGACCAACAAGACTTCTGAGGACATGATGAAGGTGAGAAACCTGGGTCGTAAGTCTCTTGAGGAAGTTCTTGCGAAGTTAAAAGAGTTAGGCTTACAGCTGAATCCTGCGGATGAAGCGTAAGAGAGAAGCCGGACGGGTAAGTCCAAAGTGCACTTGTACGGCAGGCTCATGATATGGAACAATTTATCTGCATTCGGTAAGTAAGTCCAAAGTGCGTGGCCGGATGTACCATGACGGGGAATCCCCGATGAGAAAGGAGCCGGATATGGCAAAATACAGAAAACTCGGCAGAACATCTGACCAGAGAAAAGCATTACTTAGAAGCCAGGTAACAGCACTGATTTATAATGGAAAGATCGTTACCACAGAGGCAAGGGCAAAGGAAGTCCGTAAGATGGCAGAGCGTCTGATCACACTGGCTGTCAAGGAAAAGGATAACTTCGAGACCGTTAAGGTTACTGCTAAAGTTGCCCGCAAGGACAAGGATGGCAAGAGAGTAAAGCAGATTATCGATAAGGATACAAAGGCTGTACTGTCTGAGACACATCGTGATAAAGATGGCAAGATTCTGCGCATCGACAACGGTGTTACCGTGACAGTTTACGATGAGGTGGAGAAGGAAATCAAGAAAGACCTTCCTTCCAGATTACATGCAAGAAAACAGATGCTAAAGGTATTATATCCTGTCAAAGAAGTGCCGGAGAAGGGTGCAGGCAGAAAGAAAAACACCAAAGAAGTGAATCTGGTAGAGAAACTCTTTGACGAGTATGGTCCGAAGTATGCAAGCCGTAATGGTGGTTATACCAGAATCATTAAGATTGGTCCCCGTAAGGGTGACGCAGCCATGGAAGTTGTGCTTGAATTAGTATAAACGACCAGTTATGATGAAAGTGATATGAGTAAAAAGAGACCCTGGCAAATTGCCGGGTCTTTTTTGCATAAAAACCAGAAGATGAAAACATAATAAAAGATACAACATTATATATTAAAATGTTGTATCTTACTTCTTTACATATACTATATCGGTTTCTCCCCGAAATACTTTACCCCTGTTTCAAACTTTTTTAAACTTACAAATCTATTTTCATATAAACGCTGTCTTTTTCATCCTGTTCTATACCAAGATATCGCTTGGTTATTCCATAAGAAGAATGATTATACAATTCCATCAGCATAGCAGGCGGTGTTCCCTGCTTCCAGGCGTGATAGCCAAAAGTTTTGCGCAGCGAGTGACAACTGATATGTTCGTAAAGACCACATGCACTGGCAGCTGTCTTAATAATGCGATAGGCCTGGTAACGGGATAGGGGCAGTGCCTTGTTGCGCATACTTGGGAAGAGATAGTTGTCCGGGGCAGTTCGGTCAGATGAGTTTCGATAGGCAAGAAGAACTCTTTGTGCGGATTTATTGATTGGTACGGTGCGTTTCTTGCCTGTTTTATGTTCTTCAAGGCAAATGTGGGAGCGGAGGCAATTCATGTCATTGTTCCAGACATCCCTCCATCGCATCGCCAACAGGTCGCTGATGCGGAAAGCTGTATTCAAACCAATTACAATCATAGTGTAATTTCGGTAGTTTGGATGGATATTGACGTAATAGTTTTTGAATTTTTCCAAGGTATTTTTGTTTTTAATTGGGTATGTTCCACTCATGATTTTCTCCTCCTTATTTTGGAAACTTAGGGCCTATTATCAGACAGCTTCCATCATACAACATTTTAATATAAAAAGTTGCATCAGGATATGCAGGGCAGCAGAACGGTTAAAACGTCATAACAAGGCAAAGCACCGCAAAACAAGGAGGTTTCGATATGTTAAGACTGACAATGAGTTCAGAGGAATATTTACAGATCGGAGAGGAAATCAGAATTGTTTTTTTAGGAGGAAGTAAGAATCATTTACGCATTATGGTGGATGCACCGAAGGAGTACAACGTAGTCAGGAGTAAAGTCATCGCTAATCATGCAAAGAGTGAAGAGGAACGGGCACAACTTCCACATTACTATGCGGTACCGGATTTGCCGGAGAAATATCGCAAAAAAAGGGTGATGGTAAATGATTCCTTGAAAAAGGATAAACAACAGGCTGCAACTTCATAAGAGATTATTCGGTTCCCAACGAGGCGGATATGATTTATGGATAATAACCCGGGGCAATCCTAGGGGCCATGGGATTATTATAAAAGATTTATACCTGCAGGGGTATGGAATCACCAGAAACCAAAAACAAACAAACGGTGGTAAACGGAGTTACCGCCGGCAATCACAAGGAGGTAATAGTATGATCGTAAAACACAATATCACAGCAATGAATTCTGACAGGATGCTGGGGCTTACCACAAGCTCCCAGGCGAAGTCCACGGAGAAATTATCATCCGGCTACAAGATTAATCGTGCGGCTGATGATGCGGCAGGGTTGGCAATTTCTGAGAAAATGAGAAGACAGATTAAAGGACTTACGCAGGCGTCTGCCAATGCACAGGATGGCATCAGTGCAGTGCAGACCGCAGAAGGCGCTTTGACAGAAGTGCAGGCTATGCTTCAGAGAATGAACGAGCTGGCGGTGAAAGCAGCCAATGGAACACAATCTGAGTCTGATCGTCAGGCAATCCAGAACGAGATCGATCAGTTGACAACAGAAATTGACCGTGTATCCGAGACGACTAAGTTCAATGAGACTTATTTGTTAAAAGGTGATAAGAGCCTGGCAAATGGTCATACCTATAGTTATAAGAATTTTGCTGCTGCACAGACTGGGGCAGCAACCATGAGTGCAGACAGCGCTACTGCATTAACGGCTGCTTTTACAGCAGGGACAGTAGATTCTCAGAAACTTCAGGATGAGCAGAATGAATTGTTGATGGCTCTGAAAGACCAGGGTGTTAAAATTACATCAACTACCACGGATAAGGCTGCTGATGGCATTGCTTATGGACTTGAGTTGAATGGCAGCGCTGCGGAAAAGTTTACGGTTGCTTTGAAGACAGGCACCAAAGATACATTTGAAGTGAAAGATGCAGATGGAACGGTCATTGGAACCCTGAAAGCTTCCGGAAGCAAATTGACTGCAGGAACCGCAGATTCTTCAAAAGCAACGGTCATTGCCACAAGCATAACGGCTGCAGAGGCTACTCAGGCACAGGCCAAATACTATGACAAGGATGGCAATGCCGTTCCGGAAAATGCACTGGAAAATTATTTTATTGCCACCACAGCGGCTGACGGGACAACGACTGTCGCAACCAGGGCAGATGCACCACAGCTCTACGACGCAGTAGGCAATAAGACGGATGCTGACGCGGCTAATATTGGTGCATTAAACGATTTGACACATGACCTGTCTGTAACACTGCATGTGGGTGCAGACGCTACCAAAAATAATCAGATTACCATGAACATCAAGGCCATGAGTGCAAAGGGACTTGGCGTAAACGGTCTGAAAGTAAACGGAACAAATGACAGTAATGCACTGGGTGCAGTGGATACCATCAAAGCGGCAATCCAGAAGGTTTCCAATCAGAGAGCAGAATTGGGCGCTATCCAGAACAGACTGGAGCATACCATCGACAATCTGGACAACGTAGTGGAGAATACCACAAGTGCAGAAGCACAGATTCGTGATACAGATATTGCAAAGGAAATGGTTCAGTATGCCAACAACAATATCTTACAGCAGGCAGGTACATCCATGCTGTCCCAGGCGAACCAGTCCAACCAGCTGGCCTTGTCCTTACTTGGCTAATACAGCCTGAAGGAATAGAGTTCCAAGTGCTATTCGTAATGTTGTGTGGAGACAGCCGCATCCCGGAAAGATGCGGCTGTTTCGCCGTTGTAAAACCATGTACAACTTGCTGTAATAGAAAATTCACTCATAGAGAAAGCGGATAATTCCATTTTAAAATGTATCACTGTTTCACAGGTTCTGTCATATTTTATAGCATATGAATTTGTTTTCATTGAAATGATTATGGTTATGAAGGAGAATGAAATATGGCAATTGGTTATCTGATGATGCAGGCCAGGACGGCACATGATGCGGTACCTTTGCGCGGCGTACAGATTCGTGTTTTGGACGATGAACAGAATCGGATTTATGAACTGACAACGGATGAAAATGGAGAGACCAGAAGCGTGTCCTTAGAGACTGTGGACAAGAGGTATTCACAGGATGAAAATTTTGTGGGTACACCTTATGTGACTTATAATGTTATGGCACAGGCGAAGGGATTCAATGCGCTGTATGTTGCGGATATTCCTATCTTCGACGGGGAACGGGCAGTCCTGCCGCTGTCACTTGTTCCTATGCAGGAAAATCAGCGAAGCGAAGAACAGATGCAGATTATTGTAGGAGCCCCTGCGGTGACTATGTCAGGAGAACGCGAACAGGAGGGACCGGCAGGAGACACGGATGCCTCCTATGTGCTCAGGCAGGTGGTGATACCCAATCCGATCACGGTTCATATGGGAACACCGGCATCGACGGCACAGAATATACAGGTCTCTTTTCCGGATTATGTGAAAAACGTTGCCAGCAGTGAGATCTATCCGACCTGGCCGGAAGCTGCTCTCAGGGCAAATATTTACGCGATTATCACATTTGCGCTGAACAGGGTATATACGGAATGGTATCGTTCTAAAAATTATAATTTTGATATCACGAACAGCACTGCCTATGATCAGTATTTTGTTTATGGAAGACCCATTTATGAATCGATCAGCCGTATTGTGGATCAGATTTTTAATGAATATGTCCGCAGACAGGGACAGAATGCACCCTATTTCACCTCATTTTGTAACGGCACAACCTCCACATGCGGCGGACTGTCACAGTGGGGGACGGTCTCCCTGGCTAACCAGGGCTATACCCCGATCAGGATTTTGCGGTATTATTATCCGGATGATATTGAAATTGTAGAGACGAATGCTGTCAGCAATGTGGTGACTTCTTATCCGGGAACACCGCTTAGAGTGGGGAGCACAGGGCTTGATGTGCAGACAATACAGACTTATCTGAACAGAATCAGAAGGAATTATCCGGCGATTCCGGTGATAAGTGATGAGACAGGGGTATTTGGAGACAGTACGAGGGCGGCGGTAACCAAGTTCCAGAGCGTTTTTAATCTGGCTGCGGATGGGATTGTAGGGAAAGCAACCTGGTATAAGATTTCCAATTTATATACCGCTGTGACAAGGCTTGCGGAATTGGACAGCGAGGGAACTTCTCTTGGTATCGGAACCGTTCCTCCCGCAGTTGTACTCAGACAGGGCGCCAGGGGACAGGATGTGATCACGCTGCAATATCTGTTGGATGTTATAGCGGAATATTATTCCGGCATTCCCGGTCCGGGGCAGGATGGTATTTTTGGAAATGCCACAAGAGAGGCGGTCATTGCTTTTCAGAGGCAGATGGGACTTGTTGCGGACGGCATCGTAGGACCGGCTACCTGGGATTCGCTATACAGGACGTATCAGGGAATCGAACAGAACGTACCGCCAACAAATCCGGCGCCGGATCCGGCCCCAAATCCGGGAAATATAATCATGTATACAGTTCGTTCAGGAGATACGCTGTGGCTTCTTGCTAACCGCTATGGTACCACAGTGGATGCAATCAAGCAGGCAAACGGGCTTACAAGCGACAATCTGAGTATCGGGCAGGTGCTGCGGATACCAGTGTCACAAAGTGCAGGATATTTCCTATATACGGTGCGCTCGGGAGATACGTTGTGGCTTCTTGCCAACCGTTTTGGCACAACGGTGGATGCCATTAAGAATCTGAACGGACTTACCAGTGATGCGCTGCGCATAGGGCAGGTGCTCAGGATTCCAGGATAACAGCAAAGAAAGAGAAGGCAGACAGAGAAACCGGCAGATGCCAGTTATCCTTATCTTAACAGAACCCCGAAAATGCCGTATTGGTATCTTCGGGGTTCCATATTAGTATGTTATTGGTCAGTGTGTTATGGCAGAGTACTTCATGATAGCGATTAATTCAGTACTTTCTGGAAATGCTGATAATCCTTGCTGGAGTTCCAGTTGCCGCCCCAGGTAAAACCATGTTCTGTGAAAAGGCGGTAGCAGAGGTCATTTTCATCAATCTTGTAGGGAAACTCCTGGCTTCTGTCTGCATAGATTTCGCTGCCGGCAGGCGAGATATAAGTATTACCCGTACCGCCTTTATGGAAGACAACATAGGGATTATAGAAGGGATTGATATCAATGGCCAGGCCGTAAGCGTGCTTGGACAGGTTGGTGGTGCCGTCCACAACACGGTAGTTGAAACAGGAAGTGTTGTTATCAGCCATGGATGCGGTGTCATCACCGTCATATTCATCAATCAGCCGAACCCGCTCAATTTGATAATCGTTTCGGTACAGCTCATAAAAGATTTCTACCATATCCTGTGCAATAGCCTTATTGCAGATCAGTTCCCCGGTTTGTTCTTCGCCGTTGAAATCACGATACAGCAGTCCTACATAGTGTAAATCCTCATAGGGGACAGTACAGCCGCTCTCGGGGTAGGAGATACCTGTAATTCTTTGCTTGACTGTATCAGTCAAAGGTTCATAATAAAACCCTGGCTGATAGGTTGTGCGTTCTGGATTGTTATGCAATTTGTCAGACTCCGTTACAGTGCTTTTATCAGTAGTATATGTGGAAGAAGCCGCCGGGGTGTCAGAGGCATCTATGGAAGAAGTCTTCGGTGTGTCAGCGGCATCGGCAGAAGACGTATCCGATGATACGGTATCATTTCCTGGTGTGTCAGCAGCATCTGTCTGGTCAGCGCTTCTTAAGACAGTCTCGGTGTTGATCTGCGGTGCGCTGTCCTGGGAGGGAGAGGCCGTCTGGGCAGCCTTACCGGTTCCGTAGGCCAGTTCCGGGTTATTCCGCGCATATTCCGTCAGCGTCTCAGAATCGGTCAGGTATCGCGCCAGAAAAGCACATACCATAATGAAAAGCAGTAAAAAGCCGAAGGGTTTTGCCAATTGTTTCAGGAGGACGTTTCTGTGATTTTCATGCGAATCTCTTTTGCTGCTGTTATTTTTAACAGATTTATTTTCTGACATATGTGTCACAACTCCTTTACATGGTAGTTTGGGTAAACTTTCAGGGGACTTACCCGACTACAGTATAACACATTTTTCTGTTTTCTTATACTCTAATTGTGCCGTGAAAAGTAGCCAAATTGTGGTGTGAAAAGTAACCGGCATCATAACCTGGCGATGATATTCGCGTGCCAAACCTTGTATTTTCCAGTATAATCTAGTACAATAGGCGTTGGTATGACAGCAGATGAAAAAGCGATCGGTGAGCGGCAGCAAATAAAGAAACCAGGAAAGGGTGCCAGAGAGGTACCGGACCAAAATCAAATCATTAAGGTAGCGCAAAATGGGAATCATAAAGACAGATAAACTGGTATTTGAATATATAAGGCGGGATGAGGAAGGAAATGTGGAGGGCATTACCCGTGCGGTGGATGAGGTGGATCTGGATGTCAGGCAGGGAGACTTCATAGCCATTCTCGGACATAATGGCTCCGGGAAATCTACATTGGCCAAGCATATCAACGCCATTCTCTATCCCACGGAAGGCACCGTATGGGTGGACGGCATGGACACCCAGGATGAGAGTAAACTCTGGGACATTCGTCAGGAAGCAGGGATGGTATTCCAGAATCCGGACAACCAGATCATCGGCCAGGTGGTTGAGGAGGATGTGGGCTTTGGACCGGAGAATATGGGGGTGCCCACCAAGGAAATCTGGGAGCGGGTGGAGGAGAGCCTGAAGGCCGTAGGAATGTATGAATATCGTAAACATTCTCCCAACAAGCTTTCCGGCGGACAGAAGCAGCGTGTCTCCATTGCGGGCGTTATCGCCATGCATCCGAAGTGTATCATTCTGGATGAACCTACAGCCATGTTGGATCCTAACGGACGCAAAGAGGTGGTAAGGGCGGTGCGTGCGCTCAATGATGTGGAAGGTATCACAGTGGTACTGATCACGCATTATATGGAAGAAATCATTCATGCAGATATGGTATTTGTCATGGACAAAGGACACGTGGCCATGGAGGGAACGCCCCGGGAAATCTTTTCCAGGGTGGAAGAACTCAAGGCGCTGCGGCTGGACGTGCCCCAGGTAACGCTTTTGGCCCATGAACTGAAGCAGAGCGGCATGGATCTGCCGGATGGGATTCTGACCATCCAGGAGTTGACAGAGGCGCTTGCTGTCCGGAAGAGCAAATAGGGAATAAAAATATTGTGACAGAGGGACTCAGACTATGTCTTTGATTTTAGATCATGTAAATTATATATACGGCGGTGATACGGCACTTGCGGTGCATGCCTTAAAGGATGTGAATCTGGTGATACCGGACGGGCAGTTTATCGGCCTCATCGGACATACCGGCTCCGGCAAGTCCACACTGGTGCAGCATCTCAATGGACTGATCAAACCTACAAGCGGCAGTATCTACTTTAACGGTGAAGATATTCACGAGGAGGATTTTGATAAGAAGAAACTGCGCAGTAAGGTTGGGCTGGTATTTCAGTATCCGGAGCACCAGCTTTTTGAGATTGATGTCTTTAAAGACGTCTGCTTTGGCCCCAAGAATCTGGGACTCTCCAAACAGGAGACAGAACTGCGCGCCTATGCGGCTTTAAAGCAGGTGGGGCTGGAGGATGCGTATTTTTACCAGTCGCCTTTTGACCTTTCGGGCGGACAGAAGCGCCGGGTGGCCATTGCGGGGGTGTTAGCCATGAAACCAGAGATTTTGATTCTGGATGAGCCAACGGCAGGCTTAGACCCTAAAGGACGGGATGAGATTTTGGATCAGATTGCCAAACTGAGGCAGGAGACGGGTATCACAGTTATCTTAGTCTCTCACAGCATGGAGGATGTGGCCAAATATGTGGAGCGGATCATTGTCATGAATCAGGGCAGTGTACTCTATGATGATGAGCCAAGAGAAGTTTTTAAGCACTATAAAGAGTTGGAGCAGGTAGGGCTTGCGGCGCCCCAGGTGACCTATATTATGCAGGCACTTGCCGCAAAGGGGATACCGGTGCGCACCGATGTCACCACCATTGAGGAGGCGAAGCAGGAAATCCTGAGTCAATTCCTCTGAGGACAACAGCAGGGAATTCTTTGGGAATTGACTGTGAGAGCCGTTTCGGGCTCATGGGTGCATAATCTATAATATAGGGAGACACATATGATACGAGATATAACATTGGGCCAGTATTATCAGGCGGATTCCGTCATTCATAAACTGGACCCGCGGGTAAAACTGACAGCCACGCTGGGCTTTATTATTTCCCTGTTTGTGGTACAAAGCTGGATTGGCTATGTTGTGGCGGCAGTATTTCTGGCGGCGGTGATCAAACTGTCCAAGGTGCCCTTTGGCTATATGGTAAAAGGCATGCGGGCAATCGTCTTTATCTTGATGATCACGGTGGTATTTAATCTGTTCCTGACGCCGGGCGAGCCGCTTGTGACGCTGTGGAAACTGACCATTACCAAAGAGGGTGCAAGGATTGCAGGGATGATGGCGATACGGTTATCGTTTTTGATCGTGGGGTCTTCTGTGATGACGCTGACGACCACGCCCAATAGCCTGACAGACGGTTTGGAAAAGCTGATGCGGCCACTCAGGATTTTTAAGGTGCCGGTGCATGAGGTGGCGATGATGATGTCCATTGCGCTGCGGTTCATCCCTATTTTATTAGAAGAGACAGATAAGATCATGAAAGCGCAGATTGCCAGAGGCGCGGATTTTGAGAGTGGGAATCTGATCAAAAAGGCGAAGGCCATGGTGCCCCTTCTGGTGCCGTTGTTCATCTCGGCGTTTCGCAGGGCCAATGATCTTGCTATGGCCATGGAGGCGAGATGTTATCGCGGCGGGGAGAACCGCACGAAGATGAAGCCCTTACAGTATAAAGGCAGGGACAGGATTGCTTACGGGGTGCTGCTTTTCTACTTTGCAGGGTGTGTGTTGATTCGGGTATATTTAGGATGAAAAGAGTCATGTTGACGGTTGCTTACGATGGCACCCATTACCGCGGGTGGCAGCTGCAGCCAAATGGTGAGACCATAGAGAGCGTTCTGAACAGGTGTCTGCAGGAACTGACCGGAGAAGAAATTCTGGTGATCGGCGCCAGCCGTACAGACGCCGGCGTACATGCCAGAGGGAATATCGCGGTGTTTGATACCGCAAGCCGGATTCCGGGGGACAAGTTTTCCTATGCCCTGAACCAGAGGCTGCCAGAGGATATCCGCATCTGCGGATCCAAGGAGGTTTCGCCGGAGTTCCACCCCAGGCGCTGTAAGAGCCGTAAGACTTACGAGTATCGGATTTACTGCGCTCCTTTTCCCATGCCTACCAAAAGACTGTATTCTTATTTTACCTATATTCCTTTAGATATTGACTTGATGAGTCAAGGTGCGGAATATCTGGTGGGGGAGCATGACTTTAAGAGCTTTTGCAGTGTGCAGACCCAGGCACTCACAACGGTGCGCCAGGTGGATGCCGTGCAGATAGATACAGATGGGGATGAGATTGTGCTGCGCGTATCCGGCAGGGGATTTCTATACAATATGGTACGGATTATAGCGGGTACACTTTTGGAAGTGGGCAGAGGCCATATAGCGCCCGAAAAGGTGAAGGAGATTCTGGCAGCCAGAGACAGACAGGCGGCGGGGCCGACTGCACCGGCCTGTGGACTGACGCTGGTGGGATATGAGTTTTTGACGGAGGAAGGGAATGACTAAGACAGCAGAGAAGATGAGAAATCATATCAGGCAGAATCTTTGGCTGTATCTCTTTACAGGAATCACTGCTTTCCTTATGTTATGCAGTATCATATGGGTATATCATGTGAAAGTACTGAATGCGCCCAAAGTCTATTCCGATGGATTTGGATATTATCTGTATCTGCCGGCTGTGATTCACGGTGATTTTTCCTTTTCCTTTATCGAAGGGTGGGAGCACCCCTTTGATCTGATGGAAGTGGACGGCGGAAAGATCGACAAATATCCGGTGGGTGTGGCCATTATGGAGAGCCCCTTTTTCTTCCTGGCACATGTGGTCTGTCTGCTGAGGGATGCGCTTACAGGCAGTATGACAGCTACGGGATATTCTAATCTCTATCAATATATGGTCTTGTTCGGCGGCGTCCTGTACTGGATTGCAGGAACCATACTATTATATAAACTGCTGGAACGATATCTGGGATTTTCCGGAAAGGCATCATTGCTTGCCTGCATGGTGATTACCTATGGAACCAACCTGTTTCATTATGCATCCTATGACGCCTGCTTTTCCCATGTCTATTCGTACTTCCTGTTTAATCTGTTCCTCTTTTACCTGTGCTGGTATGAGAGCCGGGAGACGGAGGGAAAGAACAGACTGTTTCACACCTGTGTATTCGGTTTGCTTGCAGGGCTTATCTTCATGTGCCGCAATACCAATATTGTGTTTGTTGTGACGTATGTGTTCTATGGCGTCAGAAGCTGGGACACATTGCAAAAGAGACTTGCTGTGATCCTGAGACCGACAAGGGCAGTGCCTATTGTATTGACTGGAATAGTCACTCTTCTCCCGCAGCTGCTTTACTGGCATGCGGCCACAGGCCGCTGGTTTGTGTACTCCTATGGATCCAACGAACCCTTCTATTGGCTGGCGCCGCAGATTGGAAATTTCCTGTTCAGTGTGCGCAAGGGCTTATTTTTCTGGAGTCCGGTACTGTTGTTGGCCATTGTCGGTATTTTCATCTCCTATAAGCGGCGCAGGCAGCTGTATGTGGGACTGGTGGTCTTTCTGGTGCTGATCGTCTATATTTCCAGCGCCTGGTGGAGCTGGTATTACGGCGGATCATTCGGACAGAGAGTGGCAGTGGATTTTATGTGTCTGTTCGCTGTTTTTATGGCCAGTGTCTTTGACAGACTTGAAACCATGAAAAATCAGGGAAACGGCAGATGGAAGCTGTTTATGGGGTTGGTGTATGGTTATTGCGGTATCTGTATTGTGTGGAACATCTGGTGTATGATGGCATATTGGTACAGGATTCTTCCCTCAGACGGTTCAGACTGGAAGACGATCCGGAATATTATAGGAATGCTATGATAGCAAAGTCGGAAATCCACGGAAGAAAATCAGCTGAAGTGAAAAGTTTATTTCCGGAGGAAAATCACGTAAATTCAACCCAAAAAGCTGTTGACACACGCGGGAGCGTATAATATAATAGATAACTGTGACAATGTATAAAAATGTCAAGCCAAAGCCCCGGCGAAGACATTTTAAAATAAGTAAAAGAAGTACAAACTGCCGTAGGGAGAAATCAGAAGTGTGGCCGGACATCTGCACGGAGGTTTTGACAGATGGCACAGACAGTCGAGAGACGATCAGTTACTATGGAGGTAATATCATGAAAACTTTTATGGCGAGTCCAGCTACAATCGACAGAAAATGGTATGTAGTTGATGCGACAGATATGACACTGGGACGCTTGGCATCTGAGGTTGCCAAAGTGCTTAGAGGTAAGCACAAACCCATCTTTACCCCCCACATGGATACAGGCGATTATGTGATCGTCGTCAATGCGGAGAAGGTGAAGGTTACAGGTAAGAAGTTAGACCAGAAGATTTATTATCATCACTCCGATTATGTGGGTGGCATGAAAGAAACTACCCTGAAAGAGATGTTACAGAAGCACCCTGAGAGAGTTGTGGAACATGCAGTCAAAGGCATGCTTCCCAAAGGACCTTTAGGAAGGCAGATGTATACCAAACTTCATGTATATGCAGGCCCTGAGCATAAGCAGGCTGCACAGAAACCAGAAGTGTTAACATTTTAAGAAAGGGATAAAGAATCATGGCTAAAGCAGATAAATCAGCAAAGTATTATGGAACCGGTAGAAGAAAAAAATCTATCGCCAGAGTATATTTAGTACCCGGTAAGGGCGAGATTACGATTAATAAAAGAAGCATTGATGATTACTTTGGGTTAGAGACCCTGAAAGTTATCGTGCGTCAGCCTCTGGCAGCAACAGACACTGTTGATAAGTTTGATGTGCGCGTAACGGTAAAAGGCGGCGGCTATACAGGTCAGGCAGGCGCTGTAAGACATGGCATCGCAAGAGCATTACTTCAGGCAGATCCTGATTACAGACCTACATTAAAGAAGGCAGGTTATCTGACAAGAGATCCTCGTATGAAAGAGAGAAAGAAATACGGTCTCAAGGCAGCGAGACGTGCACCGCAGTTCTCCAAGAGATAATTTCCAGGCAATTTCAAAAAGCATTCAAAACTCCCAAAAGTCCAGTATTTTTGGGAGTTTTCTTTATGATATGGACTCCGCAGGTTTTTCCTGCGGAGTTTTCATCTCAACCTTCCGGATTTCGATATTCCGAAGGACTGACACCCACAAGCTTTTTAAACATAGAGGAAAAGTATGTGGCATCATGGTAGCCCACCATTTCCGAGATGGCATAGATATAGATATCGGTGCCGCGCAGCAGCTCCTTTGCCTTATTGATGCGGAACTGGTTGATATAGTCAGTCAGGGAGATACCTGCGGCTTTCTTGAAGGTCCGGCTTAAATGGGAGGCAGATATATGCAAAGCATCTGCAATCTGTTCCAAGGACAGGTCGGCGGTAATATTTTCTTCGATATATTTCATGGCCTTTTCGGCGAGCTGGCCTGGTATGCCGGCTGTGTCCTGCAAGCTGTGTTTCAGCGCATGGAACATCTTCGTAACGGCCTGTTCCAGTGTGAAGATGTCATTGGCCATGCGGATGGTGTTCAGATACTCTGCAGACAGGGGTGCTGACTTTGCGATGGCATCCAGATCCGCAACATGGATTTCCGGATTCAGTTTGCTGGACCTTTTTATGGTGATGCGGGAACAGATGTAATAAATCTGGGCACAGATGGTCTTTACGTCCTGTGCGTTGACAAAATTTTGCTTGAACTTGGCAAAAAGGTTCCGCAGAAGGGTTTCCGCATCCTGGAACTGCCAGTCTAATAACAGATTTTCAAACTGAAACAGATCCAGCGAGTTTTCGGCTGTCAGATCACAGTCTTCGTTGACTTCCTCGGAAAAGAAAGAAACATTATTTTCGGCATAGAAATTCAGGGTCAAGGCACGGATCGCCTCCGTCACAGCCTGACGAAAACCTGCGGGGGTATCATGGAAGCGGCTGATGCCCACGGAGATTTCCCGGGAATCCAACATTCTTGTGATGGCCTCGATTTCATTGCAGTTCTTCAGGATGATTTCCGGATCGTTGTAAAAGTAAATGGTTATGATCAGATTGTTGTAGCGGTAACAGTAGGCATTCTTCTTTTCGTCTATAATGATTTTCTTTAAGGCGCGGATATCTTCATTGTAGGGAATCAGTCGAAAAGCCGCGATATAATAACTTAGCAGAGAAATGCCATATTGCTGCAGCTTTTCTGCAAACTGCGGCTGATAGGGATGATCCGTCATTTCCAGAAGAAACTGTTCTTTCAAAAAGGCGGTCTTTTCCCTGGTGATACTGTCTGTGTGTTTGGAGGTGAGCAGTTGGTTCTGGGCTGCCTGCACCGCCTCAAACAGTTCCTTCTTGTTGGTGGGTTTTAAGATAAAGGCAGATACCTTGTACTGAATGGCGGTTTTGGCGTATTCAAAATCCGCATAGCCGGTCAGCAGGATTACTTTCTTTTCGGGACAGTTTTCAAACACGTATTTTGCCACGGCCAATCCGTCTGCTTCGGGCATTCTGATGTCTGTGATGATGATATCAACATCGTGCTTTCCTAAAAAGGCAATGGCTTCTAAGCCGTCGCTGGCAGTGCCGGCCACCTCGCAGTCTATTAAATTCCAGTTCATGTATTCAGCGATTCCCTTACGCATGGTGGATTCGTCATCCACAATCAGAAGTTTGAAGGTCATAGTTTCTCCATTCTTGGAAGCCGGAAAGAAATAGTGGTGCATAAATTGGGAACACTTTCTATTTTAATCCGGGCGTTTTCTCCGAAGAGCAGTTCCAGCCGTTTATCCAGATTTTTTAATCCAATATGGGTGTGTGAATCCTCTGCGGAAGAGGAAATGGTACGGATATCCGGAATCCGGGTAAAGCCGATGCCGTTATCGATGATGGCAATCTCCATCTCCGGTTCCGGGAAATCCCCTGCAGTGAGGGGAACAATCTGTATGATCAGTTTCCCCTTCCCCTTTTTAGGTTCTAAGCCGTGGATGATGGCATTTTCCACAAGAGGCTGTATGCAAAAGCAGGGAACCCGGCATTTCCTCAGTTCATCCGGGATCCGAATGACGCAGTCGATACGGTCTTCAAAGCGGCATTGCTGCAGATAAATATAAAATTTCACATAGTCCATTTCCTTTTCCAGCTCTATAAAATCAGTTTCTTTTGACAGGGTGTTTGCCTTTAATAATTCCCCCAGGGAAATGACCATCTGATAGATTTCCTCATTGTGGATGATCTGGGCCTTCCAGGCGATGGTATTGAGCACGTTAAAGAGAAAGTGGGGATTCATCTGGGACTGCAGTGCCCGGATTTCCGCATTTTTGAGCAGCAGTTGTTTCTGAAAATTATCGGTATAGTAGGTATCCAGCTGCTGCAGCATCTGGTTAAAGGAATCGGCCCATATCTTGAACTCATGGTACATTTTCATAGGCGGAAGTCTTGAGCTGGTACCGGCAGAAATCTGGTTGATATGGTAGATCATCCGCTTGATCGGCGTGGTGATCATCTGACTGATACAGATGGCGGCGGCAAGGGCGATTAAAATCGTCAGCACCAGAAACAGCAGATAGGTTTCCAGAGTGCTGTTCAAGTCTTTCAGCAAAAGGTCCTTGGGCGCAAGGACAGAAGAGGTGAGCCCTGAGCCGGAAAGGCGTTCCGAGGCAACAAAATACTGTTCGCCGTTAAGCGCTTCCTCATGAAAAGCGGTGGGAAGAGAAGTATAGGCGGCAGAGCGGGCAGCCAGTTCAAGACACTCTTCTTTCAGGGAATCATTTGAGACAAGGGCCATTTCGTCGTTATAAAGACTGATGAACCAGGAGGGATCAAGGCCTTCCACACAATACTGCATCCATTTTGCCCGGTTTATCTTAATAAAGAAGGTTCCCATATAATGTCCGCTGTTGCCGTTAAAAAGGTTGCGGATAAAATAAATGCTGTTGTCATCCCAGGGCAGCATCCGGCACATGAGATTGGTGCGGGATTTGTCAAGGCGCGCAAGCAGGGCTTCGTTCTGTTCCTCATAGGGCTCAAAAGAGCCGGAGGTATAGATGTGGAACAGGGCGTTGTCCTTACTGATAATAAAGATGGAATCCGTGAAGTTATGGCTGGCGATAGAAGTCCTGTGATACATGGAGGACATCTGTTTTTCAATAGCAAGCTTTGTCTCATATCCCACAGGGGAAGAATCCGGAGATTCCAATATGTTTAAGAGACGGGTATCGGACAGAAAAAGCGGCGCAACAGAATCCACGGCAGCAATCTGATCGGAAATCTTCTGGTTGACTTGACTGAGCTGGGAAGTAAAGGATCTTTCATAGTTTTCCATCAGGATTCCGGCAGTCTTGTTATAATAAAACAGCCCGGAAAGTACCAGAATGACCGTTACAGTCAAACAGATTGCCAGGGTAATAAACATACGCAGGGATATGATCTTGTGTGTGCTTCGTTTTCCTCTCATATACATTCCCTTTCCGTGAGTCGACAGCCCAAAGAGTGGTCGTCCTGCGTCTATCATCTCACATTTAAAGTACCTCTTCAATGTGCTTCCTAAAGTGAGCAAAATTTTTAAAGAAGAGAGCATGATAGTCAAAGAAGGCATTTCAATCTGCTTTTTCCGGTTCAAAACGGAGGAAAGGATGATAAAATAATGTAATATTGCAGCAAGGCATTTTATTCAAAGAATGGATTTTGGGGGATAAAATTTCCTTATAATAAAACAGCGCTGCCGGACATACATTGGTCATATCCACGGCCGCAATAGTAAGGAAGAAAAGCAGCGCGGAAATGAGGGATAACATATGAAAAAGAAGACAGGCAACAGATTTTTAGGGCTGACACTTAGCAGCTTGATGGTACTGGGGCTGACGGCCTGCGGGAACACGGCAGGCGGGGAGACCGGCACAGCGAATCAGGACAAGGCAGAAGAGACAACAACACAGGGGACGGAGGCTTCTTCTGAGGAAAAGGTGGTGCTGGATGTGATTAACTATCACGTGGGCACGGACTACGCAGCAGATTATTATACCTATCTGTTTGAGGCATTCCAACAGACAGAGGAAGGTAAGAATGTGGAATTTCATTTTGAGGAGATACCTACCACAGATGCCTTTAATCAGAAAATCAAGCTGCTGATTTCCAGCGGGGATCTTCCGGATATCGTGTTCAACGGCGGTAACAACATTACGGAACTGGCGGCAAAATCCGGAAAGGTGGCGGACCTGACACCGTATTTTGAGGCGGATCCGGAATGGAAGGCATTGTTTGATGAGACGTCACTGGAGTTTAATACGGTGGACGGAAAGATTTATGGTGTGCCGGTATCCAAGGAAATTTCCTATATCTACTATAATAAAGACCTGTTTACACAGGCAGGCATTGAGGCGCCGGAGGTGGCTTTTGCAGACTGGGATGCGTTCTTTGCAGCCTGTGACAAACTGAAAGCTGCCGGTATCACACCGGTGGGTATGGATACGGCAGATTCCGGATGGCTGACCAATCTGTGGATGAGTGCGCTGATTGGCACAAGCGGAGAGGCAGGCAACCAGTGGATGAACAGCATGTATCCCACAGACTTTAATACACCTGAGGTAGTGGCAGCAGCGGAAACGGTGCAGAGAATGTTCCAGGAATATACTACGGCAGATGCAGTGGGCGGCAAATATGACCCTATGGCCACACATTTCTTTAACGGAGAGGTGGCAATGTTCCCCAATGGTCCTTGGATGATACCGGATTTCTCAGAGACAGAGAAAGCGCCGGAAGGGTTTTATGATAAGGTCGGTATCATGCTGATGCCCGGAAGCGGCATGGAAATGGTGCCCACACCGGGAGACATGGTGGGCGCTTCGGAGGAAGAGAAGATTAAGGCAGCTGTGGATTTCCTGAAATTTGAGACAAAGCCTGAGAACCAGATTAAGGCACTGGAGATGACAGGCCTGCAGCCGGTATCCAATGATCTTGAGATTCCGTCCACCCTGACGGAAAGCGATCCGCTGATGGCACAGGTATTGGAGATTCAGAACCAGGCGAAAGTCACTTATGGGCAGAATCAGGCTTACTGGTATCAGAACACGATAGATACATTCTCCACAGAACTGCCGGAACTGGCTTATGGAAATATCACGCCGGAAGAGTTTTGTGACAAGCTGTCTGAATCAGCGAAGAAGAATCAGGAATAAGGTATGGCGGGGGCTGCTTTGACAGCCCTCTGCTTTTTAAGAAAAAGGAGAAAGGCTCATGAGAATCAAAAATAGAGGGCTCTGGATCACCCTGTTCACCGTACCGTGCATGCTGTTGTTTGCCCTTGTCTATGCCGCGCCTATTGTGACGGTGATGTATACTTCGCTGTGTAATTACACGACCTTTTCATCACCGGAATTTACGGGACTTAAGAATTTTGTGACCATTTTCGGGGATGAGGGATTTCGGGAATCCATTAAGAACACACTGCTGTGGGTGGTGCTGCAGTCAACCTTCCATGTGACGCTGGGACTTACCATGGCGCTGGTGCTCAGAAGGAAGCCGAAGGGCTGGAAGATTGTGCGCACGGCCTATATGATTCCCAACATCGTGCCCACGGCGGCCACAGGCGTAATGTTTACCCTGCTGTTGAACCCCAGTTTCGGCGTGGTCAGGCCGCTGTGGGAAAAGCTGGGGATGGATATGGGGCAGGTGCCCAATCTGTTCGGCAATTCCAGATACGCGTTCTGGACGGTCACCGTTACCTGGATTCTGTATTCCGGCTTTAACACTATCATTTTCCTGGCGGAAATGGGGGCTGTGGATCAGGAAATCTATGAGGCAGCCCGGGTGGACGGGGCAAAGCCCTGGCAGGTTGACCGGTATATCACACTGCCGCTGATGAAAAATATTTTCGGCACCTGTGTCACCCTGGCTTCCGTGGCCATGGTATCCCAGTTTGACATCATTTATATGACCACAAAGGGCGGTCCCGGTACCAGTACATTAAATCTGCCAATCTACCTGTACAAGGCGGCGACCCTGGAAAATAACTATGGAAAAGCCAATGCAGTGGGCGTCATCCAGATTGTGATCGGCATTTCACTGGTGCTTCTGATACAGCGGCTGTTTATGACTAAGGCCGGAGAGGAGGATGGAAAATAGATGAAAAAGACACCACAAGGCGTTATCTATGCGGCTAAAATAGCAAAATATCTGTTCCTGATTTTCTTTACACTGATAGCAGTGGGACCGATACTGTGGGCGGGAATCAGTTCCTTTAAGACCTATGCGGAGATCAATTCTTCTGCACTTTCCTGGCCCTCCTCTTTTAAGCTGGATAATTATAAAGCGGCGTTCCGGTATGCGCCCATTGCCAGGTATTTTTTGAACAGTGTCATTATCGTGGGCATCAGTGTGCTGGTGACGGTAATTCTGGTGGCAATGTGCGCTTATATCATCTCCAGATTTCGCTTTCGCTTAAAGACATTGATTGTGCTGCTGATTTCCGCATCTTTGATGCTGCCGGCCCAGGCCATATCACAGCCGCTGTTTGCCATTTTTCAGAAGTTACATATCTTTGACACGAAGGCGGGCCTGATCATTGTGTATTCGGCCATGGGAATCCCCATGTCGTTTTTTGTGATGGTCAGTTACTATAAGACAATTTCGACAGCATTGGAAGAATCTGCGTATATTGATGGGGCTTCTTTCCAGCAGACCTTTCTTTGCATCATTCTGCCGTTAGCAAAACCGGGGCTTGTGACGATAGCGCTGCTGCAGTTTATCAATACCTGGAATGAATTTTATTTTGCACTGATGTTAACCAGCGGAGATTCGGCAAGAACCGTGCCCATTGCGCTGAATTATTATATGGGAACCTTTGCCAATAACTATTCGGCACTGTTTGCGGCGGTAGTGATGACGGTGCTGCCCACCATCCTTTTATTTGTCATACTCCAAAAGCAGGTGGTGGAGAGTCTGACGGCAGGCGCGGTCAAGGGTTAGTCCGGGATTTTACATTGATAGCGGTAAAGCAGTGAGCACATTTTATAAAAGCACAGGTATGGAGGAAAAGATGACAACAAAGAAAGATCCTATTTATCCCATAGAGGAATGGACGGTTACGGAGGAAGCCTTTGACAGAAAGACGAACTACCGGAATGAGACCACCTTTTCCTTGTCCAATGGTTACATCGGCACAAGGGGAACCTTTGAGGAAGCTTATGATTTTGATGTGGATACGGGACTGGAAGGGAATTTTGTGAACGGGTTCTATGAGAGCGAGAAGATTCGGTATGGGGAGGCCAATTTCGGTTCTCCGCCATACAGCCAGTCCCTGTTGAACCTGCCCAATTTAAAAGAGACGAAGCTTTATATCGACGGGGAGGAATTTTATATGGAGCAGGGAGAAGTCACAGAGTATGCCCGGGTGCTGCATATGAAGGAAGGGTTCCTGGAAAGGAGGCTGGTGTGGACCTCACCTGGAGGAAAGACAGTGCGGATCCGGACGAAAAGACTGGTATCTTTTGTCATGGAGCACATCATGGCAGCCCGGTATGAAGTGACGCCGTTAAACTTTACAGGGAAAGTGCGGTTCGTGTCGAAGCTGCAGGCAGACGTGGAGAATCATACGAGGAAAACGAATCCCATTGTGGATTATGGCCCCTTCGGGCGGAAACTGGAAGCGGAGCGGTTAGAACGGGATGGGAACCTGCTCTACTATGAGGGCACCACCCAGACCAGCCGGCTTACGGTGGGGTGCGGCAGCAGTCACAGAGTGCATGTACGGGAGGCTTCCTGTGTGTCAGAGGAAGAAGTGAAGGAACTGGAATTGTCCTGCCGCTATGAGGGAGAAATGAGCAGACGGAAAGCATCCTGCCAGTGTGAAGGAGAAGTGAGGGAACTGGAAGCGGCCTGTATGTTGGAAGCAGTGGCAGCCCAGGGAGGAACAATCATACTGGACAAGATGATCTGTTATGCCACTTCCCTGGATACGAATAAAGATACGCTGGAAGGCTTTGTACGAAGGGAGCTTCGGAAAGCGGAAGAGACGGGTTATGAGAGTCTGCAGGAACAGCAGGCAAAGTATCTGCGGCGGTTCTGGGAGACTGCGGACATTGCGATAAAGGGAACGGGGGGCAGCGCTCTGGTACAGGGGCTTCGCTTTAATCAGTTCCATATTTTCCAGTCGGCAGGCAGGAACGGACGGACCGGCATGGGAGCAAAGGGGTTGTCAGGAGAAGGGTACGAAGGACACTATTTCTGGGATACGGAGATGTATGTGCTGCCGATGTTTGTCTATACGGAGCCTGAGACGGCAGGAAAACTTCTGGACTACAGGTATCATACATTGGATCAGGCCAGGGCGCGGGCCCGGGTATTGGGCCATGAAAAGGGGGCGCTGTTCCCCTGGCGCACCATCAACGGGGAAGAGGCATCCACTTATTATCCGCTGGGAACGGCACAGTATCATATTAATGCGGACATCGCTTATGCCCTTTCTTTGTATCTGCAGGTGACCGGAGACCGGGAATATCTGAAAGAGAAAGGTGCAGAGTTATTGGCAGAGACGGCCAGAATCTGGGCGGATGTGGGGAGCTTCGCAGAGTGCAGGGGCGGCAGGTACTGCATCTGCTGCGTGACCGGGCCGGATGAATATAATGTGCTGGTGGATAATAACTTCTATACCAACCTGATGGCCAGGGAGCATCTGCGGGCTGCGTCAGCGGCCCTGCGGTGGTTGATGGGGGAGGAGCCTGGGGCTTATGAGAGACTGAAAGAAAAGATAGACTTTGGGGAAAGTGAACTGACGCTGTGGGATGAGATTGTGGAGAAAATGTATTTCCCTTATGAGGAAAAGAGGGGGATTTATCCCATGGACGATGGGTTTCTGATGAGAAGACCCTGGGAGGAGGAGAAAATTCCCGTGGAAAAGAGGGCCTGGCTTTATGAGAATTACCACCCGCTGTTTATTATGCGCCACAGGATGTCCAAACAGGCAGACGCTGTGCTGGGGCTGTACCTGCACAGTCATCTTTTTACCAGGGAAGAGATCAGGAAGAACTATGATTTTTATAAAGAGGTGACGCTGCACCATTCGTCCCTTTCCACCTGCATCTTCGGAATCGTTGCCTGCGGCATCGGTTATGTGGAGGAAGCCTATGAATATTTTATGCAGTCGGCCAGGATGGATCTGGATGACTACCATAACAATTTCTATGCAGGCATCCATGCGGCCAATATGGCGGGAACCTGGCAGGCTGTGGTAAATGGTTTCGGGGGGATGCGCTGCCAGGACGGTGTACTTCGCTTTGCGCCTGTACTGCCGCAAGCCTTTGAAAGTTACGCTTTCAAGGTGAAGTACCAGGGGTGTGTGCTGGGCGTGTCGGTGAGAAAAGACAAGGCTGTTTTTACACTGCTCAAATGTCAGAAGGCAGGAGAGAAGGTTGGATTCACTGTATACGGGGAAAAGATGGAATTGGAAGAAGGCGGGGAAATCTCTTTAGACTTACAGGCAGATGCAGAAGGAGGGCAAATTGGAGGCATATAAGAACGACAGGAATTATAAAGCAGTGTTTTTTGACTGGGACGGGACGGCAGTGCTGTCCCGGAAGGCGCCAGTGGAGGAAGCGGTGGCGGCGATGAAACCTCTGCTGCGTCAGGGTATCAGGCTGGTGATTGTCAGCGGCACCACCATAGAAAATATAGCGGGCGGTGAGATTGAGAAATATTTCACAAAGGAGGAACTGGGGAACCTGTACTTGGGACTGGGAAGAGGGGCATTCAACTATGCCTTTCAGGACGGGAAACCCTATGTGTTTCAGGATATGCTTCCGGACGAGGCCTGCCTTGAGAAGATTCACCGGATTTGCTTTGAGATTCATATGGAATTAAAAAGGGAGTATGACTTTGATACGGACATTGTGTTCAGCAGACCTAATTATGGCAAGATAGACCTGATGCCGGAAGCCCTGCGGGGAGACAATCTGTTCATGCAGGAGAATGAACTGGAGCTGTTAAAGGAAAAGCTCTGCAGTCATGGAATGAAGAAGGGACTGAAAGGACTTATGGAACTTGCCCTGAGAATCGGCAGACAGCATGGATTAGAGGTGAAGCCCACCTGTGATGCCAAATATCTGGAAGTGGGAATCAGCAGCAAGCGTGACAATGTGGATGCCATCTTTGGAAAAATCCTCAAGGAGGAAAAGCAGGAGACAGAGGAGGCGGTCCCGGCCACAGGAAGCAGGGAACTGAGCGCCAGGGACTGTGCATTCTGGGGAGATGAGTTTGTGGGCATGGAAGAAGGTATCTTCGGCAGCGACAGCTTTATGATAACGGAGCTGACAAGGGAGGGGGATTTCTTTGATGTCTCTGAGGTGCCGGGCGAAAGGCCGGAAGGCGTCAGGCACTGCGGCGGCGGTGTGGAACGGTTTCTGGGATTCCTCACTTGGCTGGCAAAACACTTGGCTGGTGAAGCGTAATTTGTTATTGCTTTTTATTTTCTGCGTGCTATAATCTTTGGTAGGGGGATATAGCTCAGCTGGGAGAGCGATACGTTCGCAACGTATAGGTCACGAGTTCGAGTCTCGCTATCTCCAGTCTGGAAGCATAGCTCAGCCGGGATGAGCGTTCGCCTCACACGCGAGAGGTCAAGGGTTCGAGCCCCTTTGCTTCCACTGATGAAAGAGAAGCCTGAATGATTGATACATTCCGGCTTCTCTTTTTGAAGAGGAAACAGTGGGAAAAGCTTCAGAAATGGAGAACTGGGAAACCGGTGATTTGAGGTTTGGATAGGGAGGTTGTCATGCACAGCAAACGAAGACAGATGTTGAAAGAATATATTCTGATAACCATTGCCGTGATTCTTATGGATATTGGCATTTATGTGTTTAAGTTTCCCAATAACTTTTCTTTTGGCGGCGTGTCCGGCCTGGCGGTTGTGGTGACACATTTCGTACCGTTTACAGCTTCCCAGATTAATCTGGCAATCAATATGCTTTTGCTGGTATTTGGCTTCATATTTCTTGGCAGGAATTTCGGTGTGAAAACGGCATATGTGACAGTACTGTCATCTGTGTTGTTAAATATTATGGAAGCGGCATTTCCCATGCATGCGCCGCTCACCAATGAGACGATGCTGGAATTGTTTTATGCCATCGCGCTGCCGGCGTTGGCTTCGGCTATTTTGTTCTATGAAAATGCCTCTGGCGGCGGGACGGATATCATAGCCATGGTTCTTAGGAAGTATTCTACCATGAATATTTCTTCTGCGCTTCTGGCTGTGGATGCCATCATTGTGTTTGTGGCGTATTTTGTGTTTGACACAAGGACAGGACTCTTTTCCGTCTGTGGTCTGATGGCTAAGACGCTGTTGATTGATAAGGCGATTGAGCGTATGAAACTGAGTAAATATTTTACGATCATTTGCAGTAAGCCGGAACCGATCTGTGATTATATCACCAACGATTTAAAGCGCAGTGCCACGGTCTATAAGGCAGAGGGCGCCTACACCCACAGGGACCGGGTGGTAATCCTGACGGTCATGGATCCCAAGCAGGCGGTATTATTGGAGCGACGTATTCAGGCCGTGGATCCGGAAGCCTTTCTCATGGTGACCAAGAGCAGTGAGATCATGGGTAAAGGATTCCGCAAATATATTTAGTAAGAACAGGATGAGGAAAACACGATTACGATAGAAAGATAAGGTCAAAAAGATGGCATCACATATGAAGAATATGACTGAGGGAAAGCCGGCAAGATTATTGCTGACTTTTTCTCTTTCTCTGGCGGCGGGCAATATATTTCAACAATTGTATACTGTGGTGGACACCATGGTGGTGGGCAAATATCTTGGCGTCAATGCATTGGCGGCGGTGGGGGCCTCGGATTGGCTCAATTGGCTGATGCTGGGAATCATTCAGGGATTGACCCAGGGGTTTGCCATTAAGATGGCGCAGGATTTTGGGGCCGGCAGGGAGGACGATTTAAGAAAGAGCGTGGGCAGTTCTGCCGTTCTTTCCGCCATGTCAGCGGTTGTCCTGATGGTACTGGGGCAGTTGGCTGCCAGGCCGGTGCTGATGCTCTTGCAGACACCGGCAGAGATCATAGAGTATACCTTGCTCTATCTGCGGATTATGTTTGCTGGTGTGCCCATTGTGATGCTTTACAATCTGTTGGCCTGCATCTTAAGGTCCCTGGGAGACAGCAGGACACCGTTAAATGCGATGATTGTGGCATCATTGACCAATATCGTCCTGGATTATCTGTTTGTGATGGGAATGGAATGGGGGATTGCCGGTGCGGCGGCAGCTACCCTGATTGCACAGGCCGTTTCCGGCGTATTCTGCTTCTGGCATATCCGGAAGATAAGCTTTCTTAAGATGGGGAAAACAGATTTTGCACTGCAAAGGGAACGCACGGCACATCTCTTTGTGCTGGGGCTTCCGATGGCTTTTCAGAATGGCATCATCGCCATTGGCGGTATGATCGTGCAGTTTGTAGTGAACAGCTATGGTGTGATTTTTATTGCAGGTTTTACGGCTACGAATAAGCTCTATGGACTGTTGGAGATTGCGGGTACTTCTTATGGATATGCGATGGTCACCTATGTGGGGCAGAATCTGGGCGCCGGTAAGATTGACAGGATAAGAAGCGGTATGCGGGCAGCCCTGCGGATTGCCCTGGGCACCTCTGTGGTCATTGCCCTGCTGATGATACTCCTGGGCAGACATATATTGGGCCTCTTTATCTCCGGTACGCCGGAAGCGGCAGAAAAGACCATGCAGATAGCCTATTTCTATCTGACGGTTATGAGTTTCAGCCTGCCTGTTTTGTATGTGCTGCATGTGACCCGTGCTGCCATTCAGGGCATGGGAAATACAGTGCTGCCCATGCTGTCCGGGGTGGCGGAGTTCGTGATGAGGACCCTGTCGATCATTCTTCTGCCGGCACTCTTTGGACAGATTGGTATTTTCTTTGCCGAGACAGCCGCCTGGATTGGAGCAGATGCGGTGTTGATACCCAGTTATCTGGCTGTGATGAGAAAACTTATGTCCATCCGCCGTCCAGGGTGATGACCTGACCGGTCAGATAATCCGGTCCGTTGACCATAGAAAGCAGCAGTTGCGCGGCTTCTTGCGGTTGACCAATACGGTCAGCGGGTATTTCTTCCCGAAGAAGCGCCATATCTTCAGCAGAGAAGCAGCGGTTCATATCGGTGTCGATTACGCCGCAGGCTATGGCATTGACCTGGATGTTACTGGGAGCCAGTTCTTTGGCCAGGGCTCTGGTGAAAGCGTCCACGCCGCCTTTGGAGGCAGAGTATGCCACTTCCGTGGAGGCGCCCACGCGGCCCCAGACAGATGAGATATTGATGATTTTGCCGGCATGGCGGCGAAGCATCAGGGGAATCGCCAGACGGCAGCAGTAGAATATGGAATCCAGATTCACCCGCATCACTTCCTGCCATGCCTCCACAGACATCTCATGAAGCAGGCCCACATAGGAGATGCCGGCGTTGTTGACTAATAAAGTCAAATCTTGAATCTGAGAAAACACGCGTGTCACATCTTCCGGGTTTCCCATATCTGCAACAATGGCTCTACAAGGGATTTTATAGGTGTTTGTGAGGCTTTCTGACAGTTCTGTCAGTGTATCGCCGGAATGGCGGCAGGTAAGATACAGGTGATAGCCTGCTTTAGCCAGTTCTTCTGCGATGGCAAGGCCAATCCCTCTGGAGGCGCCGGTGACAAGGGCAATCCCCGGGGGAGTCTTTTGGCAGGCGGCAGCATGATGTTGTGTTCCGGTCATGGAAGAAGTGTGGTTCATGTTGGGCAGTGTCCTTTCTATAAATACGCTATAATAATCTGCGTGGTTCATTCCCTTTGACAAACAATTCCTGTAAGAATTATACTATAGTTAAATAGCATTTACTATAAAATGATGGAAAAGGCGAATACTACTTTTTAGGTTACTTTTCACATTTTAGCCAAAGAAAGAGAAGACGGAGGAAAATCATGTACGATCTTATCATAATCGGTGCCGGTCCGGCAGGTTTGTCGGCGGCAGTCTATGGCAGGCGTGCGGGACTTGATCTTGTGGTGATAGAACAGACGCCCATGAGCGGCGGGCAGGTCTTAAATACTTACGAAGTGGACAATTATCTGGGCATGGCGGGGATCAGCGGTTTTGACCTTGGCACGAAGTTCCGGGAACATGCAGACAAAATGGATGCGCGTTTTGTTAAGGAAACAGTGACAGCCATCCGTGACCAGGGGCAGACCAAGGTTGTGGAGACAGTATCGGGTGCTTCCTATGAAGCCAGAGCCCTGATTCTGGCCACAGGCGCGGAACACACTCTCTTACAGGTTCCGGGGGAGCAAGAATGGAAGGGACGCGGCGTGTCTTATTGTGCGGCCTGTGACGGTGCGTTCTTTAAGGGAAGGGATGTGGCCGTGGTGGGCGGCGGTGATGTGGCCGTGGAGGATGCCATCTATCTGGCGAGAATGTGCCGCAAAGTATACTTGATTCACAGACGGGACAGTCTGCGGGCTGCTAAAATGCTTCAGGAGAAGCTTTTTGCCTGTGAGAATGTGGAGATTCTCTGGAATTGCACTGTCTCAAAGATTTTTGGCACCGATCTGGTGGAGGGTGTGACACTATATCACAAGCAGGAGCAGCTGGAAAAGGATCTTGCGGTGGAGGGGGTGTTCATCGCTGTGGGAATGCACCCCTGTACGGAGGCTTTTGCGGGAGTTGCCGACTGTGATGAGAAAGGGTATCTGATTGCCGGAGAGGACTGTGCGACTACTGCCTCGGGAATCTTTGCGGCGGGAGATATTCGCACCAAAGCACTCAGACAGATTGTGACGGCTGTAGCAGACGGGGCCTGTGCGGTTACTTCTGCGGAGCGGTATCTTACCGGAATGTGACGTCTGTACACAAAAATGTGACAATGCCGGGAGGAATATGTAACAACAAAACGATAGATATTTCAGAAATGTTACAAATCAGACCTGGCGGGCTTTGGCGTGTAAAATGTCATAAATACGCGTGATTTTAGGTGTAAAGTACTGGTATTTTTATGGAGTGATACAATAAATTTCAGAAAATCCATTAATTTTATGGCAGATGATGTGGTTGACAAAATATACAGGTGATGCTATATTATTCTCAGATGTAACAATTTTGTAACAAATGAGGTGTTTTTTATGAAGAAAAACAACATGAAAATAGCAGCCTGTGCCATGGCGGCAATCATAGCTTTCGGAGGAACAGGACTCGAGGCGAACGCTTCCGGTAATGTGGCAAGTGTCCTGCCTTCAGCCGGCATAGATTTCTCCATACAGGATTCGGATAAGACGACGGCGCTTTCTGCTTTGAAGGAAGAATCGGATAAGGAAATTGCGGAGAAAGAGAAAAAAGAGCAGCCATCCGGCGTTACAGTAGGCAACGCAAGAGTGGGCGGGTACGCTGATCTTGCCAGTGCGGCCAATACGATCAGCCGCAGTTCCGAGAAGAAAATTGAGGATACGATTGTTGTCAGCGAAGGATATACCAAAGACCTGAAAGCGGCGGCAGGCAGCGGACTGTCAGAAGAAGAGGAAGGCTTTAAGAATCTGGTCATTGCCAAAGTTAACGACTATGTCAACGTGAGAGACATTCCCAGTGAGGACGGCGAGATTGTAGGTAAACTTTACAATAAATCTGTGGGAACCTTTATAGAGGAGGAAGACGGCTGGTATAAGATTAGTTCCGGTTCCGTGGAAGGTTATGTCAAAGGTGAGTTCTGTGTGACCGGAGACGATGCGGTTGATTATGCGAAAGAAGTGGGAACCCGTATTGCAACGGTTACAACCACAACTCTGAAAGTACGGGAAAAGCCCGGTTTAGAGGAGAGCGTGTTGGGTCTGGTTCCGATAGAGGACGAACTGGTCGTGAACGAAGAGCTGGACGGCTGGGTTAAGGTTAATATCGAGGAAGGTGACGGTTACGTATCCATGGATTATGTGACGCTGTCCACCGAGTTTGTCAAAGCGGAATCAGTGGAAGAAGAGAAAGCCAGACTTGCCAAGGAAGAGGCGGCAACAAAGGCAGCGAAAGAGGCAGCTAAGAAGAAGACGGAAGAGAATAAGTCTTCGAAGAAGAGTACTACCACGGATGGCGGTAAGACTTATGCCAATCCTACAGGCAGTTCGGGTTCTGATGTGGCGCAGTTTGCATTACAGTTTGTAGGCAATCCCTATGTGTATGGCGGTACCAGCCTGACCAATGGAGCTGACTGTTCCGGATTTGTTATGAGCGTATATAAAAACTTTGGTGTAAATCTGCCTCGTACCTCTGGGGCAGACAGAAGCGTAGGCGCGGCAGTCAATGGTCTGGAGAATGCACAGGCCGGTGATATCGTATGCTACTCCGGTCACGTGGGAATTTATATAGGAAATGGACAGATTGTTCACGCATCCACCTCTAAGACAGGTATCATCGTGTCCAATGCGAATTACAGATCCATCCTTTCCATCAGACGAATCTTCTAAAGATTGGCTGAGGTTACAGAATTGTAAATACACAACAGGAAGAAAGAGGCAGTCTTTTATGGGCGGCCTCTTTTGCATTATTTTGATATTGTCATTTTTGCTGTACTGTAAATTCTTGCTTTTCTTGCAATCTGTAATGAAAAGGCTTGCATTACAAGCTGTTTGTATATCTTGTACAAAAAAATAAGAATGAACAGACTGGTGCAGGTATTGCCCAATATAGTTATACACAATAAAAAGGCGGTAATTTGGCGGGGATTGCATTTATACACTGATTTATCCACATTATCCACACTTTTTTGACCGAAACGGTTGCAGTGGTTATGGTAACCTTTAGAACAAATGTTTTGTGTAGTTTGTAACAAAGGGAGTGATAAATGGCTGGTAAATTGTTGCAATAAGAGGAGTGGATATGCTATACTAAGACAAGATATACACAATAATCCAATGAAGGGGATGAGTGACATGAAATTTATTATTATTGGTAAGAACATTGAGGTAACAGAGGGATTAAGAGCAGCAGTAGAGGATAAGATCGGTAAACTGGAGAAGTTTTTTACCGAGGAGACGGAAGTGCATGTTACGCTGAGTGTTGAGAAAGACAGACAGAAGATAGAAGTAACAATCCCTGTCAAGGGCAACATCATTCGATCCGAGCAGGTCAGCAGTGACATGTATGTATCGATAGATCTGGTGGAGGAGATCATCGAGAGGCAGCTTAAGAAATACAAGAATAAGCTGGTGGACAAGAAGCAGGGGACTTCCTATTTCCGTCAGGAGTTTATTGAGAAGGAATACATGGATGATGAGGAAGTGCAGATTATCCGTACCAAGAAGTTTGACATCAAGCCCATGTATCCGGAGGATGCATGTGTACAGATGGAACTTCTGGGACATAATTTCTTCGTCTTCTGCAATGCGGAGACTGATCAGGTGAATGTAGTGTATAAGAGAAAGGGAAATACCTACGGATTGATTGAGCCGGAAGTATGATGCAGATCTGAAAGCAAAACAGCGGGGAGTACTCAGAAGATACTCCCCGCATTTTCTTGTTCAGAACAATCAGAAAATTTCTCCGCTTATGTTCAGATTACTCTGTGCAGACGCATTTTCACACACCGCTCCTGTATCTCAATTTCAGCCTTATCGATCATCATGCCGACCAGCAAAAGCTGACTGCTCTCGCCAGGATCGCCGCTTCCGGCAAGTTCCCAGTAAATGTCTTCCATACCATCGTTCTTCTGACCGTTCAGATAGTGATCCAGATGGGTCAGCTTATCGGCGTAGGCCGGGTCAAAATCCGCTTCCACGCAGATCAGGACCTGATTACCCTTTCGCTCAATCCGGGTGTCGATATAAGTGGCTTCCAGTGTAAAGAAAAACATGGTCATTTCCTCTACAATCTTAGCGGTCTTCTTTTCTTCATGTGTCATAATGGTTTCTCTGCCTTTCTTTTAGCTCTTGTTCCTTTTATCCTTTTTGATTTTATAGCCTTTGATAAAACTTTCCAGGGCCGGTACCAGTACGACGGCCACAAGTCCGGTGCTGAATCCGCTGTTGTACAGGTTCAGTCCGCCATAGAGAGCGGAAGTGCACATTACCACCGCCGCATGCAGCATGCCGGCAATGAGCCCGGCCAGAATACCAAACTGTCCGGCGATGGGGGAGAGCCCTGCTGCAAAGATGGCGCCCATCTGGATTCCCGGCGTGGTAGGTAATGTGTGATTTAAGAAGGTGGAAAGATATACACCTAATAATACAGGAAGATAATTGCGCACATGGACACCGAAAGCGGCAAAGCCGAATACGGTGAGAATGCTTCCGATTACCGGTCCCGCCAGGTCTCCGCCCACAAAAAGGATGTAGGTGGTGCAGACACATCCAACGATGCCCATGTTCAAAAGTGTGGTACCCGCGCCGTCCATCATGACGAAGTCAGCCACGGCTCGGCCAGGATGTTTCATCAGGGTAAAAAGAGGTTTGATAGACCCCTGATTGAGAAACAGTCCGTAGAGGAAAGTTATCGTAAAATATGCATACAAACCTGCCGCAAGCCAAAGAGGCTGCCCGTAGCTCCAGATAAAAACGCTGTTGCCTGAAAGGCTGAAGGACTGCAGGATACATACCATCACAAAGGCCAGAAGTCCTCCGGCAAACCCCATGTTAAAGAGGTTATATCCCATGTGCATGGAGGCGGTATGTACAGACAGGGGCGGCAGGACGAATCCCATAAAGATGCCCACTGCCACGGCACACAGCAGATTGTTCCAGAAGCCGAAAGGCAGAAGATAGACCAGTTCTGTCACCATGGGAGCCAGGCAGGAGCCGAAGAGTGCCGTGTAGACATAGCGGTTCATGCCTGCGTTATGAAATCTGGCGTACAGCCAGGTGCCAAACAGCATGGGCAGTACATTGACGGGATTTTTACCAAAAAGAGCGAAGCCCGCATTGATGAAAAGAACGGCCATGGTGAAACCCGTGAAAGGAATCTTCAATCGTCTGATCAGGAAGATGCCCAGCCCCATCACCAGTCCGGCATTAAAGAAGGCCGCGCCGAACCCCGCCAGTTCAAAGTAGTCAGTGACCAGTGCGTCCCTGGTCAGAATAATGGTTAACATGCCCCTTGCAATTTCAAACGGCGTTGCCAGAACCAATGCAGTTATGATAAGAAGAATCACGGTGAAGATAGAGAACAGAAACAGTTCCCTGTCTTTTAGTATTTCCCTGATTCTTTTGGTCATACGCATCCCCCTTTCCTGTCTGATCCTGCGTCCAGTAAATGATGTCCACAAAAGCCAAAAGCCTACCGCACCTGCAGCAAGAATTACGAAGTAATTCTTGGGACGCAAGATGCTGATCTTGCGTCCGGCAAATGAAATCCACAAAAGCCAAAAGCCCATCGCACCTGCAGCAAGAATTACGAAGTAATTCTTGGGACGCAAGATGCTGATCTTGCGTCCAGTATATCACATCCACAGAACATATCTCCACCCCTCTGTTCATATATTATTTACGATAAAGCGGATGAGTGCAGTGTGCGATGATAAAAAAAGACAAAAATAAGGAAAACCATGGCAGCAGGCCTTCTGGCAGGAGGAGTTTATCCAAGACCGTCATCAGAATAGAGATGATACTTCTGCTGGCTCTTGGCTGTGTGTGTATTGCCAGGGAACTGCTTGGCAGGTGGCAGGAACCATCCTGGCAGGGGAGCGGCACCGCCTGGACCTCGGAGGATGGGCAGGCCATTGAGGTGACCGCGGACGGCAATTACATCAAGTGGGTGGAATTTCATGCGACATGTGAGGCCATGGCGGCTGCCTATGATTTGGATGTGGAAACATATAAGGAGGAGATACATCTGGACTGGATTGAACTGCTGGCCTATGCGGGAGCAAAAACCGGCGGAAAATTTGATAAAAACAGTGTACGCGAGATTAAGAAAGTAGCAGAGAAACTGCGTGCCGGGGAGAGTACCATGGAAGAGCTGACGGAAGGCATGGAATATTATGATTATTATCTGGAAGCCTATACGGCTGTTCTTGGCGGAATGGTCGGGGAGTTTGATCTTGCGCAAGAGAATGCAGGAGCAGAAGAAACACAGAAGATACAGGGAACAGGGGAAGCGGTGGACTGGCACCGCTATTACGGGCTGAAAGCCTTTCTGCCGATTGCGGCAGGATTCGATTACAGCCATTATGATGATTTTGGCTCTTCCCGCAGTTATGGCTACAGAAGACCCCATCTTGGGCATGATATGATGGGGCTGATTGGTACGCCCATTGTTGCGGTGGAATCCGGTTATGTGGAAGCTCTGGGGTGGAACCAGTATGGGGGCTGGCGTATCGGTATCCGCAGCTTTGACGGTAAACGCTATTATTATTATGCCCATCTGCGGCAGAATTACCCATATGCAGAAGGTCTTGCAGAGGGCAGTGTGGTGACGGCAGGGGATGTGATCGGTTACATGGGACACACCGGTTACAGTGCCAAGGAGAATGTGAATAATATTGAGACGGTACATCTTCACTGGGGACTGCAGCTCATCTTTGATGAAGCCCAGAAAGAGAGTGACAATGAGATCTGGATTGACTGCTATGAACTGTCCAAGTTCCTCTACAGGAACCGCAGCAAGGCGTCTAAAGTGGGGGATTCCAGAGAATGGAAGAGAACCGTGCAGATGCGTGACCCTGCGGTGGAGGACTATCGGAAAAGCAGACCACAGACAGATGGATAAATGATGGTTAAAGGGGCATGTCAGGGCACTCTGTGCACGATAACATACGGGTCTTTGCGCCTGCGGAAATCTCGGAAAGACGATTGCAAAAAAGATAGTGCTATGATACAATAGGAGCGGTGGACAATGACAAAAAAATAACAATCGTTGTCAAGCCTTGATAACAGGGCTTTTAATTAAAATCATTACAAAATGGAGGAGAAAAAGATGGCAAAAAAAGTTGTTTTAGCGGGCGCTTGCCGTACAGCGATCGGCACCATGGGCGGTGGCTTAAGCACCACACCGGCAGCAGAACTCGGCGCAGTTGTGATCAAGGAGGCACTGAACAGAGCAGGTGTGGCTCCTGAGCAGGTCGATCAGGTATACATGGGGTGCGTTATCCAGGCAGGTCTCGGACAGAACGTTGCCCGCCAGGCTTCCATCAAGGCAGGTGTGCCCAATGAGGTACCGGCAGTTACCGTCAATGTGGTGTGTGGTTCCGGTCTGAACTGTGTCAATATGGCTGCACAGATGATTCAGGCAGGCGATGCGGATATCGTAGTGGCAGGCGGTATGGAGAATATGTCCATGGCTCCCTATGCAGTGATGCAAGGCCGTTATGGTTACAGAATGAACAACGGTACTTTGGTAGATACCATGGTCAACGATGCCCTCTGGGATGCTTTCAATAATTATCATATGATTAAGACTGCAGATAATATCTGCGAAGAGTGGGGACTTACCCGTGAGGAACTTGACGAGTTTGCATTAAATAGCCAGTTAAAGGCAGAGGCAGCGCAGAAGAGCGGTGCTTTTGATAATGAGATCGTACCGGTTATGGTCAAGAAGAAAAAAGAGACGGTTGAGTTCAAGGTAGATGAGGGCCCGAGACCGGGTTCCACCATCGAGGGCTTACAGAAACTTCGTCCGATCAATCCTGACGGTTTTGTGACGGCAGGTAATGCTTCCGGCATCAATGACGGTGCAGCGGCAATCGTTGTTATGAGTGAGGAGAAGGCAAAAGAGTTAGGCGTTAAACCTATGGCTACTTTTGTGGCAGGCGCACTTGCAGGATGCAGACCTGAGGTTATGGGTATCGGTCCGGTTCCGGCAACAAAGAAAGTTATGGAGAAAGCCGGCTATAAGATTGAAGACTTTGATATCATCGAGGCAAATGAGGCATTTGCAGCACAGTCCGTAGCAGTTGGTAAGGAGCTTGGCATTGATGTGGCAAAACAGCTGAATCCTAACGGCGGTGCAATTGCTTTAGGGCATCCCGTAGGAGCTTCCGGATGTCGTATCCTGGTTACACTGCTGCATGAGATGCAGGCGAAGGGCGCGAAGAAGGGTCTTGCAACACTTTGTATCGGCGGCGGTATGGGCTGCGCAACAATCGTTGAAATGTAAGCGTAAAAAGAGTAATTCTCAGACAGCAAAATATGCTGTCTAAGAATTACTATGGCTTTTTACCAGAGAATGCTCCTAATGCGGGCATTCTTTGCATGGCTTTGAGATGATGGCAGCAGTATGAAATAGTATAGGTCTGACTTGACAGACGGATAGGAGTAAGCATGGAATTTGTATTATATGAAGTAAAGGGACAGGTTGGCGTGATTACGATCAACCGTGAGAAAGCGCTGAATGCTTTAAATTCCACTGTGCTTGATGAACTGGACAAGACACTTGACGGTGTGGATTTAGCGGAAGTAAGATGTCTGATCCTGACTGGTGCGGGCGAGAAATCTTTTGTGGCCGGCGCAGATATCGGCGAGATGAGCACACTCAGCAAGGCAGAGGGTGAGGCTTTTGGTAAGAAGGGCAATGATGTATTCCGGAAATTGGAGACCTTCCCGATTCCTGTGATCGCGGCAGTTAACGGCTTCGCTTTAGGCGGCGGCTGTGAGATTTCCATGAGCTGTGATATCAGAATCTGTTCTGACAATGCAGTGTTTGGACAGCCTGAGGTGGGTCTTGGCATCACGCCGGGATTTGGCGGTACACAGAGACTTGCCAGAATCGTAGGTCCCGGCATGGCGAAACAGATGATTTACACAGCAAGAAATATCAAGGCTGATGAAGCGCTTCGTATCGGTCTTGTAAATGCTGTATATCCGCAGGCAGAACTGATGGCAGCGGCAGAGAAGATGGCAGCAGGTATCGCTAAGAATGCACCGATTGCAGTGCGCAACTGTAAGAAAGCCATCAATGATGGTCTGGAAGTTGGTATGGACGAGGCAATCGTGATTGAGGAGAAGCTTTTCGGTGACTGCTTCGAGACAGAAGATCAGAAATACGGTATGGCATTTTTCCTTGACAAGAACAAAGAGAAAGTGAAAGAGCCTTTTAAGAACGCATAAAAGAGCTGACTGATGACTGCGCTGTGCGCAAACATAAGCAGGAAACCAATTATTCAACAACTATTTTTAAGGAGGAATTACAATGAAAGTAGGTATTATCGGTGCGGGAACCATGGGTTCCGGTATTGCACAGGCATTTGCCATGACAGACGGTTATGAGGTATGCCTCTGTGATATCAAGGAAGAGTACGCTGAAGGCGGCAAAGCTAAGATTCAGAAGAACATGAATTTCCTGGTTGGTAAAGAGAAGATTACCCAGGAGAAGGCTGACGAGATTATGGGCAAGATCACCACAGGCTTAAATGGTATCTGCACAGACTGTGACCTGATCGTGGAAGTAGCGCTTGAGAAGATGGAGATTAAGCAGGCTATCTTCAAAGAGTTGATGGGTATCGTGAAGAAAGAGTGCATGTTTGCAAGCAATACCTCCTCTCTTTCCATCACCAAGATCGGAGAAGGTCTTGACAGACCGATGATCGGTATGCATTTCTTCAATCCGGCAGACAGAATGAAGCTAGTGGAAGTCATCAGAGGCGAGAATACACCGCAGGAGATGGTGGATAAGATTACAGCCATCGCTACGGAAATCGGCAAGACACCTGTACAGGTAAAAGAAGCACCTGGTTTCGTGGTAAACAGAATCCTGATTCCGATGATCAACGAAGCGATCGGTGTGCTTGATGCAGGCACCGCTTCTGCAGAGGATATCGATGTGGCTATGCAGCTTGGTGCATCCCATCCCATGGGACCGCTTCACTTAGGCGATCTGATCGGATTGGATATCTGCCTTGCTATCATGGAAGTGCTCTACAATGAGACCAAAGATGAAAAGTATGCTCCGCAGCCGCTTCTTAAGAAGATGGTAGAAGAGAAGAAACTCGGCAGAAAGACCGGCGCAGGATTCTTCGACTATTCCAAATAGTCTGGATAAGCATTTTGAGTCTGCTTACCGCAGGGTAAGCAGACTTAGGGTAGTTTTAAGGTCTGCCTGTTTCAGCAGAGGCAGACTACAATATAAAACATGGAGGAATAAAAAATCATGGATTTTACTTTAAGCAAAGAACATGAAATGGCGAGAGCTCTTTTTAAAGAGTTCGCTGAAAAAGAAGTAAAACCTCTCGCTCAGGAAGTGGATGAGACAGAGGCTTTCCCGAGAGAGACCGTTGAGAAGATGGCAAAGTTAGGCTTTCTTGGTATTCCTGTTCCCAAGGAGTATGGCGGACAGGGCTGTGATCCTCTTACATATGCTATGTGTGTAGAGGAACTTTCCAAGGTGTGCGGTACCACAGGTGTTATTGTTTCCGCACATACCTCTCTGTGCTGTGATCCGATTATGACTTATGGTACGGAAGAGCAGAAGCAGAAATATTTAGTACCCCTTGCAAAAGGTGAGAAGCTGGGCGCTTTCGGTCTGACAGAGCCCGGTGCAGGCACAGATGCGCAGGGACAGCAGACCAAGGCAGTGCTTGACGGCGACGAGTGGGTACTGAATGGTTCCAAGTGCTTTATCACCAATGGTAAAGAAGCTGACGTATATGTTATCTTCGCTATCACAGGTACGGTCGAGAAGCGCGGCAGACTGCAGAAAGAAATTTCCGCATTTATCGTAGAAAAAGGAACTCCCGGATTTACCTTTGGTACTAAGGAGAAAAAGATGGGTATCCGCGGTTCATCCACATATGAGCTGATCTTTACAGACTGCCGTATCCCGAAGGACAATCTTTTAGGACAGCAGGGTAAGGGCTTTAACATTGCCATGCATACACTGGACGGAGGCCGTATCGGTATTGCTTCCCAGGCACTTGGCCTGGCTGAGGGCGCACTTGAGACGACTGTAGAGTATGTGAAAGAAAGAAAGCAGTTCGGCAGAGCTATCGGCGCTTTCCAGAACACACAGTTCCAGTTGGCAGACATGGCTACCAAGGTAGAGGCTGCACAGCTTCTGGTATATAAGGCTGCTATGGCGAAAGCAACTCAGAAAGTATATTCTGTAGAGGCTGCCAAGGCTAAATTATATGCAGCAGAGGTGGCTATGGAAGTGACCACCAAGGCAGTACAGCTGCATGGCGGTTACGGCTACATCAGAGAGTACGATGTGGAGCGCATGATGCGTGACGCCAAGATTACGGAGATCTACGAAGGAACCAGCGAAGTACAGCGCATGGTCATCTCCGGTGCATTGCTTAAGTAAATCAGCTGTGTTGCGACACATGAAATCAATAAAAATATAAGGAGAAAAATACAATGAAAATTGTTGTTTGTATTAAACAGGTTCCTGATACCAAGGGCGGCGTTAAGTTTAATCCTGACGGAACACTTGACAGAGGCGCTATGCTTACAATCATGAACCCGGATGATAAAGCAGGTCTGGAAGCTGCACTCAGATTAAAAGATCAGTATGATGCGGAAGTAACAGTTGTGACGATGGGTCTTCCCAAGGCAGAAGAAGTTCTGCGTGAGGCTATGGCTATGGGCGCGGACAAGGGTGTGCTGGTAACAGACAGAGTCCTTGGCGGTGCTGATACATGGGCAACCTCCACCACACTTGCAGGTGCGATCAGAAATCTTGAGTATGATTTGATCATCACAGGCCGTCAGGCTATCGATGGTGATACAGCGCAGGTAGGTCCTCAGATTTCAGAGCATCTTGACATACCGGTAATCTCTTATGCGCAGAATATCAAGATTGAGGGTGACAGCGTCGTAGTAGAGCGTCAGTATGAAGACAGATATCATGTGGTTAAGGCTAAGATGCCTTGTCTGATCACAGCGCTCTCTGAATTAAATGAGCCCAGATATATGACACCCGGCGGAATCTTCGATGCTTACAAACAGGAAATCACTGTATGGGGCAGAGCAGACTTAAAGGATGTAGATGACGCAAACTTAGGTCTGAAAGGTTCACCCACAAAGATTGCCAAGGCATCTGATAAAGTCAGAAAGGGTGCCGGTGAGAAGGTTACGCTTGATCCGGATGAGTCCGTAAGCTATATTGTTGACAAATTAAAAGTTAAACATGTAATCTAGCGGGCAGTGCGAAAGCGCTGATTTGTGAGTTCCATAGAATACGCGTAAAAGAGTGCGCAGAAATGAGGTAAAAAATGAATTTAGAAGAATACAAGGGTGTATATGTCTTTGCGCAGCAGGTAGATAATGAAATCAGCAGTATTGCATTTGAGTTACTTGGCAAAGCAAAAGACCTGGCGAAAGATTTAAGTACAGATGTTACGGCTGTGTTGATCGGCTCTGATGTTAAGGGTCTGGCAGATCAGCTTGCCGAGTATGGTGCAGATAAGGTTATCGTAGTGGATGACCCTGAACTCAAGGATTACAGAACAGAGCCTTATGCACATGCGCTTTCTTCCGTGATCAACCAGTATAAGCCTGAGATCATGCTGGTAGGCGCTACCGCAATCGGCAGAGACTTAGGCCCGAGAGTTTCCGCAAGAGTGGCTACCGGTCTGACAGCAGACTGTACCGTTCTTGAAATTGGTGATTTCCCGTTACAGGCAGTACCGGGACAGGAGCAGTTGCATAACCAGCTTCTGATGACACGTCCCGCTTTCGGCGGAAACACCATTGCTACCATCGCATGTCCGTATAACCGTCCGCAGATGGCTACCGTACGTGCAGGTGTTATGCAGAAGATTGCTCCCATCAAAGGCGCTAAGGCTGTTGTGGAAGAGTTCAATCCTGGTTTCACACCGGATAATAAATATGTAGAGATTCTTGATATTGTGAAATCCGTAGCTGAGACAGTGGATATCATGGATGCTAAGATTCTAGTATCCGGCGGCCGTGGCGTAGGAAGTCCGGAGAACTTCAAGATTCTTGAGGATTTGGCAGAAGTGCTGGGCGGTACCGTAAGCTGCTCTCGTGCAGTCGTAGATTCCGGCTGGAAGCCCAAGGATCTGCAGGTTGGCCAGACAGGTAAGACTGTTCGTCCTAACGTATATTTTGCAATCGGTATCTCCGGTGCGATTCAGCACGTGGCAGGTATGGAAGAGTCCGACATCATCGTTGCAATCAACAAAGATGCGGATGCACCGATCTTCGATGTGGCTGATTACGGTGTAGTGGGCGACTTGAACAAGATTGTTCCTAAGCTGACAGAAGCTTTGAAAGCTGAGATTGCTGCAGCGAAATAGCAAACCGGGCAAAGCTTGATTGTAAGATCCGCTTTGCGGACTAGGATAAGTGAATTTTTTGCGGGGCCTTCCCATTTATGATTTGACAATCATTTATGAGGAGGCTCCGCTATTTTAGGTTTTACCATTCCGTTTTTGCGTGGAATATGTTACTATGAAAGAGAAATATGATATAAGAAAAGAAAAATAGAGTATGATTTGCTGGTTATTGGGGATGCATTTTACATGTGGATTGGAATGGAGGGGCTATGGAAGGAATGGAAAATAATCGGAGTGAAATAGGAAATGAAATAAAGTGGGATAATACCTATGGTAAGAAGAAACTGCCCCAGGTAAATGATACCTACGGTGTACAGAATACTCTGAACAAAGAGAAGGAGCAGGCAAGGCAGAATGCTGCGGAGCAGATCAGTGCCTTTGGACCTCCGGTGCAGCCTTATCTGCCACCGGACAGGAATCGCAAGAAAGGCGTTTTGATTGCGCTGGGTATTGTGCTGGCGGTTATCCTGATCTGTGTCGGAGCAGGTTATTTTACCCACATCACCTCTCCTGCTTATAGAATCCGGAAGGGGTTTGAGAATATGGACAGGGAATGGGAGCAGATGAGGAACCCTCTGGCCAGGAAACTGGATGTGGATGGTATTGCCAAGAGAATGGCAGAAATAGGAAGTCATATAAATACCAGATTGGACTTTACGGTAGATACCTATACTTTTGGTGATGTTACCCTGGGCATTGATACGGACTTTTATAGGGATGCTGTCAACAAAGAAATGGATGCCCAAACCAATTTCAGCATCATGAATTTTGAATTTGCACATTTTAATCTTTACGGTGACGAAGATGTACTGTGTTTCTCAATCCCGGAACTGTTTCTGGAAGATATTTATATTGAGACAGGGGATGTGTCAAAGCAGTACAACAACTCCATGTGGGCTGATTCCTATATGTTCGGTGAAATGGACGAAGAATATGTCATTGATCTGTTTCCGGATACACCGCAGTATGAGTCGGTACATAGCTGGCAGGATATCAGGGAATATCTGGGGAAATGTTCTGAAAATCTGGAACCCTGCCTTGCGGGAGCCAGAATAGAAAAGGCCGGAAAGGGAATGTATCGGGTATCTTTTGACGGAACGCAAGTCAATTATGTACTCCGGGATCTGTTACAGACTTATGAGGATATGACAGGTCAGGATATGTATGATATGTTATCCTGTCTGCAGCTGGTCAGCATGGGAGAGGACATCGAATTTCTGATAAAGATGGATGGCAAAGGCCGTATCAGAAGCATTGAACTTGAGAATCCCGTGAGTATTCTGGATCATCAGATGGACGTGGAGGGAGAGATTCTTTTTAACGGGGAGGAAAGAAGCATTGATCTGCTTCAGGGAGAACTTGTATTCACGAATCATGAAGATGATGAGGAACTGGAATTTATCTGGCAGATAGATCAATGGATTGGTTCTGATGAGTACCAGGTGGAAGCAGATATGAAGTGCAGCCTGATGGATGAGGAAGTAAATCTGAAGTACACAGGTGCCTATGATGCCAGGAACGATGAATTTGAAGCGAAATTGTCCATGAAGGATGACTGGTCGGTCTGTAATATATTGGGGAATGGACGATTTCATGATATCAGGCCGGGATGGGGATATGAGATGGAGCTGGAGGAGTTTTCCATGACTATGGATGGAGAGGAACTGTTCAGCTTATCCGGCGATATCGAGGTGGAAACATTCCAGGGCGGTATTGAACGGTCTGCGAAAGCGAAAAATGCCTTTTTTGAGATGACGATGGAAGACTGGTACAGGGTCATGGAGAGGATTGATGAGGAGTATGACAGCTTGTGGAACATGCTGCCTTAAATAAAGTAGTGAGGAAAAGAGGACGCTTATGGATGAGAACAGAAACAAAGTGACTTCTCCGGACACCGGGGAAGATGAGATGATTGCAGAAGTCATGCGGCATCTGGATCAGGAATCCATGCAAGGTGTATACCGCATGAGTGTCACCTTTGATGAGAAAGAAGAGAAAGCGAAAGAAGTCTCTCATGCCTGCTGCCATATGTATGGCAGACCCGCCTCAGAGACGGTGGGCCTGCTGGATATGTATACGGATATGAATGCGGGGAGACCGGACAGAGGATAGTGAGAGCGTGCACGAGTGCATGAGATGGAAGTACGGAGGACAAGGGTGATGGATAAGGACAGGAAGAATATCATGGAATACGAAACAGTGGCGTTAGATGATGAGGACAGTGCCCTGGTGATCATAGACCAGACGAAACTGCCTGGGGAGACGGAATTGATTCATCTGCATACGGGACAGGAAATCTGGGACGCTATTTATCTTTTGAAAGTACGTGGGGCACCGGCCATCGGGGTGGCGGCGGCCTTTGGGATTTATCTGCTGGCGAAGCAGATTCAGACACAGGACTATGAAGTGTTTTACAGGGAGTTCAGGAAACAGAAAGAATATCTGAATTCATCGCGGCCAACGGCAGTGAACCTGTCCTGGGCATTAAATCGAATGGAACAGGTATGCATGAAGAATAAAGAGAAACCGATAGAGGAGATCAAGGGGCACCTTCGGGCAGAGGCCATTGCCATGAAGGAGGAGGATATCCGGGTCTGCAAGGCCATAGGGGAGCATGGCCTGACCCTGGTGAAGCCGGGGGATGGCATCCTGACTCACTGTAATGCAGGGCAGCTTGCGACTTGTAAGTATGGCACTGCCACAGCGCCGATTTACTTAGGGCAGGAGAGAGGGTACCAGTTCCGTGTCTTTGCGGATGAAACCAGGCCGCTTTTACAGGGGGCCAGACTGACTGCTTATGAGCTTTATGCTTCCGGGGTGGATGTGACGCTGCTGTGTGATAATATGTCGGCCACAGTCATGCGTAACGGTTGGATCAACGCTGTGTTTGTAGGCTGTGACAGGGTGGCGGCCAATGGGGATACGGCCAATAAGATCGGTACATCGGTGGTGGCAGCGGTAGCGAAACGATACCATGTGCCGGTTTATATTTGCGCGCCCACGTCCACTATCGACATGAATACGGCCACAGGGGATGATATCGTCATCGAGCAGCGCCCGGCTCATGAGGTGACACAGATGTGGTATGAAAAGCCTATGGCGCCGGAAGGAGTCAAGGTCTTTAATCCTGCCTTTGATGTGACGGATCATGACCTGATTGCGGGTATTGTGACGGAGTACGGTATTGCCAGGGCACCGTATACCGAATCACTTCAGGAGATTTTTGCGCGAAAGGAAACAAGCGGGGGCTGGTTTTGACAGAGCAGGAATGTGATGCGTTATAGGGGCATGCCCCTGTAAAAGCGATAGAAAGGGTAAGACTGTTTCTTAAAAATGCACAATACAATATATTGTTGTATAGAGTATGTGTATTACAATATATTGTGCTTTTTGTAGGTTAAAATTGAATAAAAACGATAAAACGAGCATAAAAGGATGGGAAAATTCTACAGATTGTCCTGGAAATCCTGCTTGCATCTGTGTCTTTAGTGTGCTATAAATAAAATATGGATGCGCAGAAACACAAAAAAGTACGCGAAACGCTGTTAAAAGCTGCGTACTGTGATTTCAGCATGCATTATCGGTTAAATAGGAATAACTTGTAGGGTTCCACGTCTAATGCATTGGCGATGGCAAAGAGAAGATCCAATGAAAGTGGACGGACAATATTGGGAGCCTCGATGGCACCAAGATGCTGGCGGCTGATATCTACCATTTCGGCAAGCTGTTCCTGTGTCAGATTTCTATGCTTTCTGTAATAGGCTATGTTATATCCCAGTTCCGTATATTCAAAAGAGTACGGGGATGTTGAAGTAGCTTGTTTCATAATATTTTCCTCCAATAGTTTTATTGTAAGTATTAACGAAAAATAGTAAATAATGCGGAATGTGACAATTGATATGATATAAATATCAACATATACATGAGAAATATAAGGGGAGAGAGCAGAACGGGGATTGCAGCATGAAACTAGCAGAATTAAACAGGTACAATCCGATAACGATTCAATGTCATGACAATCCGGATGCGGATACCTTGGCGTCCGGCTATGCACTGTATCGGTATTTTCAGGATATGGGCAGGGAAGTAAGGGTGATTTACAGCGGCAGGAATCGGATACAGAAGTCAAATCTTTTGTTGATGATGGATCATTTGCAGCTTCCGGTCACCTACATAAAAGACGTGTCAGCGCTTCTTGGGCAGGAACCGGAGGGAAAACTGCCAGGACTTCTGATCATGGTAGATTGTCAGTATGGTGCTGGCAATGTGACGAAACTGCCTGCTGAGGAAGTGGCGGTCATAGATCATCATCAGATTGAAGTTGCTCCTGTGGAAAAAAGTGAGATCAATCCTCATTTGGGAAGCTGTTCAACCTTGGTATGGCAGCTGCTGTGCCAGGCGGGATATGAAATCAAAGATCAGAATGTGGGTACCGCTTTATATTATGGACTGTTTACGGATACGAACCAGTTCGCAGAGATATTTAACCCGCTGGATATGGATATGCGTGAGGCAGTTCCCTTTGATAAGACACAGATTACCTTGTTTCGCAACTCCAACCTCTCTCTGCAGGAGTTGGAAGTGGCCGGAGTTGCCATGATCAGACATATTTATAATGATGATTATAAATATGCGATTATCAAATCCAAGCCCTGTGATCCGAACATCCTGGGTCTTATCAGCGATTTCCTGATTCAGGTGGCAGAGGTTTATTGCTGCGTGGTCTATAATGAAACAAAAGACGGGTATAAATTCTCTGTGCGCAGCTGTGTGAAGGAAGTGCAGGCCAATGAACTGGCAGCATTTCTGGCAGAGGGGGTAGGATCCGGCGGCGGCCATCGGGAGAAAGCAGGCGGTTTCATCAGTATGCCTCTGTATGAGGAAGCTTATCCGACGCTGCATTCGGAGGCCTTTTTCAGCGAACGGCTCAATGATTACTTTGACCATTGTCAGGTAATCTATGCGAAGGAATATGAAATTGATCTTACGGATATGAGTCCTTTTGTGAAAAAGAATATTCCCCTTGGTTATGTGGAGGCTACACAGGTGCTGCCTCTGGGTACGCCGATCACCATTCGGACGCTGGAGGGTGATGTGGATATGGTGGTGGATGACAACCTTATCATTATGGTGGGCATCAAGGGAGAGGTGTATCCGAATCGTCGGGAACGTTTTGTAAAGTCTTATGAGTCAACCCAGAGATCATATCATGAGTGTGAGAATCATAAACAGTGTGAATTGCTGTATGAACCCACGATTCACAATCGGTCTACGGGGGAGGTCATGAAACTGATTGATCATGCTAAAATCTGTACCTCCACAGGTGTGACACATATTTATGCAAGGGAATTGACTGAGAGGGTCAAGGTGTTTACGGCCTGGGATGAAGAAAAGTATATGCTGGGTAAACCGGGGGATTATCTGGCAGTGCGGTGTGATGATAAACATGATATTTATGTTGTGGAACGGGATATTTTCTTTAAGACGTATGAAGAAAAGAAGTAAAGAGGAAGGAATATGAGATTTCGCAAAGCGGAATCATGGGGGAGCAGGTTGATAAAAGGGACAGGCAATATTACAACAGAAAATTGGCAGTATGATGCTTTTATCAGTTACCGTCATATGGAGCCTGACGGTTTTGTGGCGCAGACGCTGCATAGGTATCTGGAAAGTTTTAAACTTCCCGGATCTGTGGTGCGGCAGAAAGAGGAAGAACGAAGTCGGGGGCTGCATGAAAATGCACAGCAGGATAGAGCTGGGATCAAGACCAGGATTCACCGCGTGTTTCGTGACAGGGAGGAGCTGCCACTTGTGAGCAATCTGGCAGATCCCATCACAGAGGCGCTGGAACAGTCTGAGTTTCTGATTGTTATCTGTTCTCCCAGACTGAATGAGTCAATGTGGTGCCGTAAGGAGATAGAAACCTTTATCCGGATGCATGACAGGGAGCATGTGCTGGCAGTTCTGGTGGAGGGAGAGCCAGAAACTTCCTTTCCGGAAGAACTGCTCTATCGGGAGGAGGAAGTACGCCAGGATGACGGCAGCGTCATATATAAAAGGGTTCCCGTAGAACCTCTTGCGGCTGATGTACGTGGGGGTACACGCCGGCAAATACGCAGGAAAATAAAGAATGAACTGCTTCGTTTGGCAGCGCCCATGTTTGCGTGTAATTATGATGATTTAAGGCAGCGGCATAAAGAACAGAAGATGCGCAAAACCATTTTGACATCAGTGTCGGTGAGTGCGATGTGCCTGTTGATCGGTCTGGTCAGTACAATTATGGCATGGAAGATACAGTATCAGAGCCGGCAGATCGAGGAAGGGGCACAGATGATCTACGAGCAGTCCCAGATGATATCGGCACAGAACCAGGAGCTTCTCGATACCATCACAGTGGCCCAGGCCAGGGAGGCGCTTACCTTTTTGGAAGAAGGAGACCGCCTGCTGGGATTGGCTGAGGGTATGGTGGCCTTTGACAACTGGTGTCCGGATGATATACGTGCAGAGGGGGATACGGAAAAATGTCCGTCCCAGCTTACTTATGCCATGACGGAACTGCTGTACCTATATGAGAATGGGGAACAGATCAAACCTGACCGGGTTGTGGAAAATGCCAGCACGATTCGGTTTATGAAGCTTTCCCCGGAGGGCAGCAGACTGATGGTCGTGGGGGATAGCGGGAATCTGGCGGTCTGGAAAAGCAAAGATGACAGCATGAAAGTGTTTGGCAGCCCAGAGGGCGTGAACCTGTCATGGGAGAGTCAGGTGGGGTTCCTCTCGGAGAAACAGATTTTATATCCGCAGGAAGATATGCTCTGTGTACAGGATCTGGAGACACAAGAGACCAGAACCTATGCCTGCAATGATTATCAGGGGGTTATCCCCATACCGGATGCGGCATCCTTTATCGTGGTGGAAGAGGAAGGGTGCTGCCTGGTCGGAGCAGACGGGGAAGAGTCTGTCAGAGTACCGTGGAATCAGCTGGAAGAAGGGCTGTATGCCAAACCTGGATTCGAGTCTGCACAGGTGGTTACGGAAGATGGCAAAATTCTGGCGGCCCTGGAACTGAACGGCACGGAAAAGTCCGATGAGGGTCCGGCGGATACAGAAGGGGCTGAGGCAGCAGGAAGAGATGTCAAACGGATTGCCGTACTGGAATATACCAGAGACGGCGTGAAGGGCGGTGATGGGGGAGAACCGGTGGTCACACTGTATCCCATGGAGTATGAATACATAGGAAGCCTGTGTCTGGAGGATGGCCGTTACCGGCAGGGGGCAGAACTGCTTTATGTGACCAGCAATCGCAGTGAGAAAACGGATTCTTCAGTGACCACAGCCGGGATGAGGGGGCGCCTGCAGGCATTTGACTTATCTGGTCAAAGTCAGCTTTGGTCTTATGATGTGGAAGGCGCCTGGCTTTATGAGGTGGACTTTACCCACAGTGAGGACAGCAGTTATCTCCTGTGTCAAAAGTACAGTGACGCTATGCTGTTTGACAGAAGGGATGGTTCGCTGATTGATACGTTTTCCTTTGGGTCTGAGGTTGTTAGGACTGGGTCTTACACGGGTACGGATGATTTTATGGCTTTTACCAGAGACGGTACCTGGCACTATCTGCATACGGGACGGATGGAAGATATGATAGGCAGAACCTTTTCTGATTGTACGTCCTCCAATGTGAAAGATTTTGCGATGGGAGACGGCTACTGCGTGACCTTGCCCTATGGCAGCAATCGTGCTACAATCTATCGGACTGCACGCGGCGCGGGGCTGGAGAGCTTTCATGAAGGAGAGGGATATTACCGGGCAGCAAACCTTAGTACGGACGGGGCCTTGCTGGCGGCGGCCAGATATGATGATGGCAGCAATACCTGTGTGGAGCTGTTTGGTACAGCACAGAAGAAACTTCTGTGGACGTATAAAGACAAGGCTTATTATGAAAGCATGGCTTTTGGCGATTTTGACGGAGATGGGACAACGTCGCTTCTTGTGGTCACTAAGGATGCATATCATATGATTGATCTGGCGGATGGAAGTGTTGTGAGCACAGTGGACTTTGAGAATGATTTCCTGGAATATCTGGGTTTGGATGAGAAGAATGGTGTGCTTTATCTGAAAGATTATCATACGCTGTATGGATATGGGCTTGCAGATGGGGAGCTGCTTTACCAGGATGAGCTGCCAGATGGGATTACGGCGGTGTGCCATGAACAGCCTTTTTACGCGGTTGCTTCCAGTGAGACGGACAGTCTGCTCTTTTATCAGATGGGAGAAACAGAAGTCTTCATGGACCCTAAAAGTCAGGGGATAGGCGTGGAATATCTGGAAACCATGTTCTTTGATGAGGATGACGATGATCTGTATCTGGTTTACAAAGATGGCCGGGTAGTCATTTACTTTGTGGACTGGGATGCCGATCAGGACGTTTACTTTTGCGGCGGTCATGGCAATTTCAAGGGACTTTCTGAGAAAATGGCACGCTATGAGAGGCCGGCGGATGCAGATTTTGGCTTCCTGTGCGGAACCAATGACGCCTATCAGATAGATTTGCGGGAAGGACGGATGTATGATAAGCTTTCTCATATTCATGGCTATCTGGCATACGACCCGGGATCCGAGACCCTGTATCTGTATAGCGGAAAGGGAATCTATACATCTCCACTATATTCGATGGCAGAGATTACGGACCTGGCCGGGGAGGTACTAAACAGCAGCCATCAATATTGGAATTATCAGGAGTTCGTGCCATACTATCTGGAAGAGATAGGAGAGACAGACTGATTGGGGAAAGATGTGCGGCAGTGCAATGAACTTCTAAAGCGCGGCAGCATAATCATATAAAAATAAAAATGAAAAAGGAGACCTAGGACATGAGCAACAAATACGCAGGAACACAGACAGAAAAGAATCTGGAGGCAGCATTTGCCGGGGAATCACAGGCGAGAAATAAATATACTTATTTCGCATCTGTGGCGAAGAAGGAGGGATTTGAGCAGATTTCGTCCATCTTTGCAAAGACAGCGGACAATGAGAAAGAACATGCCAAGATGTGGTTTAAAGAGTTAAATGGTATCGGTGATACCGCAGCGAATCTTGGAGCGGCGGCAGACGGCGAGAACTATGAGTGGACAGATATGTACGAGGAATTTGCAAGGACTGCGGAGGCAGAGGGCTTTCCGGAACTGGCCTCTAAGTTCCGTATGGTGGGAGCCATCGAGAAGCATCATGAAGAGAGATACCGTGCGTTGTTACATAACGTGGAGACAAAGGCAGTGTTTGAGAAGAGTGAAGTGAAGGTATGGGAATGCCGTAACTGCGGACATATTGTGATAGGAATCAAGGCGCCGGAAGTATGCCCGGTCTGCAATCATCCGCAGGGCTACTTTGAAATCAGCGCCGATAACTATTAAGGATTCCATGCCGGGACTTGCAGATTTTTATAAAGTGTGTATAATGGTAAATAGAATTATACAGTTGGCAAAGCAGTTTGGCAGGGAGGAATGGAAGTATGGGATTTACATTATTGGCAGGCGGTTTTTTAGTGGTTGTCATGATACCAGTGGTGATTTCGGTGGTTTCTGCTGTGGTTTCCGGAATTGCGGCTGCAGTGGAGGATGAGGAAGACTAAAGAATAGAAAGAGGCTTTAACAGAAGGCAGCTTTATATCGTAAAGGAGCTTTTACTGCTGGGCAGTTAAGAGAGGTTCAGGGCAGGGTGGAATTTCACAGGGTGGGATTTTACCCTGTTTTTTGGAGTTTTTTCTTCCTATTTCCTTCTGCCTATGGTAAAATATTTAAAACTATTAGGAAAAGGCAGCAGCGATGATTTGTTGAAGGAGGAAGCGGCCAGGATAGAAAGCCGCATGGATTCATATATGAGTGAAAATGAGAAGAATCTGACATCAGAAGAGGCGGAAAGCCGGGAAGTGGTGTCTAAGAACTTTATCGAGCAGATTATAGAGAAGGATTTGGCAGAAGGCGTCTATGACACCGTGCATACAAGGTTTCCGCCGGAACCAAACGGATATCTGCATATTGGCCATGCCAAAAGTATTCTCTTAAATTCCGGGCTTGCGGCCCAGTATGGCGGCAAGTTCAATATGCGTTTTGATGATACCAATCCGACCAAAGAAAAGAGTGAGTTCGTTGAGTCTATCAAAGCCGATGTAAAGTGGCTTGGCGCTGATTATGAGGACAGATTGTTTTTCGCTTCCGATTATTTTGAGGAGATGTATGAGGGCGCGGTTAAGCTGATTCAAAAGGGAAAGGCATATGTATCGGACCTGTCTGCCGATGAAATGCGGGAATACCGCGGAACGCTGACGGAGCCGGGGCGCGACGATCCTAACCGCAACCGGAGTGTGGAAGAGAACCTTAGGTTATTTGAAGAGATGAAAGAGGGCAGATACGCTGACGGTGAGAAAACGCTTCGGGCTAAGATTGATATGTCCTCTCCTAACATCAATATGCGGGATCCGATCCTTTATCGTGTGGCACATCTGTCCCATCAGAATACAGGAGACAAGTGGTGTATTTATCCCATGTATGATTATGCGCATCCTATAGAGGATGCCATAGAGGGCATTACGCACTCCATCTGTACGTTGGAGTTTGAAGATCACAGACCTCTATATAACTGGGTGGTGACAGAGCTGGAATATCCGCATCCGCCGAAACAGATTGAGTTTGCCAAGATGTATTTGACCAATGTGGTCACTGGAAAGAGATATATCAAGAAACTGGTGGAGGACGGGATTGTGGATGGCTGGGATGATCCCAGACTGGTTTCCATTGCCGCACTCAGAAGAAGAGGGTTCACACCGGAATCGATCAGATTGTTTGTGGATCTGTGCGGCGTTTCCAAAGCCAATTCCTCTGCAGAGTATTCCATGTTGGAGTACTGTATCAGGGAAGACCTGAAGATGAAGCGTCCTCGGATTATGGCAGTGACTGATCCGGTCAAATTAGTGATAGACAATTATCCCGAAGGAGAGACGGAGTGGCTCAGTGTAGTCAACAATCCGGAGAATGAGGCATTAGGAACGCGCGAAGTACCTTTTAGCAGGGAGCTGTATATCGAGAGAGAGGATTTTATGGAAGAACCGCCGAAAAAGTATTTCCGGTTGTTCCCGGGCAATGAGGTCCGTCTTATGAGCGCTTATTTCGTAAAATGTGTGGGCTGCGAGAAAGATGCGGACGGAAATGTGACAGTCGTGCACTGTACTTATGACCCGGCTTCAAAGGGAGGCAACAGTCCTGACGGCAGAAAGGTCAAGGGAACCATTCACTGGGTGTCTGCCGCAGAGTCCGTGAAGGCACAGGTCAGACTCTATGAGAATATTATAGACGAGGAAAAGGGTGTTTATAACGAAGACGGGAGCCTGAATCTGAATCCCGATTCACTCAAGGTGCTTGCAGAGTGCCGGATGGAACCTTCGGTGAAAGATGCGAAAGCTTATGACAGTTTTCAGTTCGTAAGACAGGGGTTCTTCTGTGTGGATTGCAGGGATTCTAAACCGGGAGATCTTGTTTTTAACAGAATCGTGTCTCTTAAGAGTTCTTATGTATTGCCGAAAAAGGAGAATTAGGGTACAATATTGTACAGACGTAGATTAAATGGGAGGATAAAATAATGGCAGGATTATTGTCGGGGTTAGAGCAGTTCGGGTTGAGTAATCTGGAGAGCATGGATTTGTATGAGGCGCCAAAGAAAGCAGAGGCGGGAGCAGGTTCAGGTGAACCGGGTGCTGCACCGGTAGTGCAGGAACAGGATTTCTTATTTGATAAATCTTTTACCTGTCCTATCTGTGACAGGGAGTTTAAGGCCAGGACAGTTAAGATTGGCAAGGCCAAGCTGGGCGGAAGCGATCTGGATCTTCGTCCGAGATACGAGCAGATCGATTTGTTAAAATATGATATCATCATGTGTCCTAATTGCGGATATGCAGCGCTCAGCAGATTTTTCAAATTCCTCACGTCACCTCAGGCGAAGAACATACAGAAGGCAATCTCCTCAACCTTCAAACCTCAGCAGGAGACCAAAGAGACCTATACTTATGATGAGGCGTTAGAGCGTTATAAGCTGACATTGGCCAATGCAATCGTTAAGCAGGCAAGATCCAGTGAAAAGGCATATATCTGTTTAAAGACGGCATGGTTGCTGCGCGGTAAGGCAGAGCATCTGGATAATACGCAGCCGGATTATGAGGAGCAGAAGAAAGCATGCCAGGAAGAGGAAGATGAATTTTTGAAGAGTGCGCTGGAAGGTTTTCTGGCGGCAAGACAGACAGAGAGCTTCCCTATGTGCGGTATGGATGAGCCTACGGTAGATTACCTGATTGCTGTGACGGCTATGAGGTTTGAACAGTATGATTTGACCAGTCGTCTGATCACAGGCATCCTCACTTCTACAGGTGCCAATCCCCGTATGAAGGATAAGGCGAGAGACGTGAAGGAAATGCTGATGAAGAAGATTAAGGAAAAGAATGCAGCCAGAAAGTAGTGGTGCATGGAAAGCAGATGAAAGAATTACCGATTCATATTCAGTTGGATCCTAAGAGCAGTAAAACATTATATGAGCAGATTTACGAGTATATCCGGGAAGAGATCAGGGCAGGACGGCTTTTGCAGGATGAAAAGCTGCCCTCTGCCAGATTCCTGGCGCAGGATCTGCAGGTGTCCAGGACTACGGTTGATATGGCATACGGGCAGTTGGTGGCAGAAGGGTATCTGGCAGCGCGGCCTAAGCGGGGGTATTTTGTCAGCGCTTTGGAAGATTTGTATGAGCTTAAGTCTGATTCTTTTGCAGGAGAGAGGATGGAAGAAACCGGGGTGGAAGGAAGACAGGCCAGGACAAGGTCGGATGTCTGCCGTTATGATTTTTCCCCCAATGTGATTGACATGCGTTTTTTTCCCTATGCTACCTGGAAGAAGATAACCAGAAATATTCTTGTGGATGCCAAGAGCCAGATGTTTGCATTGGGAGTGCCGCAGGGAGATCTGGAATTAAGGACCACGATCTGTCGGTATCTGCATGGATCGCGGGGGGTTAACTGTGAGCCGGAACAGATTATTGTTGGAGCAGGGAATGATTTCCTGCTTCTTTTGTTGGAGAAGATTTTAGGGCGCCACATTCATGTGGCGATGGAGAATCCAACGTATGTGAGGGCTTATAAGATTTTCCGCTCTTTTGCTTATCCGGTGTCGTTAATCCCGGTAGATGAGAAGGGGATCCGGGTAGACGTTTTGGGAAAGACCGATGCAAAGATTGCTTATGTGATGCCGTCTCACCAGTATCCAACAGGTGTGTCAATGCCTATCGGGCGGCGGATGGAGCTTTTAAAATGGGCGGCAGAGGGGAAGGAACGCTATCTGATTGAAGATGATTATGACAGTGAATTTCGTTATAAAGGAAAGCCGCTTCCGTCTCTGCAGGCTTCTGATACGGCAGGCCGTGTGATTTATATCGGGACATTTTCCAAGGCGATTGCGCCGGCAATCCGTATCAGCTATATGGTACTGCCGTACCCCCTGCTGGAAAGATATCGGCAGGAATGCGGCTTTTTCTCTTCATCGGTATCCCGGATTGACCAGACCATTTTGAATGAATTTATCAGGGATGGGTATTTTGAGCGTTACCTGAATAAGATGCGCAAACAGTACCGCATGAAGCATGATCTGCTTTTAAGCGAGATCAGGCCTCTGGAGAGGCATTTTCGTGTCACAGGCGGCAATGCGGGGCTGCATGTGCTGCTGACAGATACAAGGGGAAGAAGCGAGGAGGAACTGGAGCAGGCGGCCAGATTACAGAATGTCAGGACTTATCGGCTGGGAGAATTCAGGCTGGGAGAGTCTTCAGCATGGGATGGAACAGAAGAAGGCGGGTTTCTGACATCACCTACCATGATCTTAGGCTATGGCGGAATGTCCATGGAGGATATCCGGGAAGGAATCAATATATTAAAAAAAGTCTGGTCTTAAATCACTTATGTGATCTTAGACCGGACTTTTCTACTTAAGAATATCCGATGGAGTCAAATATCCGCTCGCTGTTTTCTATAAAAGATTTTATTGGACGCGGGTAATCTTCTTTAACATATTCAAATAGGAGGCAGTCTCTTCATACAGCATCTCCGGGTGAAAAGAGGAGTCCTGAAAACGGGCATCCATCAGGCCGTCAATGGTATAGTCGAGCATCTTATCAAACGTTTCGAAGTCAATATCTGCACTGAATAATGTACGGTCGGTCTGGTTTTTTAAGACCGCATACACATCGCTTAATACGTTTCTCTGACGTTCAATGGCAGAGAGTGCTTCCCCCACGTCCTCCCGGCGGCAGCGATTTAAGAAAAGCTGCATGTAAGGGTAATTTTTGAGAACCTGCATCTTTGCATATTCCATCTGTTTGCGGATTTCAAAATAATCAGTAATCGTGGAAGATACACCGCTGGTCAGTTCCAACTTCATGAACCTGACGCTGTAGTCGTAAAGAAAAGTGTAGAGTCCGAGCTTGCTTCCAAAATAGTGAAATAGAAGTCCCTTGCTGATTCCGGCTTCTGTAACAATATCATCGGTGCTGGCATGTTTATAGCCGCCCATTGAAAATACTTTTAGGGCCGCATTGATCATGCGGTCCTGTTTTTCCTTCTTTAAATCAAAAAATTTCTCGTTCATGTTCTCCCCGATTCTGCATAAGTTGACCTTTTTGGTCGATTTATACTATAGCACAAATTGTCGAAGGATTCAATGTTCTGCGAAAAACTAGTTTTCAGAAATATTTCAGGTACAAGATGTTGTGGGTAGAAACTAAAAATTTAGGATAAAATCGATAATTTGTATTGGATTCCTTTTTTTTAACTTTTTTTATACATATTCCCTTTTCATTTTCACAAAATAGTATTAATATAATGATATAACAGACGGTGAAAGGAGAACACTGATGGCGAAGAAATTTGGTAAAGTTTTAATGGTAACAGCGGCTCTTAGCGCCGTGGCAGCGGGAGCGTATTATTATCTCAGGAGTAAAGAGGCTCTCGTGGATGATGATTTTGATGATGACGACGATTTTGATAACTTTGACGAGGATTTGGATGAAGACGGAGCGGCCAAAGATGCGGATCGTAATTATGTGGATTTGGATCTGCAGAAGGCAGAGGACTTTAAGGAGGGCATAAATGCAGCGAAAGCTGATGTGTCTGAGAAGGTCGTGGGCTCTGTTCAGGAAGCAGCACAGAAAGTCGAGGAGAAGGTGGAAGAATTCTTCGATGACGATGACAGTGACGGTTCCATGGACGCTATGTAGGATATTGCAGTACAAGTAAAGTTTTGTGTAACCATATAGAGACGAGGAATATCGTATATAAGGCGGTCCGGTTGATGCAACCTGGCCGCCTTTTGAGGAAAAGAGAAATGCCGGCTGTAAAGTTATATTGCCGAACGTTATTTTTTCTGATACGGGGGATCTGCAGGATAGCCCCCTTTTAATTTCTGCATCCCACGTTGAATGGCATCTTTGGAATTTTTCCAGTCTGCATCCTTGTTGCGGTAGTCGAATTTTTCCACCATCCAGGCGACGTCCTCGCCAAGCCGAATCAGGTTTTGTTCCATAAGCGGAAAGAGCATATTGTAGAAATCGGCCTTTTCTTTATCAGGCAGACGGCTGTCAGAAGCTTCGCACAGATCCCCGAAATGGTGCAGGCAGAATCCCTTGCTGTTTTTTACTTTGTCCCGAAAATCCGGGTCCTTCCTGTACATCACAAAGAAGGTGTCCAGATAGCGTTCATAAGTGTCTGCATAGCGTTTGCAGATATAACAGGATCGTTCTTTTTCAGCGACCCAGATGCCGATGGGATTGTGACGTTCAACTTGCTTTTTGAATTTATCTTTCAGGGAACTTTTGCCTGGTTTAAAGGATTTCGTCTGGCTTTGCAGTTCCCGGATCATCTGTGTGTAGTGCGTTTTCAGGATCCAGGCATTGCCCAGGGTATTGCCGTAGTCAAACATTTTCTGAAAGTGATTCCGGCAAAATCCGGCCTGGTCAGTCTGTTCCCGCACATCACTCTCCATGTAGGAGGAACCGGATCCTAAGACAAAGTCGAGCAGGTCTTGTTCCACGTTTCTTTCGATGTAGCAGAAAGGACATTCATCGTTGGCGTTCATGGCATCGTTTAAGGGGATCGTGTAGAGTTGTTCTTTCATAAGCGGTGCTCCTTTCACAGGATGGCTCCTGAAATTGACTCGTGTGGTCAATGCATTTTTTTCAGTGCAAAGTCTGGTATTTGCATCTATTATAACATCAGAAAGAAGGGATTGAAAACAGTTTGGGGAAATGCTATGATAAATTAAAAATTTGAGTACATATGGAGATGGGATTGCTATGAAGAAGAAAAAGAGAATAGTACTTCCGGCCCTATTGTTGGCCGTATTGTTGTCCGGATGCCAGAAAGATGCCCCGGTCTCTTCTAAAGAGGAGCAGGCGCCCGACACTGATACGGTCAACCTCACTGTCTGGGGAGCGGAAGAGGATGAAGAACTGCTTGGACAGATTTTTGAGGGATTTGAGGAAACATATGGGGGACAGGCGGAATTTAACATTACCTATATGCCCCAAAGTGAAAGTCATTGTACCGATGCCCTGTTGGCAGATTTAGAGAATGGTGCGGATGTATTTGCCTTTGCGGATGATCAGTTAAACACGCTGGTAGCTGCCGGCGCATTGGAACCGGTGGCAAACGCAGAATCGGTCAAGGCGGCAAATCTTCCGGAATCTGTTCTTGCGGCGTCTGTAAACGATACGTTGTATGCACTGCCGCTGACAGCGGATAATGGATACTTTTTATATTATAATAAGCAGTATTTCTCTGAAGAAGACATTGCATCGTTTGACCGGATGCTGGAAATTGCAGCGGCGTCTGACAAGAAGGTTTCCATGGAGTGGTCGTCGGGATGGTATGTGTATTCCTTGTTTGGCAACACCGGCCTCACGGTGGGTCTGGCTGATGATGGGATCACTAATTATTGTACATGGAACAGCACTGACGGGAATATCAAGGGAACAGATGTGGCACAGGCCATGGTGGATATGGCTGCGCATCCCGGGTTTATCAGTACAGATGATGCCGGATTCCTGGAAGGTGTTCGGAATGGCACCATCATTGCAGGGGTCAATGGCGTCTGGAATGCGGTTGCCGTGGAGGAAGCCTGGGGTGGGAATTACGGCGCTTCTAAGCTGCCTTCCTACAGCTGCGGCGGGCAGCAGGTTCAGATGGCTTCTTTCTCCGGCTATAAACTGATCGGCGTGAATGCCTATTCTAAACATTACGAGTGGGCGGCAAAATTAGCGGAGTGGATCAGCAATGAGGAGAACCAGAAACTGCGCTTTATGGTCCGTGGACAGGGCCCGTCCAATATCAATGCGGCAGCCTCAGCCGAGGTGCAGAATTCCCCGGCGATAGCGGCATTGTTAGACCAATCGGAATTTTCGTGTCTGCAGCGGATCGGAGGGAATTTCTGGGAGCCTGTGGCCACATTTACGGGAAATATACTGGAAGGGAATCCTTCAGGAACAGGCCTTCAGGAACAGCTTGACACAATGGTTGAGGGTATTATAGCCCCATAAAATCAGGAATTGGTATCAAGTGTAGAGGAGAATAGACTAAGATGAAGAATATCAGTTTAAAACATCGTTTGATCATACCGATTGTACTTTTGGGAATTGTTGCGCTTTTGTCAAACATCCTTTCCATAATCAATATTCACAATGTGAATGCGAGCGCGGCCAATATTGCAGATAACTATATGGATGGCAAGAGCCGGCTTTCGCAGATCAGTGAAGCTTCTATGAATATTCATCAAATGGCTTTGAGCCATATTGTTGCTACAGATTATAATACGATGATCACGCTAGTCCAGCAGATTAAGGCCGAAGAAGCGCTTCTGGATGAAATGATGGCCGCCTATGCGGGGGAGGGATACGTCATAGAGGAAGACCGGGCGCAATATGAAGCGCTTTTAGCGGATTATGATTCCTTTAAGCATGCACTGGTGCATCTTGTCTGCGCCAGTGCCAGCCATAAAACCCAGGATGCCTATGCACTGGCCAATGGGGATGTGGCAGCTTATGCGGCTGCGATGACGCAGGATATTGGAGCCATGAATGATTCCATCAGCAGTCAGGCTGATGAAGCAAGAAAGCAGCTTTCTGATGTATATTTCATTTCCCTGCTGGCGGGTATCGCCGCATCCATTGCCTGTGTCCTTCTGGTATTCGCAGATTTAAAGCTTATCACAAAATATGTGGTGATTCCTATCAAGAGTATCTTAAATACCATTCAGACAAGTTCCGGGCATATCAATAACATGACCAGTGAGGTGTTGAAAAAGACGCAGGATTCCAAGGAAAATGCATCGGATCTTTCCACGCTCGCCGAACAGCTGTCAGCGACTATCCAGGAAGTGGCGAGCAATGCATCCACCATCAATGATAATACGGGAACAGTCAGGCTGGATGTTCAGAATATTGCTCAGCAATGCAGTGTGATCACGGACTACACGGTACAGATGGACACTCGTGCGGAGGTAATGCAGCAGTCGGCACAAAACAGTGTGGAAGTTACCAGTGCCAAGGCGGCGGAAATATTACGTGCGCTCAATGAGGCCATTGAAAAGAGTAAAAGTGTGGATCAGATTAAGACACTGGCCAGCGGAATCCTCGACATTTCCCAGCAGACCCAGTTAATTGCCATCAATGCTTCTGTGGAGGCGTCCAATGCGGGAAAAGCAGGCGAAGGATTTGCAGTCGTTGCAAGGGAAATGCGGAATCTGTCCAATTCCAGCCAGGAGACTGCCAAACGGATTCAATCCATCAATGCGGTTGTGACTTCCGCCGTACACAATCTTTCTAAGAATGCCCAGCATCTGATTGACTATATGAATCAGTCTGTGCTTACAGAATTCCAGGCCTTCGCACAGTCAGGACATCAATATAAGGAAGACGCCGCCTATATCCGTCAGATGATGGATGCATTCTATGGACAGACAGAACACCTGAAGGATTCCATGACAGGAATTGCCGGTTCTATTGCCACCATAACGGATGTGATTGATGAAGGATCCAATGGTATTGCCAGCGTTGCCGGTAATATTAAAAACCTTGCAGAGGATATAGATGATATTACGCGGCGTATGGGAGCCAATAAGGAGATTGTGGAGGGGCTGGAAAAGGAGACGCTTGCCTTTACGAACCTGTAGGAAAGAAACGGTTTCAGATATGGAGGAACTTACACAGATGGCGTATAAGAAGATTAAACTGGTGGTCACAGATCTGGATGGCACATTGCTCAACTCACGAAAGGAAGTACCCGCAGGGTTCGAGGACTGGGTCTGTGAACATCCTGAGATCAAAACGGTGATCGCGAGCGGCAGACAATATTACAACATGTACAAGCTGTTCCCCAGGGCGGCAGAGAGAATGATCTTTATCGCTGATAATGGCGGACTGGTGGCAGACCAGGGAGCATTTATCTATACCAATACCATGAAAACGGAAACGGTGAAAGCATGTGTGGAACGTTTCAGCGATAGAGATGGGCACGCCGTCATTTTATGTGGTGAGAAATCTGCCTATATGAAACATGGCAGTGCGGATGTAGAGAAAAACGGGCATATGTATTATGAAAGACTGGAATTTACAGATGATCTGCAAAGCTGTATGGAGAAGGATAAGATCATTAAGATAGCTGTGTTCATTGAAGATTACAATGCCGCCGCATATTATGACACGTTGCAGGATATACCCGAGGGTGTGAATGTGGTGCTGTCTGGAGACTGCTGGCTGGATATCGCCAACCAGGAAGTGAATAAGGGGGCGGCATTAGCTTTTTTGCAGAAGCTTTATCATATAGAGGCAGATGCATGTATGGCCTTTGGTGATTTTTTGAACGATGAAAGTATGATGCGGCAGTGTACGGAGAGTTATGCCATGAGCAATGCCCATCCGGGCTTAAAAGAAGCAGCGAAATATATCGCGCCGTCCAATGAGGAGGCGGGTGTGATGAAGATATTGTCTGAAATCCGCGGGAGTACAAAGGTGCAGGCACAGATTCCTGCGATCAACGAAGATACAGAAGGCATATTGGCAAAGGTGGAATGTTTCGCACTGGATATGGATGGAACGATTTATCTGGGGGAGCAGTGGATAGACGGCGCCAGGGAGTTTCTTGCGAAAATAGAAGCTTCTGGCAGAAACTATGTATTTGTGACCAATAACTCTTCCAAAAATGCGGCAGTCTATGTGGAGAAGCTTGGAAGAATGGGACTTGCTGTGGGAGAGGAGAAGATTGTCACTTCCGGGCAGGCCACGATCGCTTATCTGCAAAGGCATTATCCTGGTGCACGCGTGTTTCTTTTGGGGAATCCAATGCTGCAGGCGGAATTTATGCAGGCGGGGATAGCGCTGGAAGAGGAGCGGCCGGATGTAGTAGTGACGGCCTTTGACACCACCCTCGATTATGCTAAGATGTGTAAGGTCTGTGATCATGTGCGGGCAGGCATTCCCTACCTTGCTACACATCCGGATTATAATTGTCCCACGGAAAGCGGATTTATTCCGGACGCAGGGGCGATTCATGCTTTTATTCATGCATCGGCGTTCCGTTATCCTGACAGGGTGATCGGTAAGCCTAATGAGGATATCATTTCGTATTTGACTAGTAGAGTCAAAACGAAACGGGAGCATATTGCCATGGTGGGAGACCGGCTCTACACGGATATTGCAGCGGGCAGGAACCATGGGTTAAAGAGTGTGCTGGTATTAAGCGGGGAGGCGTCCCTGGAGGATGTGCAGACTTCTGAGACCGTGCCGCATTTGATATTCAGTTCCGTGCGGGAGATGATTCCCTTTCTTTAGGAGGAAGCGGAGAAAGATATTTTGGTTATATAGTTTCGCGTGATTGTGGATAGGATAAAGACAGGAAGACGGAGGATGCGAGAATGAATATTCAGGCCCAATTATGCGGGATTATCCTGATTATCATTATGATTTTGTTCTATGTCAGATATAAGAGTCTGCGGCTGAATACGCAGATTATTTTCCAGTGCCTTCTGGTGGTGGTTCTTTTTTGTGTGTTTTTTGATATGTTATCCATCTGGGCGATTGTCAATCTGCTGTATATCCCTGGGACGATTGTGGAGATGATCTGTAAGACTTATCTGGCATCTCTGGTGTTAGTAGGCCTGGCCGGACTCTTGTATGAATGCTCGGGCGTATATGAGCGGCAGAAAAAGTTCATGTGGGTGACGATGATTGGAACAGGCGCTGCCCTGCTTTACATCGTTATCATTGCCTGTCTGCCCATCAGCATCAGCAGACATGGAAGAATCGTCTATACAGAAGGTCCCAGTGTGCTGATGACTTATCTTAGCACCTGCAGTTTCCTGGTGACGAACTTTATTCTGACCATCAGAAAGCGCAGACAGGCCAATCCGCGCAGGACTCAGGTGGTGCTGATGTGGCTGGGGATCTGGTTCGCGGCGGCTATCGTACAGTTTCTGAACAATGAACTTCTGCTGGTGGGTTATGCCGGGGCAGTGGGTATTTTGATCATATTTTTAAGACAGGAGAACCCGGAGTATATGACGGATCGGGCTACGGGATTGTTTAATCAGGATGCACTCCTTCTCTATGCCCGCAAACTCTATAATATGGACAGGGAATTTTCTGTATTATCCATCTGGTTTAATCTGGGCATCAGCCAGGCGGATGATGGAGAGCGGGAACAGGCTGTGATGGTGGAATTTGCCAGAAGACTGCCGAATCTTCCGGCCACCAGGGTCTTTAAGATGGCAGACGATGAAGTGTGGATGGTATTTGATGACTTGAGCCAGGCAAAGGATACCATGGAGCGGGTCAAAGTGTTTATTGAGAGCGGGCGAAAAGAGATCGGAGTCATGGCGCAGGTGGAGTACACCTATATGCCAAGCTCTCTGCTGGCAGGCGACTACCAGGAGATGGTGCATATTTTGCAGTATGCAAGATGGAAGGGGCAGGATCACAGCATATCTAATTTCAGACAGGTGGACAGGAAGTTTGTGGTGCAGATGAAACAGGAGAAGGCCATGGAGCTGATGCTGGATCAGGCCATGAAGGAAGATCGGATTGAAGTCTTCTATCAGCCCATATACGCCACCAGAGAACACAGATTTGTGAGCGCGGAGGCTCTGGTGCGTATGCGGGATACAAACGGGCAGCTGGTCGCTCCCGCATCTTTCATCCCCGTGGCGGAAAGAAATGGAGATATCATACAGCTTGGGGAGATCGTATTTGATAAGGTGTGCCGTTTCTTTACGGAGGAACAGCTGGAACGGTACGGACTGCATTACATAGAAGTCAATCTGTCTGTGGTGCAGTGCGGGTATAAGCAGCTGGCAGATGATTATATTCGTATTATGGAGAAATATCGGATGCATCCGGACTGTATCAATCTGGAGATCACAGAATCCGCTTCCATGTCTGCGAAAAAGACACTTTTAGGCAATATGTGCAGGCTGCGGGAGTATGGCGTGCATTTTTCGCTGGACGATTTCGGAACCGGGCAGTCGAATCTTAACTATATTGTGGAGATGCCGGTGGATATCGTGAAATTTGACAGGGAGATGAGCCAGGCTTTCTTCCGGGATGAAAAGGCGCAGTATGTGATGAATGCGGCCATGCAGATGATTCAGGGAATGCAGCTTAAGATTGTGTCGGAGGGCATTGAGGACAAACAGCAGTATCTTGAGATGGAAAAGCTGGGCATTGATTATATTCAGGGATATTATTTCTCAAAGCCTCTGCCGGAAAAAGAGTTTTTGGCATTTTTGCACAAAAACAATGATTGAATTCTATATAAAATAGCAGAAATGATTGGAAAATAGAAATAACCTCTTGTCAAAATGACAGGTGGATGGTATGCTTAACACATGAACGGAAACGTTACCGGCAACAATACCGATATCGTTTCCGGAAACCAATCAAATTATATTTTTGGAAAGGGAGAAGAAGAATGAAAAAGAAACTTGTAAGCACATTACTTTGTGTAGCGATGGTTTCCACCATGTTAGCAGGCTGTGGCGGTTCTGACGGTGCAGCATCTACAGAGGGTGGTGATTCTGCACCTGCGGCAGAAGCCCCTGCTGCACAGGAATCCGGAGAGTCCGGGGATGCGGCGCCCGCTGCAAGCGCAGACGGCGGTTCTGTGTACTACTTGAATTTCAAGCCTGAGGTTGATGCGCAGTGGCAGCAGATTGCAGCTGATTATACAGCATCCACAGGAGTAGAGGTTAAAGTGGTAACTGCAGCAAGCGGTACCTACGAGGAAGTATTAAAGTCCGAAATCGCAGGCAGCGATGCACCAACTTTATTCCAGATCAACGGTCCTGTAGGCTATAACTCCTGGAAAGATTACTGCATGGATCTGTCCAACACAGAAATGTTCAAGAATCTGTCCGATCAGAGTCTTGCTGTGTACGGCGAAGATGGAAAGCCTTACGGTGTTCCTTACACAGTGGAAGCATATGGTATCATCTACAACGATGCTATCATGCAGGCATACTTCGCGATGGACGGCGCAGCGGCAAAGAGCATTGACGAAATCAACAGTTTCGATAAGTTAAAGGCAGTCGTTGAAGATATGCAGGCGAAGAAAGATGACCTTGGCATCACAGGCGTATTCGCTTCCACCTCTTTACTTCCCGGTGAAGACTGGAGATGGCAGACACATCTGGCGAACCTTCCGGTATACTATGAGTTGAAGGAGAAGGGTATCACAGATACAGACGCACTTGAGTTCCAGTATAGCGACAACTTCAAGAACATTTTTGACTTATACATCAACAACTCCACCTGTGCACCCACTCTGTTAGGCAGCAAGGCGGTAACAGATTCCATGGCAGAGTTCGCTCTTGGCGAGTGTGCAATGGTGCAGAATGGTAACTGGGCATGGGGCCAGATTTCTGAAGTAGAAGGCAATACAGTGGAAGAAGCAAATGTGAAGTTCATGCCTATCTACACAGGCGTATCCGGTGAGGACACACAGGGCTTATGTATCGGCACAGAGAACTTCTGGTGCATCAACAGCCAGGCAGATGCAGCTGATATCAAAGCGACAGAGGATTTCGTAGCATGGCTGATTTCTTCTGATGAAGGTAAGAATATCATGGTCAACACCCTTGGTAATGCAGCGCCGTTCTCTACCTTCACAGATGCTGAGAAACCCAACGATCCTCTTGCAAAAGAGATGTACGCATCCATGGAGAGTGGTAAGACATCCGTAAGCTGGAACTTCACCATCTTCCCGAGCCAGGACTTCAAGGACGATTTTGGTGCAGCTTTACTGGAGTACTGCAACGGCAACATGGAATGGGATGCTGTTAAGGATACTGTCGTAACAAGATGGGCAGAAGAGAAGGCAGCGACAGCAAACTAAGATATCATAATCAATCATAAAATGGAACCATAAAGAAGCATCATGGAAGCGCTTCGCAGCTCCAAGCTGCGGGGCGCTTTTCTAAATTTTTAACGAATCCGAGTCCGCGAAGCGGAACACGAAAAGTTATTTTAAAAAGAAATTCTTAAATGAATCCGAGTCCGCGAAGCGGAACACGAAAAGTTATTTTAATCAAGAAATTGTTGAATAAGAATCCGAGTCCGCGAAGCGGAACACGAAAAGTTATTTTAATCAAGAAATTGTTGAATAAATCCGAGTCCGCGAAGCGGATCTCGAAAAATTATTTTAAAAAGAAATTCTTAAATAAATCCGAGTCCGCGAAGCGGATCTCGAAAAGTTATTTGCGAAGCAAATTACTTTAAGGAAAGGAGCCCCGGCAATCGTATGGAAAAATCATTAAAAAAATATTTTTTAGTATTTACTTTACCAACACTCATCGCTTTTGCTTTTGCCTTTATCATTCCCTTTGCGCAAGGTGTGTACCTGTCCTTCTGTGAGTTTACCACGGTAAAGAATGCGCACTTTGTCGGTCTGCAGAATTATATAAAGGCTTTTGAGAGTGGACAGGGATTTTTGAGCGCAGCAGGATTCACATTTCTGTTTACCATCGTGAGTGTGTGTACAATCAATTTATTCGCTTTTTGTATTGCACTGCTGCTCACCAGGAAAATTAAGGGAACGAATCTCTTCCGTACCGTTTTCTTTATGCCGAACTTGATCGGCGGTATAGTTCTGGGTTATACCTGGCAGCAGATGATCAACGCGATTCTGTATCGGTATGAGACCACCATTGTGGCAAATGCCAAATACGGTTTCTGGGGATTGGTCATCCTGATGAACTGGCAAATGATTGGTTACATGATGATTATCTATATCGCAGGTCTTCAGAATGTACCCACTGATCTGATAGAGGCGGCCAAGATTGACGGCGCCACTGGCTGGCAGACACTGATCAAGGTGAAACTTCCCATGGTCATGTCTTCCGTTACCATCTGCATGTTCCTGACACTGTCCAACAGCTTTAAACTGTTTGATCAGAACAAAGCGCTGACCAACGGTGCACCGATGAATAAAACGCAGATGCTTGCACTTAATATTTATGATACCTTTTATGGAAAGACCGGCTATGAGGGCGTGGGCCAGGCGAAGGCAGTGGTATTCTTTATCCTGGTGGCAGCCATAGCGCTTGTGCAGCTTTCCCTGACCAGAAGTAAGGAGGTAGAACAATAATGACAAAGACCAAAACTTCCAGGACTTTAAATAAAGTATTTTTCCTCATATTGTGTGCACTCACGGTGGTAGTGCTGTATCCGCTGTTCTTTATCGTGAACAACTCCTTTAAAGGGAAGTTCTTTATCAGCAAGGACCCCTTTTCACTGCCAAACGGCGAGACCTTCTCCGGTATCACCAACTATGTGAACGGACTCATTAAGACGGGGCTGTTGAGCGCCATCGGCTGGTCCTTTTTCATTACCATTGTGTCGGTGCTCATGCTGATTCTTTTTACTTCCATGACAGCATATTACATCACCAGGGTGAAATCCAGGTTGACCAGCGGGTTATATTATATGTTTGCCTTTTCAACGATTGTGCCGTTCCAGATGGTCATGTTTACCATGAGCAGTCTGGCAGATACGTTCCATCTGAAAAATCCTCTGGGAATGTGTGTACTTTACCTGGGATTTGGCGCAGGATTGTGTATCTTTATGTTTTCCGGATTTATCAAGTCCGTGCCTCTGGAGATTGAGGAGGCGGCCATGATTGATGGATGCACGCCCCTTCGGACGTTCTTCGGTGTGGTGTTCCCGATTCTGAAACCAACGGCTATCACTGTGGCGATTCTGGAAGCCATGTGGATTTGGAACGATTTCCTGCTTCCTTATCTGGTAATCGGTATCAGCACCCAATATAAGACGATTCCGGTGGTGGTACAGATGCTGGTGGGATCTAATGGTAATAAGGATATGGGTGCATTGATGGCAATGCTGGTGCTCTCCATTATCCCCATTGTTATCTTCTATCTGACCTGCCAGAAGCACATCATCGAAGGTGTGGTTGCAGGTGCGGTCAAAGGATAAGAGAGCGCTGGTTGCAGTGATAGTGCAATCAGAACAAAAACAGGCTGTGCGATAGCAGGAATAAACTTGCCATTTTCGACAAAAAGGCCTAAAATAAAACAGTATACAGCGTATGAAAGGATTTGTTGGTATTATGAGAAAGAGCGGCGTTTTACTGCCCGTATCCAGTATTCCGTCTCCGTATGGGATAGGAGCCTTCTCCAAGGAGGCTTATGCATTTATTGATCTGTTAGAAAAAGCAGGGCAGTCCTATTGGCAGATACTGCCTCTGGGACCTACAGGCTATGGGGATTCTCCTTATCAGTCTTTTTCTACCTTTGCAGGCAATCCTTATTATATTGATCTGGAAGCCCTGATTGAGGAAGGCTATCTGACGAAGGCGGAATGCGAACAGTATGACTTCGGTGATGACGCGGTTTATGTGGATTATGAGAAGATTTATCTGTCCAGATTCAAAGTACTCAGGAAGGCTTATCAGAACAGCCATATCGAGGAAGACCAGGCGTATCAGAAGTTTGTGGAAGAGAATGCCTATTGGCTGAAAGACTATGCGCTCTATATGGCAGTGAAGAATTCTTTTGGCGGCAAAAGCTGGAGCGAGTGGGATGAGGACATCAGGCTGCGCAAACCTGCCGCGATAGAGAAGTATGCCGGGCAGTATGCGCAGGAAATTGCTTTTTATCAGTTCCAGCAGTATTTATTTGCAAAGCAGTGGTTTGCGCTGAAAACATATGCCAATGAGAAAAAAATTCAGATTATTGGGGATATTCCAATCTATGTGGCTTTTGACAGTTCGGATACCTGGGCGAATCCGGAGCTTTTCCAGCTGGATGAGACGCTGACGCCGACTGCGGTGGCAGGCTGTCCGCCGGATGCCTTTTCATCTACAGGGCAGCTGTGGGGAAATCCGCTGTATCGCTGGGCGTATCATAAAGAGACGGATTATGCGTGGTGGATGAAACGCATTGCTTATTGTTATCAGCTTTACGATGTGGTGCGCATTGATCATTTCCGTGGATTTGATGAATATTATTCTATTCCCTACGGTGATCCCACGGCAGAGTTCGGACACTGGGAGAAAGGTCCCGGCTATGAGATTTTTAAGACCATGAAGGCGAAACTGGGAAGTAAGGCTGTGATTGCAGAAGATCTTGGATTTTTGACTGATTCAGTCATTAAGCTGGTGAAAAAAACCGGATACCCGGGTATGAAGATATTGCAGTTTGCTTTTGATTCCAGGGAAGAGAGCGATTACCTTCCTCATAACTATGTGTCCAACAGCATAGCTTATACGGGGACCCACGATAATGACACTACCCTTGGATGGTATGATAAACTGAATCGAAGAGATAAGGCATTTGCCAGGAAATATCTGAATATCCGTTCCCGTAGGGATATTCCCTGGGCATTTATCCGTGCGGCCCTTTCCAGCGTGTCTGATACCTGTGTGATTCCCATGCAGGATTATCTGGAACTGGGGACAAAGGCGCGGATTAATATGCCTTCCACACTGGGAACCAATTGGAAGTGGAGAATGCTGCCAGGGCAGTTTACGGAAGAACTGGCAGGGAAGATTTATGACATGACCAGGCTTTATGGTCGATTGCAAGGGTAAAAGGGGAATTTGTTTTCGATGGCGGAGATTACGATCAAGGATATTGCTAAAAAATGCGGGGTGGGAATCAGTACGGTTTCCAGGGCGCTGAATAATCATCCGGATATTAATCCGGAGACCAGGAATATGATTCTGAAGGTGATTGAGGAAACAGGATTTATTCCCAACAACAGCGCCAGAAATCTTAAAAGGACGGATGCCAAGTGTATTGCCGTGTTGGTAAAGGGTATCACGAATCCTTTTTTCAGCAATATGATCCAGATCATTGAGGAAGAGACACAGCGTAATAAATACGCATTGGTGCTGCGGCATGTGGAAGCCCAGGAGGACGAGGTGGATGTGGCCCTGGAACTGGAAAAGGAGAAACGTCTGCGGGGGATCGTATTTCTGGGCGGTAAATTTGAACATTCTGCGGAGAAGATCGGCAAACTCAATGTGCCTTTTATTTTCAGTACGATAGGAGTCAATTTTGCGGACCAGATTGGCAAGGTGGCCTTTTCCAATATTGCAGTGGATGACAGGACAGAGAGTGAGAAGATGACAGAATATCTGCTGGAACTGGGACATCGCCGGATCGCATTGATTACGGAGAAATCGGAGCGCCCTATCGGGCGTCTGCGTATGGAGGGGTACAGAGCAGCCTATGCCAGACGCAATCTTTCCGTGGCAGAGAATCTGATCTGTTATGTGCAGGAGGAGATTGAGCACTATTCCATGGAGAACGGTTATCTGACGGCTAAGAAGTTACTGGAATCGGGCGAAGAAGTGACAGCCATCTATGCAGTTTCGGATTCTCTGGCGATTGGCGCCTGCCGGGCGGTGTTGGAAGCAGGGAAAAGGATTCCGGAAGATATCTCTGTGGCAGGCTATGACGGCATTGAGATGGGAGAATATTATAATCCGAAGCTGACAACGATCAAACAGCCTGTGGAGGAAATTGCCAAAAGAACCATACGTCTGCTGTTGGATGTGATTGCAGGCCGAAAGGATCATCAGCAGATTATCTTCCCGGCGCAGCTGGTGGTGCGGGAGTCCACCGGGAAATGCAGATGCAGCATATGACAGGTTCTGCTGATGTCCATGCTTTCAGGATATGGTGTCAGAACTCTTGTGTACTTAAGTTGGAATTATGATAAGCGGGATCGTTTGTCACGTCTTGACTAAACCAGTCAAGGGGGAGAAACGATTCCGCCATTTCTTTGTTCGGAAATTCCACCTCGGCGATTATCAGAGGGGCAAAGGGTGCCTCAAAGATATCCAGTTCCACCGATAGACTAATCTGGTCAATAGAAAATCCGGGTAATGACATATATGTCGTATCGAACTGCGGATGGTCGATGGGTATGACATAGCGTTTTTTTGAGATGATATTTCCGTCTGCCTTTTCCAGCAGATGGTAGTAGGATGCCTCATTCAGAGGGAGGTTGTACTCTTCTCTGGCCAGGAGCCCCTTTCCCTTATAGGTCATATAGTAGGAATCATCCTGTCTGCGGATTCTGACAACCGGGTCAGTGTTAAGATAAGCCTGCTCGATGATGTGGCAGGGATAGGATGTCAGATTGTCAGGCAGTCTGGTGATGGTAAATTTGCGTTCGATTTCCATAGGGGGCTCCTCTGTCTTATATTAATTTACAGGTTACATGCATCTGGCTGATCAATTCAGCTGGAACTTACGCACCAGATTATTCATCAGCAGAGATTGTTCCGACAATTCCTGTGAGGTAGCGGCACTCTTCTCAGAGGTCTCAGAGGTATTCTGAACAACAACAGAGATCTGGCCGATTCCGTCAGTTACCTGAGAGATTGCAGCGGTCTGCTCCTCTACGGCCTCTACCATGGCACTCACTTTTGTTGTTACATTTTCGGCAATTGCGTGGGTCCGGTTTAAAGACTCGGTAACTTTGTTCACAACCATGCCGCCCTCATTGCCAAGGGAGAGATTGACCACGATGTCCGATAAGAAATCAGCGTTGATTCCACCATAAACAATGCCATCAAACTGTCCGTCTTTCACGATGGGGACCTCCAGCAGGAAAATCATCTGCTCTCCATCGTTCATAATATTGGAGATATAGGGCTGCATGGTTTCCTTGCATTGTTGGAAATAATATTCATCGGCGTAGTTATAGCCGGTGGAAGAAAATCCGCTGGCATCCATTTTACCAGTGTAAAGAAAGCCGTTACGCTGAGCGATATCATCCCGGACAGGTACCAGTTCCGGGGCAGTCGGGTCAGACTTCTGAAAAATATCAGAAGAGGCGGCTTCCTGCAGCGCGGTCCAGTAGTTGTTCATGCGCCATTCCACGGCGTCTGCAGCCATCTGCGTGGCCGGTCCCAGGGTCTTTGTCATCATTTCATCGATTCCGTTTGCGTTTAACAGTGCTGTGATGACTCCAATCAGTATGGAACTGACCAGCACCACTAGCAGCATACTGATTTGAATTTTTGATTTGATTGACTTTATATAGTATCTTCCTCCGATGATGTTTTGAGGGTAAGAAAATAGAGCAGAATGAAAAACCACCTATTTTCTTGCCCTTATAAATTATAATATTATCATAAAATGCTGAAAGCTTCAATTTCATTTTACAGGTGAGAGGCAGAATGCGGGCAGAAAGGCATGAGAACATAAAAAGATGTGGAAGCAAAGCAGGATTAGGGATATAATAAATAGAAACGCATATGCAAATATGATGATTATTTTACCAAGGAAACCGTAGTTATGAATCATGATTTGACAAAAGGAAATGTGACAGGTGCCCTGCTTACGTTTGCGGGGCCGATGATTCTGGGGAACCTGTTGCAGCAGTGTTATAATATAGTAGATACCTGGGTGGTGGGAAGATATGTGGGTGCGGATGCACTGGCAGCAGTGGGGTCTTCCTATACGCTGATGACGTTTTTAAATTCTTTGCTGATCGGTCTGTGTATGGGCAGCGGGGCTGTTTTTTCTTATTATATAGGAAAGGGTGACAGGCAGAAGGTCAGATCCTGTGCCCAGACATCTTTCGCACTGATAGGCATACTGGCTGTGGTGATCAGTGCAGCGGTGCAGTGTTTCAGGCAACCGATTCTGTGGCTCCTTCGTACGCCGCCGCGGCTTTGGCAGATGACGGAGGAGTATCTGGTGGTCATCTTTACGGGAATTGTGTTTATTTTCCTTTATAATTATTTCGCGTTTCTGCTGCGGGCGCTGGGGAATTCCGTGGTGCCGCTCTGTTTTCTGGGCATAGCATCTGTCCTGAACATTGTTCTGGACCTGTATTTTGTGCTGGGACTTGACTGGGGACTGCAGGGCGCGGCCTGGGCAACGGTGATTGCTCAGGCGGTATCGGGTGTGGGACTTGGTATTTATATATGGAAGAGGGAACCTTTTTTCCGGTTTTCCCTGCGAAGCTTTGTGCAGGGAGAAAAGCCGGTGGCAGAAATCTGCAAATATTCCGGCATGACCTGTATGCAGCAGTCCGTGATGAATTTTGGGATTCTGATGGTGCAGAGTCTGGTGAACAGCTTTGGACCGGCGGTGATGGCGGCCTTTGCGGCAACTGTGAAGATAGACACCTTTGCTTATATGCCGGCGCAGGAGTTTGGTAATGCCTACTCTATCTTCATCTCCCAGAACCACGGAGCCGGGAAAGAAGAGCGGGTAAGGGAAGGAACCAGGAAGGCAATAGGCGTTTCTGCCGCTTTCTGCGGTGTCATATCGGTTTTGGTCTTTGTACTGGCTCGGTATCTGATGTTGATTTTTGTGAAGGCGGAGGATACGCAGATTATAGCGATTGGCATGCAGTATCTGCGGATAGAAGGAACCTTCTATATCGGCATAGGTATTTTATTCCTGCTTTATGGGTATTTTCGGGGAATCAACCGGCCTGGTGTTTCACTGGTGCTGACGATTATTTCTCTGGGAACGCGGGTTTTCTTAGCGTACATACTGGCGGCGGTTCCTCAGATCGGGGTTTTGGGAATCTGGTGGGCAATCCCCATTGGCTGGGCGCTTGCGGATGTGGTTGGCATGGGAGCCATGAAATTGAAAAAAGAGATACAGGAGGGAAAACAAAATGAGTAAAATCGCAGTATTTTTTGGAACAGGGTATGAAGAGATTGAGGCGCTGACCGTGGTGGATATTCTGCGCAGGGCCGGGGAGACGGTGGATATGGTATCCATCACAGATGAAAAAAGCGTGACAGGTTCCCATGATATTACAGTTGGCATGGATAAGACGCTTTCGGAGGTGGATTTTGACAGTGTGGATGTGCTGGTGCTTCCGGGCGGTATGCCGGGCACTAAGAATCTGGAAGCTTGTGAGACGCTGATGGGACAGGTGGACGGATTTGTGGCAGAGGGTAAAGTGGTGGCGGCGATCTGTGCGGCACCCAGTATTTTAGGACATCGGGGACATCTGAAAGGGAAGAAGGCTTGCTCCTATCCTTCTATGGAGAGTCACTTAGAGGGTGCGGAAGTGTTTAGGCAGCCTGCGGTCACGGATGGAAATATTATCACGGGCCGTGGCATGGGCGCGGCCATTGCCTTTAGCCTTGCCATTCTAGCAAAGATACAGGATCAGGATGCGGCTGATAAAATGGCAGATGCAGTGGTGTTTGAAAAGTTTAAAATCTAGCAAAACTTACCATAATATTTTCTCACCATCCGAACATACTAACATCAAGATAAGCGACCAAACCGATGCGCAATCGCAGAGACATAAGTCACTGAGATAAGCGCAGGGCACAAGCGCTTATCTCAATATAGATAAAGAATGAAAAACATTCAAATGTATTTCGGAGGTGAAAAGAAATGGCAAGCAACAAAACCAATAGAGTAGAAGTTCCTGAAGCAAAAGCAGCTATGGATCGTTTCAAGACTGAGGTTGCGTCTGAGTTAGGTGTGAACCTGAAAGAGGGTTACAACGGCGACCTTACTTCCAGAGAGGCTGGTTCTATCGGTGGTGAGATGGTTCGTAGAATGATCAAGCGCCAGGAAGAGCAGATGAAGTAAGCGATTGAAACTTAGATCTTAATCTATGTAAGAACGCAGAACTTTCTGCGAAAAGCAAGTAAAAGAGAGGCAATCCGTTTGTCATGGACAGGCGGGTTGTCTTTCTTATTGTGCGCCTCGCGGACATGTTTCTAACAGGGTTATCTGCGGGTGTTTTACGATACATTTAACGAAAAATTAGGATAATTAGAACTAAATTTATAGTGTACAATAAGAGGGGTGTGTGGTAAAATAATAAAAAATAATTACGTGTATGTAAATTAATATAATATCAAAGTATGCAAATCCGATAGCCTATGGTGGGAGATGATGCAGTCAGACTATGAGCAATAAGGAAGCGGTAAAAAAATTGATTGCCCTGTTGGGAGGTTATAAGAAAACAATTGTAGTTATCATCGGATGTCTGTTGATTTCAACAGCATTAAATCTATGTATCCCGCTGCTGAACAGACGGATTATGGACGATGGGTTTATCGGCGGGGATAAGGAAGTGTTGCTTGCGATGGTATTGGGTTCGCTTTTGATTTATCTGATCAGTTCAGGGATTGACCTGCTGAAAGAAAAAAAGAGAGTGGATATTGCGGCAAAACTGCAGTATGCGTTAGCGGAAGAGTCTTATTCCCATCTTATTCGTATGGAGGCCGGTTATTTTACCAGACACAATTATGCGGAAATCATGAACAGTATCCGTGAGGACGTAGGTAATATAGCTTCCATTGCGGATGAGAGTACCTTTTTTGTGGTGACGCAGATTTTTGGCATAACAGGCGGCATGATTGGATTGTTGATTATAGACTGGCGCATGACGCTTCTGGTGATGTTGTTTATTCCGGTGAAATATGTAGTCACGCGGTATTTTGCCAGGCGGCGCAAACAGGCGGTGGACACCTATATCAGCGACAGCCAGAAGTATGCGGCGTGGTTTGGCGATACCATAGGCGGCATCAGGGAACTAAAGCTTTTTGGAATAGCGGAGGACAAACACAGAGAATTCGACGAAAAACAGGGCAAAGTAATCTGCAGCCAAAAGGAACTGAACATGCTGATGCAGTGGAATAGTGTTACGGATGTGATTCTCGTACAGTTTTTGACGACGCTGATTTATATTGTGGGTTCCAATCTGGTATTTGCGCTTCAACTGTCGATTGGTAGTGTATTCGCTTTTATCACATACAGCACGTATGTGACGAGACCGATTTCTGCAATCCTGAATATAGGGTATCTGTTGTCGGGGATTATTCCCTCCACGAAACGGTATTATGTATTTATGGAGGAAGCGGAGGAAGATGAAGGTGCGGTGTATACGGTCATGCCGCAGCCCGGTGCTATCGAATTTCGGCATGTGTCCTTTGCGTATGAGGAAGATAAGCCCGTTTTAGAGGACGTTAATTTTAAGATTTCAGGAGGGAGTAAGGCGGCGTTGGTTGGGAAGAACGGCTCCGGAAAGAGCACGGTGATTGACCTGCTTCTCAGGCTCTATACACCTAAACAGGGGCAGATTCTGCTGAATGGACGGGAAATAGGAAGTCTGCCGTTGACGGAATACAGAAATCTTATTTCCGTGGTGAGTCAGGATATTTATCTTTTTCATGATACTATCCGCAATAATATCAGCCTGTACGTACAGATAGAGGATGCGCAGATTTTAGAGGCATGCCGGGACAGCGGGCTCTCGGAGTTTATCGAGGAAGTTTCCCTGGATTATCCGGTGGGGACAAACGGTATGATGCTCTCCGGGGGACAGAAGCAGAAGATTGCGCTTGCCAGGGCTTTGGTGCATGACAGACCGATAGTGGTGTTTGATGAAGCTACTTCCGGTTCGGATGTCTGTTCGGAACAGCAGATTAACTCTTTGCTGCACACAAGGCTTAAGGATAAGACTGTGATTGTGATTGCCCACAGACAGGCGGTATTGTCTGAGGTGGATCAGGTGGTGAGACTGGATGAGGGAAAGCAGAAAGGTTAAGCGGAGGAAATAAGATGCTTCACTACATATCATACAGCATAAAGAGAAGAAAAATTGCAAATCTGGTTACGGCGGGAATTGGCGTGATGCTGGTGCTTCTTCTGAATCTGTACTTTGGGAGTATCCGCAGTTACCGCGATCAGCTTGCAGATCTTGCCGAAAATGTACCGATATATTGTCAGGTTTCTAATCTGAGCGGAACCATGGTCAACGGGCTGTTTATTCCGGAACGGATTGCGGACGCTTTGGAGCGGTCGGATCAGGTGAAGGATTTGTCCTATATGACGGTGCTGATGGCAGGTGAAGGGGATTTTAAGGAGGCTGAGTATTCTAAATATCTGAATCTGCATGTTGTTGGCGCCAACCAGGCAGAGGCGGTGGGAGAACTGTCCGACGATATGATCAGTATGGATGTGGAGCGCGTCAATGATTTTTTTGCATCTGACAGAATGGAGTGTATTGTCAACGAGAATGTGCTTAAGAACCGCGGATGGAAGATTGGTGATCAGATTATATTGAAATGCTATTATTACGATCCGGCGAGTGAGCTTAATAAAGTTGAGATTCATCCCATGGGCGGTGTTGTGGAAGTCACCATTGTGGCATCTATGGAGGATATTTCCGGGAAGACAAACGCCATTCGTACAGATGTGGTGATACCGGCTAAGACGGCACAGAATATTTTTGAACAATCCGGTCTTCCCTTTTTTGCCGACACGGTGACATTCCATGTGAAAGATCCATTGCAGCTGGATGCTTTTAAGATGGAAATGCAGGAGATTGGATTGGTGGAGATATCTTCTGAGGCTATGGAATCTTATGCCGGATATGCCCTGATGGTCAGGGATGCCAGTTTCATTGCCAACGCTACCGATCTAAGACATGCCATAGAATTGATGCAGGCGTTTTTCCCGGTGGTGTGTATTCTGGTTTTACTGATTGGCTATGTAGTGAGTTATCTTTCCGGGAACAGCCGGAGAGAGGAGTTTGCGCTGATGCGTCTGCAGGGGGCGAAAAAGATAAAGGTATCTTTGGTGTTTTTGGCGGAACAGATGTTATTGGTTCTTGCAGGAAATCTTGTGGGAGATGTGGTGATAGCGCTGGCAGTACCGGCATTTACTACCATGGCTGTCGTTAATGTTTTAGTTTTTGTGGCCTATCTGATCGGGGCAGCGGCGGCATATGGACGGATGAGCAGGGGAAGCGTGGTATACCTTCTGTCTGCAGTGCAATAAATACAAGAGGTATTCAAGGCGAAACGCCACAGGATGGAATATGAGGTTCATCAGTTGTGTAAATATGGAGGGAAATATGGGTAATATCATTGAAGCGGAAAAGGTGGGATATCTTTATCAGTCAAAGTACCAGAAGACCAGGGCATTGACGGAAGTCAGCTGCTCTTTTGAACAGTCAAAAGTATATGCAATTACCGGAAAATCCGGCAGCGGGAAGAGTACTTTTCTTTCTCTTTTGGCAGGGCTGGATGTGCCTACGGAGGGTAAGCTGTATATAGATGGCAGGGATATCCGTGAGATTGACAGGGATAACTATCGGATGAACCGGGCTTCCGTGATTTATCAGGCGTTTCATCTTTTCCCGCTACTGACAGTATTGGAAAATGTGATGTTTCCCATGCAGTTACAGCATGTGTCTAAGAAAGAAGCGAAGGCGCGGGCAGGGGAGTTTCTTGGGAAAGTGGGATTGCCGGAAACTTTGTATGGTAAAATGCCGAATATGATCAGCGGAGGGGAGCAGCAAAGAGTGGCCATAGCCAGAGCCATGGCCTCCGGCGGGCAGATTCTTCTGGCCGACGAGCCCACCGGGAATCTGGACAGTCAGAATGAAAAGGTGATCGTGGAGCTGCTCTGTAAGCTGGCCCATGAGGAGAATTATGCGGTGATCGTGGTCACCCACAATGAGAAGGTGGCCGAGGCGGCAGATGTGGTCTATGGCATGCTGGACGGTGTGTTGGAGGTGGTGCGCGGATGAGAAACAGCTTGAAGCAGATGATGCGCACGCCTGTGCGGACTGTGTTTTTTCTGGTTTTAGTGGTCTTTGCAGCACTTCTGATGACTCTTGGCACCTGTGTCTGGCTAAAGGGATATAAAACCATGGCACAGTATGAGGACCGTTTCATGACCATCGGGACGGTGCGGCAGATTCCGGATTCCTTTGAGCAGACACTGTTGTGGAATGCGGAAACAAAGGATTATGATGTGATTAAAAAAGCTCAGTACAGTGTTTACTATACGCCGGAAGATATGCTCTTTCCGGGAGCGGAATATATAGCGGGACCGGAGCAGAGAGCTTTCTACAGTTCCTATGAGCCGGAATATCTGATGTTGTGTAAGAGTCTTAATCCCAGCATGATTTCAAAGGGGTCTTTGATTGCAGAATTTTCACCGATGGAGGACTGCGTGCCGGATGAATCGGTTCAGATAAAGATTACGAAGGTGATTGGCGGGGATGAGAGGATGGAAGGTGTGGTAGATTATTTTTGTGACCACAGGAACCCGGATCCTGCCCCGCTGTATAAAGATAAAACTTATGTGGCTATTTTGCAGCATGGCGGCAGTTATATACATGGCAGTGTATATGATGAACTGATGAAGTCAAAGAATGAGGTTTATATTGGTCTGGAATATTGGCCCGATTCCCTGGAATCCGGTCTGTGGATGCCGGATGGAAGCAGATTGGAGGAGTCCTTTCAGGACGGAGAGCAGATTTTTGAGGTCACGGAAGGGTTTTACGAGACGGACGCGGGCCGCAGACTTTTGAATATGGGGCAGCTGGAGACAGTCTGGCAGTATAGTCAGCCGGTGACGGGAACTAACAGAACCTGTCTGTGGATGCCGTTTTATAACGGGCAGGCCTATATCTGTGAGGGGCGGGATATCAGTGAAGAAGAGTATGCCGCCGGCAGTAAGGTATGTCTGGCGTCTGAGACTTTTATGGAGAATAACGGACTGTCTCTCGGTGATCAGGTGAAGGTACAGCTTTTGTGTACGGACAGCCGGGTGAATGCAGGAAGAAAGTTCTGGCTGGACGGGTCTGTGAGCTTTTATAGAGGTCTGATTGACACGGCGGGAGAAGCTCTCCAGGTGTTTGAAACTTCCGAATATGAAGTGGTGGGTATCTATGATGTGACAATCAGCGGTACAGAGAGCATCTTTGATCCGGGGGCGGATGAACTGATTGTGCCTATGGAGTCTATCCAGGCGCGGGACGGGAAAAACCTTCTGGCTTGCGGGCCGATGACGGACGCTACTTCCTCTTTTCAGATTCCTAACGGTAGTATTGATACATTCCTGAAAGGCTGGGCGGAGTACGGTACAGATAAGCTGGGAATTACCTTCTATGATATGGGGTATTCTCAGTTGAAGGCCGGGATTGATAATATGAAAACGATATCTTTGTATTTGCTTGCGGCAGGTGTGATCCTGACAGTGCTTTTACTGCTTTTCTTCAGCCATCTGTTTATCGCAAAGCAGGCACAGAGGACGGCCATAGAGCGGTCTCTCGGTATGAGAAAAGCGAAATGCCGGTGGTCCATGTTATCGGGATTTACCCTTTTAGTGTTGGCTGGCGCGGTCATAGGTTCCCTGGCCGGCGCGAAGATTTCCGGTGATGTTTCTGTGGTGAATGACGGGCAGAGTTACTATGAGACAACCTATACGGTTGGGATTACCAACACCCGAAATGAGGTTGCGGTGGAGGAAGCGGCAGATACGGGACTGCCTGCGGTATGGAGTACGCTGTTTATTGTGACGACAGGTGTGGGGATTGCATGGGTTAAGATGAACGGCAGCCTGAGACGGGAGCCGATGCAGCTGCTTTCAGAGAGACAGGAGGAGAATTAAGATATGAAGGAGAGGCCATTTATACATTTGTTTCGTATCGGCAGAAGGTTTTTCTTCTATGATGTGAATAAGAATCAGATAGAGGAAATACCGGAATATGTATACCGGTATTTATCAACCGGTGAGGAGGGTGATGGGCAGGAAGAGGAGAAAGTGCAGGAATATGTGCAGGTTCTGCAGGAAGCAGGTTTTTTAAAGAGTAGCCGCCCACAGGTCAGCGAGCATCCGGTGACAGAATATTATGGAGCGTTTGCGGATAATAATGTGGGACAGCTCACTCTGCAGGTAACACAGAAGTGTAATCTGGACTGCGAATACTGTATTTATTCCGGGAACTATCATAATCGTCATCATGCGGATCGATGGATGACTTTTGAGACTGCCAGAAAGGCGATTGATTATCTGGCGGCTCATTGTGCGGATGTGGAGACGCCGTCGCTGGGCTTCTATGGGGGCGAACCGCTGCTGGCCTATGACTTGATGAAAGAATGTACATTATATGCGGAAAAAGTCTTTGAGGGGCGCAAATTTCTGTTAAACTTTACCACCAATGGAACGCTTCTGACAGAGGATAAAGTAGACTTTTTTGTGCAGCATGGTTTTACTATGCTGATCAGTATGGATGGTCCGGAGCATGTACAGAACAGACATCGGAAGTTTGCCAACTCCGAAGTCGGCTCATTTAAACTATTAATGACAAATGTAGAAAATATGAAAAAACGATATCCGGTTTTCTTTAAGGAGAATGTAACATTTAATACAGTAATTGACCCGCAGTACCCTTTTACCGAAATATGTGATTTTGCATTGCACAATGATGTTGTCAGGGATTCTTTCTTTATGTCGTCCATTGTGAATGATACGTATGCGGATGAGAAGACCGAATACAGTGCGAAGTTCACACAGGAGTATGCATATGAAAAGTTTAAAACCTTTTTGATGATGACAGGACGGCTTGACAAGAGCAGGATTTCTCCGGTTATGAGAGAACACTTTTCACGGGTAAAACAGATTGCCATGGTGTTTGAACGATATCAGCAGGAGACAATACCCTATAAGGGACATCGGGGAGGCCCCTGTATTCCAGGTGTCAGGAAGCTCTTTGTGACGGTGGACGGCAGGTTGTATCCCTGCGAGAGAGTCAGTGAGAGTTCTCAGGCAGGGGTCATCGGAGATCTTACGCACGGAATTGATGAAGAGAAAGCCTTGAGTGTTTTAAATATTGAAAGGATATCATCGGAAAGATGTAGAAACTGCTGGGGATATGCTTTTTGCAATTTGTGTATCGCGCAGGCAGACGACGGACAGAAGATGACAGAGTGTAAACTGTGCATGGAATGCAGTGATTGCAAGATGGGGATAGAGAGTTCTTTGATGGATTATGTGATTTTACGGGAATTTGGCTATAATCACGAGATTTACTAGAGAGAAGGTGTTGTTATGGAACGGATTATGATTTATCCATATACCAGGGCCTATGAGCCTTATGTACGGTATGCCGGACTTCTGGAGAACCGGGAAATTGTTTCTCTGGTCTCATCAGGCGGCTCCGGGCTTGTGGGAAGACAAGTCTGCTCTGGAGAAAAGGAACTGACAGTTTCCAAGGATTATGAGGCAGAACTTAACCGATGTGACGGCGTGTGGTTTGTCAATGACGAAAAATTCGCATTGCCGGAGGATGCGGTGGAAGAAAAGATACGCAAGGCAGTGCTTCAGGGGAAAAAGATTTTATGTACACGGACATCTTTTAGAGATTCGGCCCGTATAGCAGATAGCATCCCGTCCGAACTGCAAATGTTGCCACAGGAGCCGGATTTGAAAAAGGACATGCTTGGTGCAGAGTATTGTTATCATATTGATACGCCTGTGCTGGTGGTGTATGGGACAGAGAGGGATACTGATAAACTGGCGGTACAGCTGGCACTGCGGGAAGAGCTGATGCGTATTGGCTATAAGGTGGCCTCCATATCTTCGCGAATGGACGGCAGATTATATGGCATGTATCCCATCCCGGAATATATGCTGAAACCAGTCTGTGCCGAAGGTGATAAGATCAGAAAATATAATCATTATGTGAAGCAGATTGAGTTGACGCAGCAGCCGGAGATTATGGTTATCGGGATACCGGGCGGGGTGCTTCCTTATGACCGGGTAGATCATAATGAGTACGGGATACTGGCCTATGAAATGTCCTTTGCGGTTCCCTGTGACGGGGCTATTGTGTGTATGCCTTACAATGCGGGTTTTGACGGGGATTATTCGGAGTTCGCCCGCGATATGGAACGGATTTTCCGGTATCGTACAATTGGATGTCATATTGCGGCGGCCGTACCGGATATGCAGACGGCCCTGGATAACAGGAAGAGGCATTTGGTCAGCCTTGACAGAAAGTTTGTGGAAACCAAAGTGAAACAGTACGCAAGAAAGGATGTGTTTCATATTGTGAGTAAAGATGAGGCACCAGGCTGTGTACAGTTTATTGTGGACGCGTTATCAGAAGGATGATAGAAGAGGGCAGCGATATGTGGACAGAAGAAAAAATTGCAGATGCTTTTGGGCAGATTATGAAAGAAGTGACAGAGGCGGAATTTGACAAGGAACCCGTTTTGCGGAAGGAGAAGCTTCTGGGAGAAAAGATTGATTTAAAGGCCAGGGATCTTGTGGTTCTGCTGCACCGGACGGAAGATGTTTTTGATGTATCTGTCCCAGATGATTTCATATGTGACGGGAATTTTGATACATATGACCATATACTGGGGCTGCTGCTTCAGTTATTGGTGAAATAAACTTAAGAAAGGAGATGAAACGTATGAAAAAGACATTGAGAAAGAGCATTGTTCGTGAGCAGCGTTCTTTACAGCTGTATTCACCCTGCAATTGCACGAACTGTTCCGGATGTTCAGGTACTCCGTCATGGAACTATGTGAATATTAATGATGTCAGGGATGCTGCTAAGACAGCATAATCAGGAACGTGTAATAACAGGTTGAGCAAGTTTTGGAACAAGGCGGATTTCTTATTCTGGTATGAGACCAGTTGGGGCACATACCAGAAAAGAGACCTGCCTTGTTTGCTTTCTTGGGAATCTAAATATATCTTATTCGAATTTAAATATAAATCCAAACAAATATACAACTATGTATATAGCGGACAACGCTAGCGGTGTATGTTAAAATATTTAAAAATAATCTGTTAATGGAAATTTGTGACGTGTCGGGCCGCAAGGGTATACTGGTGCGGCTGGACGGTGGGACGGAAGCGTCACAGGAAATGCCCTGATAAGAATCAGGTTGGTATAGCGGAAAGGGGGAAAGGGATGTTTTATTATCTGTCATACAGCGTAAAGAGGAGGAAAATCGGCAATCTGGTCACCATGGGAATCAGCTTTATGCTGGTGGTGCTTCTGCATTTATATTTCGGAAGTATCCGCAGTTATCAGGATCAGCTTAGGGATCTTGCGGAAAATGTGCCGATATACTGCCAGGTTTCCAATCTGAGCGGAACTTTGGTAAATGGGCTGTTTACACCGAAACGGATTGTGGATGCCCTGGAACAGTCTGACCAGGTAAAGGATCTGTCCTACATGGTGGTCATGATGGCTGGCGAGGGTGATTTTAAGGAGGCAGAGTATTCTAAGTATCTGCAACTGTATGTCGTGAGCGCCAATAATGCAAAAGCGGTAGGAGAATTGACGGACGATATGTTCAGCATGGCCCCTGAGCTTGTGGAAGATTTTTTTGCTTCTGACAGAATGGAATGTATTGTCAATGAAAAGGTGCTTACAAAACGTGGGTGGGAGATTGGAGACAGGATTTGTTTAAAGTGTTATTACTATGATGCCTCAAGTGCGTTTCACAAAGTGGAGATACATCCCATGGGAGGCCTGGCGGAAGTCGAGATTGTGGCAACCATGGCGGACCTTGCCGGTAAGACAAATGCAATCCGCACGGATGTGGTGCTCCCAGCCAGGACGGCGCAGAATATTTTTAAACGGTTTGATCTTCCGTTTTTTGCAGATACCGTTTTCTTTCATGTGAAAGATCCGTTAAATCTGGGGGATTTCAAGGAGGAAATGCAGGAGAGTGGATTCTTTATTACCAGTGCTACCGATTTAAGGCGGGCGATAGAACTGATGCAGTCCTTTTTCCCGGTGGTGTGTATTCTGGTGCTGTTGATTGGTTATGTGGTGAGCTATCTTTCCGGCAACAGCAGAAAGGATGAGTTTGCGCTGCTGCGCCTGCAGGGGTTGAAGAAGGGAAGGGCTTCCGTATTATTTCTGTCAGAGCAGATGCTGCTGGTTCTTGCCGGCAGTCTTGTGGGAGGTCTGGTGATGTTATTGACGGAACCCGCGTTTTCCACAGCGGCAGCCGTGAATGGTGTGATACTTATCGCGTATCTGATCGGGGCAGCCCAGGGATGAAAAGTAAAGTTAGACAGTGGTGTAAACAGGGAGGTAAGCTGTTCTTTCGAGCAGGGTAAAGTATATGCGATTACCGGAAAATCCGGCAGTGGGAAGAGCACGTTTCTCTCTCTTCTGGCGGGACTTGATGTCCCAACAGAGGGGAAACTTTACATAGACGGCAAGGATATCTGCGAGATGGACAGGGATGCTTACCGGATGAACCAGGCTTCTGTGATCTATCAGGCGTTTCATCTGTTTCCCCTGTTGACGGTGCTGGAAAACGTGATGTTTCCCATGCAGTTACAGCATGTGTCCAAGAAAGAGGCGAAAGCGCGGGCGCAGGAGTTCCTTGGCAAGGTGGGGCTGCCGGACAGCCTGTATGGCAAGATGCCGAATATGATCAGCGGCGGGAAACAGCAGAGGGTGGCTATCGCCAGAGCCATGGCATCCGGCGGCCAGATTCTTCTGGCGGACGAGCCCACCGGAAATCTGGACAGTCAGAATGAAAAGGTGATAGTGGATTTGCTCTGTAAACTGGCCCATGAGGAGCAGTATGCGGTGATTGTGGTTACCCATAATCAAAAAGTGGCTGAGGCGGCAGATGTGGTCTACGGTATGCTGGATGGGGTCCTGGAGGTGGTGCGCGGATGATAAACAGCTTAAAACAGATGGCGCGGACACCGTTACGGACAGGTCTCTTCCTTATCTTAATGGTTTTTGCAGCTTTTCTGATGACCCTGGGCACCCGCATCTGGATGAAGGGTAACCGGACGATGGCACAATATGAGGACCGTTTCATGACAGTCGGTACAGTGCGGGCCGATGAAGGATGCCACTTCCTCTTTCCAGATTCCCAACGGAAGCATTGATGAATTTCTGAAAGGCTTTGCGGAATATGGGATGGATAAGCTGGAAATTACTTTTTATGATATGGGATATTCCCAGTTAAAGGCGGGCATTGATAATATGAAGAATATTTCTTTGTGTCTGTTTGCATCGGGTGTGGTTTTGACAATTCTTCTGTTGCTGTTCTTCAGTCATCTGTTTATCACCAAGCAGGCACAGCGGACTGCCATTGAACGGTCAATGGGCATGAGAAAAGCGAAGTGCCGGTGGTTCATGGTCTCTGGCTTTGCCCTGTTGGTGTGTGTCGGAGCGGTCATAGGATCTTCGGCGGGAGCGAAATTTTCCGGTAATGTGTCTGTGATCAATGCCGGGGAGAGTTACTATGAGACGACTTATACAGTTGGGCTTACCAATGCGGAAAATGAGGTTGTGGTGGAGGAAGCGGCAGATACACAGATGCCGGCAGTCTGGAGCACGTTATTTATTGTGGCGGCAGGTGTTGGGATTGCCTGGGTGAAGATGAATAAGAGCCTGAAGCGGGAGCCGATGCAGCTGTTATCGGAGAGACAGGAAGAAAAGTAAGGATGGAGATGCGGGCAGATGGTTCAAGTGTGTGCAGATAACGCAAAGCAGATAATTCAAGGATAAGCAGATAATTCAAGTGAAAAAAAGCTAGTATTTTCCATGGCTATATGCTATAATATCTCGATGACTGTGGCTGGAAACGTCATGTACGGTGAGAAAGTACAGGAAAAGACGTTCTAATGAAATCATATATGTTGCAGAGGAATTGAAGGAGGAACTTACTGGAATGAGTTTACAGGTGGAGAAACTGGAAAAGAACATGGCGAAACTTACCATTGAGGCGGGTGCAGATGAACTGGAGAAGGCGATTGAGAAGGCTTATCAGAAGCAGAAGAACAAGATCAGCATCCCTGGCTTTAGAAAAGGTAAGGTGCCGCGCCAGATGGTGGAGAAAATGTACGGCAAAGAGGTGTTTTATGAGGATGCAGCCAATGAACTGATTCCGGACGCTTATGATAAGGCGCTGGATGAGTGTGAAGAGGATATCGTATCATCCCCGAAGATTGAAGTTGTACAGATTGAGGCGGGCAAGCCTTTTATCTTCACGGCGACAGTAGCCTTAAAGCCGGATGTTAAGCTGGGCAAGTACAAGGGTGTGAAAGTCGATAAGATTGACACGACAGTGACAGATGAGGAAATTGACGAAGAAATCAATAAAGAACGTGAGAATAATGCCAGAAATATCACGGTAGAGGACCGTCCGGTGAAAGACGGCGATATGACCATCCTTGACTTTGAAGGATTCGTGGACGGTGAGGCATTTGAAGGCGGCAAGGGAGAGGATTATCCTTTGACCATCGGTTCCGGTGCTTTTATTCCGGGATTTGAAGAGCAGCTTGTGGGTGCCGAGATCGGCAAGGAAGTGGAAGTGAAGGTAACCTTCCCGGAAGACTATCAGGCAGAGAACCTGCAGGGGAAGGAAGCGGTCTTTAAGTGCACAATCAAAGAGATCAAAGAGAAAGAGCTTCCTGCCCTGGATGACGAGTTCGCCAGTGAAGTGTCTGAGTTTGAGACCATGGCTGAGTATCGGGAAAATGTGAAAAAGAACCTCACGGAAAAGAAGGAGAAAGATGCGAAAAACGCCAAGGAGGAGGCTGCTATCCAGGCAGTGGTAGAGGCTTCTGAGATGGAGATTCCAGACCCGATGCTGGAGAGCCAGCAAAAGCAGATGGTGGATGAGTTCGCACAGCGGATCACCATGCAGGGCCTTTCGATGGAACAGTACTTCCAGTTCACAGGCACCAATTACCAGAAGATGGTGGAGCAGGTGAAACCGCAGGCTTTAGAGCGTATCAAATCCAGGCTGGTGCTTGAGGCGGTTGTGAAGGCTGAGAACATTGAAGTGACACAGGAAGAGTACGAGAAAGAACTTGAGACCATGGCGGAAGTCTATCAGATGGAGATTGCCAAGGTGAAGGATCTCATGGGTGAGCGTGAGAAGAAAAATATCATGCAGGATCTGGCGGTCAGAAAAGCGGCTGGGTTTATTACGGATAATGCAAAGGAAAGCAAGGCAAAATAAAATTTAAGGTGGTATAATCTGACGTGAGAAGATTTGCCACCTTATACTGAATGGAGGAGAAATTATGGCTTTAATACCTTATGTCATTGAACAGACATCTAAAGGGGAACGTTCCTACGATATTTATTCCAGATTGTTAAAAGAGAGGATTATCTTCCTGGGAGAGGAAGTCAATGATGCCAGTGCCAGTGTGATTGTGGCACAGCTTCTGTTCTTAGAGTCTGAGGATCCTGAGAAGGATATCAGCCTGTATATCAACAGCCCTGGCGGTGTGATCACAGCGGGTATGGCGATTTATGATACCATGCAGTTTATTAAGTGTGATGTGTCCACTGTCTGTATCGGTATGGCAGCCAGCATGGGAGCTTTCCTGCTTGCAGGCGGCGCCAAGGGTAAGAGAATGGCACTTCCCAATGCGGAGATTATGATTCATCAGCCGGCAGGCGGTGCGCAGGGGCAGGCAACAGAGATTGAGATTACAGCGAAACATATTCTGGCGACCAAGGAAAAGATGGCCAGGATCATGGCGCAGAATACAGGGCAGGACTTTGAAGTGATTATGGCGGATACGGAGAGAGATAACTGGAAGAGTGCCGAGGAGGCTTTATCCTATGGTCTGATTGACCGTATTATCACCAGTCATGCCAGTACAGAAAATAAAGAGTAATTGATTTCAGTTTAGTAGAAAGGCATGGACAACTAAAATGGCGGGAAAGAGTTCTGATGACAGAGTGAGATGTTCCTTTTGCAATAAGACGCAAGACCAGGTCAGGAAGATGATTGCCGGTCCTGCGGGAGTGTATATCTGTGACGAGTGCGTGGACATCTGCGCTGACATCATTGAGGAGGAATATGAAGAAGAACCGGAAGTGGAAGAGATGGAAATCAATCTCTTAAAGCCGGCAGAGATTAAGAAATTCCTGGATGCATATGTAATCGGGCAGGAGGAAGCCAAGAAGGTGATGGCTGTGTCCGTTTACAATCATTATAAAAGAGTCATGTCGCCGAAGGATGATGATGAGGTGGAATTGCAAAAGAGCAACATCATCATGGTAGGCCCCACAGGCTCCGGTAAGACCTATCTGGCACAGACGCTGGCGAAGATCATCAACGTACCTTTTGCGATTGCAGATGCGACTACGTTGACGGAGGCCGGATATGTGGGCGAGGATGTGGAAAATATCCTCTTAAAGTTGATTCAGGCGGCAGATTATGACATTGACCGCGCACAGTATGGAATCATCTATATTGATGAGATTGACAAGATTACCAAGAAGACGGAGAATGTTTCCATCACCAGAGATGTGTCCGGTGAAGGCGTACAGCAGGCGCTTCTTAAGATCATCGAAGGGACAACAGCCAATGTGCCCCCTCAGGGAGGCAGAAAGCATCCTCATCAGGAAATGCTTCAGATTGATACAACCAATATTCTCTTCATTTGCGGCGGCGCCTTTGATGGATTGGAAAAGATTGTAGAGGAACGTCTGGATAGGCATTCTATCGGATTCAATGCCCAGATTACGGAGAAGAGCAGTAAGGAGATTGGGGCGATCCTTAAGGAAGTGGTGCCACAGGATCTGATGAAATTCGGTCTGATTCCGGAGTTTATCGGACGTGTACCGGTGACAGTAACACTGGAAGGGCTGGATCAGGCGGCACTGCTGCAGATTCTGAAAGAACCCAAGAATGCGTTGATTAAGCAGTATAAGAAGCTGTTTGAATTCGATGAGGTGAAATTGAGTGTGGAGAAGGACGCGGCAGAAGAGATTGCCCGTTTGGCTTATGAGAGAAAGACCGGTGCCAGGGGACTTCGCTCCATTATGGAGAAAGTCATGATGGATATCATGTATGAGATTCCGTCGAATGACAATATAGCGGAGTGTATTCTGACCAAGGAAGCGGTGGAGGGAACGCAGAAACCGCGCGTGACCTACAGAGACAGATTGTTACAGGCAGAATAGCAAATCGAGCAAGCACGATTACGAGATCCGCTGCGCGGCCTCGGAAAAGCGGAGGGGTATCCGGCAGCAAAGAGGAGATAACCCGGTAACGAGATCCGCTGCGCGGCCTCGGAAAAGCAAGGGAATATCCTATGCCGCAAGGGAACGCCGCCAGAATCCTGGCGGCGTTTACAATAGGGTGAAAAGAAGTCAAAGTACAGGCAGTCTTTGTGAATGACTGTATGAGATGAAAAATATATGAAGGAATGACGATGGATAACTTTGATCAGATGGAAAACAAGGAATTGTATAGTGAGGCTTTGCAGATGTTTCAGGATGGGGGACTTCCTACGGTGACGCTGCGGGGGTTGACGATTCTGCCGGGAATGGTGATTCACTTTGATTTGAGCAGAGAGTGTTCCATGGAATCTGTAGAGCGTGCCATGATCGGGGATCAGAGACTGCTGGTGGTGACCCAGAGAGACGCGGCACAGGAGAATCCGGGATATGAGGATCTTTACGAGGTGGGAACAGTCACGTTAATCAAACAGGTCAGTAAACTGCCGGGACATGTTCTGCGTGTACTGGTGGAGGGGATCTCCAGGGCCAGGGTTTGCAGCTTCATAGAGATTGATGGTTATCATATGGCACAGGTGTCGTATGAAAAGGATGAGATGTCGGATATTGACGAAGCTTCTAAAGAGGCAATGACCAGAACGGTCAAAGAATCTCTGGCAGCTTATAGCGCCTGCTTCCCCAAGGTGGGGAAGGCGGTGGAAGACCAGATTGACGATGCCATGAGTCTAGGGGAGCTGTTGGATGCGATTACCATCAATCTGCCCTTTACGGTTGCGGATAAACAGAAGGTTCTGGATGCTATATCAGTGAAAGAGCGGTTTGCGGTACTGACGGCCATGCTGATGCGGGAAGTGGAGGTAATCCGTATCAAAAATGAGCTGGCAAAGGATATCAGACAGCGGATTGACAAGAATCAGAGAGATTATATCCTGCGGGAACAGATGCAGTATATCCGGGAGGAGCTGGGTGAGAATAACACGGATTCCGACGTGGATCAGTTCCTGTCTGCGCTGCAAAAGCTGAAAGCATCCAAAGAGGTTAAGGATAAGATTCGCAAGGAGATAGCGCGTTATAGGAATGTGTCCGGCAGCAGCTCCGAGAGTGCAGTGGAGCGGGCCTATATTGAAACGCTGCTGGAATTACCCTGGGATAAGACTTCACGGGACAGTAATGATATGGCGCTTGCGGAGAAGATACTGAATGAGCAGCATTATGGACTGGAGAAGGTAAAGGAACGTATGCTGGAATTTCTGGCTGTGCGGGCCTTGGCCGGGATGTCTAAAGACAAGATACAAAGCCAGATTATCTGTCTGTTAGGACCGCCAGGCACCGGAAAGACTTCCATTGCCAAAAGTGTGGCGGAAGCGCTTCACAAGAAATATGTACGGATTTGTCTGGGCGGTGTGCGGGATGAGGCCGAGATCAGAGGCCATCGCAAGACCTATGTGGGCGCTATGCCGGGCCGTATTGCCAATGCGCTGAAACAGGCGGGGGTCAGGAACCCATTAATTTTACTGGATGAGGTGGATAAGCTGGGCAATGATTATAAGGGAGACCCATCCTCAGCGCTTCTTGAAGTGCTGGATGGTGAACAGAATCATGCTTTCAGAGATCACTATGTGGAGATTCCGTTAGATTTGTCAGAGGTAATCTTTATCGCTACGGCCAACAGCAGGGAAGGAATCCCCAGACCGCTTCTGGACCGTATGGAGATCATAGAAATCAACAGTTACACTGCCAATGAGAAGTTCCACATTGCCAAGGAACATCTGGTGGTTAAGGAGCTTTCCAAGAATGGCATTAAGAAGGGAGAACTTTCCTTCAGCGATGAGGCACTTAAGGATATTGTGCGCTTTTATACCAGAGAGGCGGGTGTCCGCGGGCTGGAGCGCCAGATTGGGGCAGTCTGCCGTAAGGAAGCCAGAAAGATTCTGGCACGCAGGATGGAGAAAGTGACTGATGAAGTCAATATAACGCCCGATAATCTGGAACAGTATCTGGGCAAACCCAAGTACAGGCAGGATAAGATTAATGAGAAACCGGAGATTGGAATTGTCAGGGGATTAGCCTGGACCAGCGTGGGCGGGGATACTTTGCAGATTGAAGTCAACGGGATGCCCGGTGAGGGTGAGGTTGACTTAACAGGTCAAATGGGAGATGTCATGAAGGAATCAGCCAGGACGGCACTCAGTTACGTGCGGTCAGTCAGTGAAAAGTATGAGATTCCTGCTAAGTTTTATAAGGAGACAGATTTCCATATTCACATTCCGGAAGGCGCTGTGCCGAAAGATGGTCCTTCTGCGGGAATCACCATGGCGACGGCGATTTTGTCTGCGGTGACGAAACGGCCTGTACGGGCAGATCTGGCCATGACCGGAGAGATTACCCTGCGGGGGAGGGTGCTTCCCATAGGTGGTCTTAAGGAGAAGATTCTGGCGGCGAAAATGGCGCAGGTAAAGACAATCCTTGTACCAAAGGAAAATGAAAAGGATGTGTCGGAGATTGACGGGGAAATCAAAGAAGGTCTTGAGATTATTCTGGTAGAGAACATGGATGAAGTTGCAGAACGTGCGTTTGTGTAGTAGATACAGGAAAGAGCATTGCGGCAGTATTCTGGAAGATGGCTGTTGTAAACGGTCCTGCTTGTTGAGGAAAAGGTATGGTTATCAAGAATGTAAATTTGGAGACGGTATGTGGTATCACGAGTAAACTGCCGGAGAATAAACTGCCGGAGATTGCTTTTGCAGGCAAGAGTAATGTGGGAAAGTCGTCCCTGATTAATGGACTGATGAACCGTAAGTCGCTTGCACGTACCAGTTCGTCACCGGGTAAGACGCAGACTATCAATTATTATAACATTAATGATCAGATGTATTTTGTGGATCTGCCCGGTTATGGGTATGCCACTGCCAACGAGAAAGTCAAGGCGCAGTGGGGGAAGATGATTGAAGATTATCTTCATCAATCCGGAAAAATACGAGCAATATTTTTATTGGTCGATATCAGGCATGCGCCTTCAGAGAATGACAGGATTATGTATGACTGGATTCTGGACAGGGGTTTTAAACCGATTATCATTGCCACGAAACTGGATAAGATTAAGAAAAGCCAGGTTGCAAAACAGATAAAACTTATTTGTGACACACTTGACGTTGTAGATGACACAACTGTCATACCTTTTTCTGCGATTTCTAAACAAGGCAGGGAGGAAATTTATGAACTGCTGGATCGTATTATAGTAGAGGAGGGGACAGAATGAGACAATCTATCAAGACCTATCTCAAAGTATTCTTGAATTTGGCAACGGCATTGTTGATACTGCTCTTTTGTATTTTTATTTTACCTAAATGTATCTGGTTCTTTATGCCTTTCATTATTGGATGGATCATATCCTCCATTGCATCTCCCGTGGTAAGGTTCTTTGAAGAAAAGTTGAAGGTCAGACGCAAGGCTGTGTCGGCAGTGGTGATTGTGGCCGTGCTGGCGGTGGTGGTCTTGCTGGTTTACCTGCTGGTGGCTAAACTGATCAAAGAAGGCGTTGGATTTGTCAATGAGCTGCCCAACATATGGAACAGCATTCTGGCGGAGTTTTATGAAGTGGGGGCCAATCTGGAAGGCATCTATAACAGGATGCCGGTGGATATGCAGAATACCCTGGACAACATCGGTCAGGAGATGGGAAATTATTTCAGTGGGATTATGACAAGTATTGAACTGCCTTCTTTTGCAGCTGTGGGCAGCGTGGCCAAACAGATTCCGGATGTTTTCTTAAGCATTGTGATCTGTCTGTTATCAGCCTATTTCTTTGTGGCAGATAAAGCATATATGGCCAATGTGGCGGAGCGGTTCGTGCCAAGGGCGGTTCGTTATCGGTTTGACCTGATACGCCGGAGTTTCAGCAAGGCCATTGGCGGGTATTTCAAGGCCCAGTTTAAGATAGAATGCTGGGTATATATTCTGCTGGTAATCGGATTGATGATTCTGGATGTCAATTATGCCTTTCTGGTGGCTCTTGGCATAGCTTTTCTGGATTTTCTTCCGGTATTTGGAACTGGTACCGTGATGCTGCCTTGGGCAGTGATAGAATTTTTGAGCAAAGATTACAGGATGATGTTCGGCCTTCTGGTAATCTGGCTGGTGGGCCAGTTGGTGAGGCAGGTTATCCAGCCTAAGATTGTGGGTGACTCCATCGGGGTGGATGCGATTCCCACGCTGTTTCTGTTGTATATAGGTTATCGGCTGGCCGGGATGCTGGGGATGATCCTGGCAGTGCCGATAGGTATTATTCTGATGAATTTATACGAGGAGGGTGTTTTCGATACTACCAGACAGAGTTTACAGATTCTGGTAGCGGGATTTAACCGCTTTCGCAGGATACGTGCTGCGGATATGGCCATTGTTGCGGATTATGAGAGAGAAGCTAAAAATGCGTATCAGATGGAATTACAGCATGAACAGGAGAAGGCACAGGAATGGCAGGAGGCTTCCCAGCTTAAGATAGAGGAACCACCCATTTTGAGGAAGATCATTGCCAGAAAAGCAGAACAGGACAAGGGAGAAAAGAAGGGAGATTGACCATGCAAGTCACTGTATATAACTGCAGAGCTTTTGATGAAAAAGAATTGTTCATAGAATATGCAAAGGAAATCGGGATAGATCTGGTTTTATGTGCAGATGCACCTGATCTTGAGAACGTGTCTTTGTGTAAAGGCAGCCGCTGCGTGGATGTTATCACATCCAAAGTGGATGCGCCGTTAATCAGGGCTTTTCAGGAGAATGGCATAGAGTATATCAGTACCAGGACAATCGGCTATGACCATATTGATGTAGAGGCAGCCAAAAGCTGCGGCATCAGGGTGGGAAATGCGCCCTATGGACCGGCTGGTGTAGCAGATTATACGGTTATGCTGATTCTTATGTCTATTCGTAAAATGGGAGCGATTCTGGGCAGAACCGGATTGCAGGATTATACATTGGCAGGATTGAATGGCAGGGAGCTCAAGGATTTGACTGTAGGAGTCATTGGTACCGGAAGGATTGGTGCAACGGTAATCAGGGATCTTTCCGGATTCGGGTGCCGGATTCTGGCTCATGACCTCTATGAGAAAGAAGAAGTCCGGCAGTATGCTGCTTACGTGCCGCTTGCACAGATCTGGAAAGAGGCAGACGTTATCACACTGCATACACCACTCACGCAGGAGAACCACCATCTGATCAACAAAGATTCCATTACGCAGATGAAGGATGGCGTGGTGATTGTCAACACTGCCAGAGGGGCCCTGATCGATTCGGATGCCCTGATAGAGGCAATTGAGAATGGCAAGATTGGTGCAGCGGGACTTGATGTGGTGGAAAATGAGTTCGGACTATACTATTATGACCATAAATCGGATATATTAAAGAATAGGGAACTTGCGATGCTTAGAAGTTTCCCCAATGTGACTGTGTCGCATCATATGGCTTTTTATACCAGAAATTATGTGGAAACGGTGGTAAAGGATTCTCTCATGAGCTGTAAATGCTTTATGGAAGGGAAAGAGAATCCATGGGAAGTAACCCGTGCCTGAGGAAAGGGTGTCGGCGGGGATTTCCTGTGCCGGCGTCTGTGAGGGTTGCTGCCTGTGAAAGGTAATAAATTAAGAAAGAAAATAGGTGAACAGGGAAACTGGGTCAGGATCCTTTTTGTTCTTTACATTTTGATCGTTATTAAAGTGATTATCTTTAAGTATCCTTATGAAGAATTGCGGGCCATTGCGTCTTCCTGGCGCAGGGATGTGATTTTGGAAGGGCTTGGTACGGCCAATTTTACGCCGTTTAAAACGATTAAAATGTATATAGATTATGCCTATAAACTGAACAGCGTGGAGAATCTGGCAGGCAATGTGCTGGTGTTTGTGCCCTTTGGATTTCTCTTTCCCTTTGTGGCCAGGGAAGGGGAGAGGTTTTTTGTGATGTTTGTCAATGCCTTTGTCTTTATTCTGGGGATTGAGGTATTCCAGCTTTTCAGTGCCTTCGGCGCTTTTGATGTGGATGATATTCTCCTGAACTGTCTGGGCGCCGCAATGGGTTATGGTATTTACAGGATATTCATGATTTGGCAAAAAAGAGAGGGGAAGGTTGCAGATGGAAAAGATACTTAAGAAACTCAAAACCAATGTGTTGATTTCTTCGCTTTTGTGTGTGTTATTGGGACTGGTACTGGTTTTCTGGCCGGGATTATCCATACAGATTGTCTGTACGGCTGTGGGAGCGGTGCTGATGATAAGCGGGGTGGTACGGATTGTCAGTTATGTTACGGCAAGGGATGGCAGTATGTACTTTCAGGTCAATCTGATATTCGGCATTATCTTTGCGGTGGTGGGAGTCTGGATTGTGATAAAGCCTGCAAAGGTATTAGCGATTATTCCCATCATTGTGGGCATTGTGATTGCATTGCATGGGTTACATAATTTACAACAGGCAATGGATTTATGCCAATCCAAGTATGATAAGTGGTGGATTGCCCTGCTTTTAGGGATTCTTACGATAGGATTTGGTATCCTGCTGATCTGCAGACCTTTTGCGGCCATAGATACTGTGGTCATGTTGATTGGCATATTCCTGATTTATGACGGCCTCTCTAATATCTGGATTGTATCCAGAATCTCCAGGAATGCCAAGATATTAAAACAGGAAGCGGAGGCCGTAGAGGCCGAGGCCAGGGAGGTGGAGGAATAAAATCCCTGTTGGTTTTTCAGATTGGGACTTGTATCTTTGCGGAAGAAGTTTTATGATAAGGATATAAAAAGATGTTATGAAGCGGTAGTATGGAGGGTAACATGACAATCGGAGCAATTAGTTTTCAGCCTTATGTATATAATGTAAACAGTATCAGCCCGGCCAGTATGAACAGATTATCCAGAATTTCGGATGATGTACTGGATAAGAAGGTTGATTACAGCGAGCTGGCAGAGAATGAGAATCCCCTGCAGAAAGGACAGACTCTTGATTTTCAGGGGATGCTGGAAATGCAGATGCAGCGCGGCAGGTATAATGCTTCCAGGATTATGAAGAATGCAGAGCAGGAGCCAGAGGGTGTTTGGGCAGAAGAGATGGCGGCGCAGAATAATAATGAGAAACAGATAGCAGCCATGACAGGACAGCCGGAAGATGCTGTGCAGGTCGAAACGGCAGAACTGGTGCAGCCGGCAGTGATGGATTCCGGAAGTGGAAATACGGAAAGTGCTGTCAGCAATTTCCGCATGCAGCAGGCCATCAATGCTTACGAGATGTCTATGACAGCGTAGGAGGCCGGTGCATTACTGGGAGAGCAGTGTCTTATTTGTTTATTGGAATAGGGAAACCAGAACCTCATCTGTGGTCAGGCAGGTGAGGTTTTTCATATGGGAACTGCGGCAGTGAGGATGTAAAGCGGGTGCATACGGCGATAGAAAGCTGTATCGAGAGAGGGATCCTGAGGGAAATGCTGTTGGCAGAGAAAGGAGAGGTGGTGCATATGCTCTTAACGGAATATGATGAGAAGAGGCATCTGAGGAATACCTTTGAGGAGGGGCGCAAGGAGGGATTAGAGGAAGGAATAGAGCAGGGAATAGAGCAGGGAAGAAAACAGGGACTGAAAGAGGGCATGGAGAAGGGAAGAGAGGAAAAGCTGAGAGAACAGGTTCATAAAAAGCTGTCCAGAGGCAAGATGCTTATAGAGATTGCGGAGGAACTGGAGGAACAAATATCTGTTATTGAACAGATGATAAAAAGGTGAGACAATGCGGGAGACATTACAGCCCTATATGATAGAAAGTGCATACAGGCAGATCCTGTCACGTTATCATTTTCACAGCACTGACGAGGCGGAGATCCGTTTTCTGACAGAACGCCTGCTTCAGACAGCAAGTCCAGTGGTCTATTTTGGAAGAAAAGTGCCGGAGGGAGAATCACGTCTGGCAGTTCTGGTGACTCTGGGCATAGGCGTGGATAATCTGCAGGAAACGTATACTGCCAGAGGAGAGCTGATGGAAAGTTACATGATAGAGTGTATTGCCATGGAGCTTTTGAAAAATGCTTATGAGCAGGCGGCGGATATAATTTATAGTCATTGCGGACTTTGGATGGGCGGATTTGACTTTTTGGGAGACACTGTGCCCCTGGAGAAGATGGAAGAGGTGTTTGCAATACTTAAGCCAGAAGAAATTTCTTACAATCAGGCGTACATGCTTACACCCAAAAAGACAGTGGCTTTTTATACCACACTTACAGACAGCAGAAAAGCAGCGTATTGTAATGTATGCAGTACGTGCAGTCATACAAAGTGTGTCCACAGAAGAGGAAATCTCACATATGGGTATCAGAGGATTTACGGAGAACATAAAGTGGAAAGAACGTAAAAGGTTTGACAGGGGAGGGATTTATGTACCAATATATTCTGTTTGATTTAGATGGCACGCTGACAGATTCTAAGCCTGGCATTACAAGATGTGTACAGTATGCCCTGCATAAGATGGGAATTGAAGAGCCGGACCTTGATAAGCTGGAACCTTTTATCGGGCCGCCGCTTTTGGACAGCTTTTGCGAATTCTATGGACTCGATGAGGCACAGGGGCAGCAGGCGATTGGCTATTACAGGGAGCGGTTTAACGCCGGTGGTATTTTTGAAAACCAGGTCTATCCGGGCGTGGAGGAGCTTCTTGCGGATTTAAGGGCTTCTGGTAAGAAGCTGGCGGTTGCTTCCAGTAAACCGCAAGTGTATGTGGAACAGATTTTAGAGCACTTTGGCCTTCGGGTTTATTTTGATGTGGTGGTGGGCAGTGGACTGGATGGTACCCGGACGAAGAAGGAGGAAGTGGTGGAAGAAGCGCTCAGATGTCTTCTTCCGGAGGAGCTGTTTCAGAAGATGACAGACAGTAGGCATGGGGAAGCGTATGACAGGAGCAGGGAGGAATATAACAGGACAAAATATCCTTCGGTTGCTATGGTAGGAGACCGCCGGTTTGATGTAGAGGGCGCAAAAGAGTATCGGATTACATCTATAGCCGTGTCCTATGGGTATGCGGCGCCGGGAGAACTGGACGAGGCGGGGGCAGATGTGATAGTGGAAACGGTGAAAGAGCTGGGAGAAGTATTACGATAATATACCATAGGATGATGAAAAGTATGTTGAGATGTAGTAATGAACATGAAAAAATGACCTCCTTTCAGAAAGTATGGGCAATATTGTTTCCTTATCTGCTATATTATCTGGCTTATAGCGCGGTATATATTATGCTTGCTTTTATACAGGAAGTATTGATGGGGAGCCAGAATGAGAGTTGGCGGAAGTTTATGACGCAGCATGCAGGCACTGTGTCCGGTGTGATGAGCGGGCTTGGTATGATGTTTGGCATCTTTCCGCTTATCCCCATGTTGAAAAAGGAATTGTTCTGGCGCGCAGGCATGTGCGGTAATGCGGGAGGATCTGATAGGGTCGGGCTGATAAAAGAGATGCTTTTTACAGGCATTCTGGCATGCACCTCTTCTCTGGGACTGAACATTTTATTGACGTTGACGGGATTTTCAGACAGTTCTCAGTCCTATCAGGAGGTGGCGAAACAGCAGTATGGCGTGGCCTTTGTTGTGGGATTGATACTCTATGGTCTGATATCTCCCCTGGCAGAGGAAGTGGTTTTTCGCGGTGTTATTTTCAATCGCACAAGACGCTTTTATGGGCCCGCTCTGGCAATTGTGATATCCGGACTATTCTTCGGCGCGTTTCATGGCAATTTGGTACAGGGTGTTTATGGGGGGTGTATGGGAATCCTTATGGCTTATCTTTATGAGAGAAGCGGCAGATTTGCGGTACCCTTCCTCTTTCATGCCGTGGCGAATCTGGCAGTGTATAGCACGGCATACAGCAGTTCTTTCCGGAAAGTCTTGTTTACACCTGTAGGATGTGCGGTTTTGCTGGCGGTTTCTGTGGGATGTATTGCTGCAGAGCGCCGCATAAGAGGAAAATTACAAGAACCTGTTATGTAAATACTTCGGAAAGAGGGGGAATCATGAACATAACAGACAAAAACATAGACAGCGGCAGAGCTTTTGACTGGGGAAGAACTTCAGAGAATTATGCAAGATTCAGAGATGTCTATCCGCAGGAATTTTATGATAAGATTGTTGAAAGGAATCTGTGTGTCAAGGGCTGCCCTTTGAAGATGAGATTGCAGCAGAGAGTGAACGACTCGCCTTAAAATATAACCCGGTGTGGAGCGGCGCGGGAGAGACCATGCATCCGATTGTTATCCCGGATGTGTATCAGGAGCGGTTTGAACTGGTGTATCATGAAGAATACCCGTTAAAAGTGCATTTTACCCGGGAAAGCTGGCATGGCAGGATGAAAACCTGCCGGGGAATCGGTGCATCCCTTGCAGAAACGGAAATCGCAGCGTGGGAACAGTGTTCCGGGAGGAGCCTGTGGATTTTAGCAGGATGTCCCTTTTCAAAAAACGTTATCCTTTTTAAAGGAGGAGTGTTATGGATGAACGGATAGAAAGGCAGATAGCGTTTGCCCTGGAGATAGATAAAGTAAAGAATGTATTCAGGCAGACTCATTTATCTTCCCACGGAAGAAAGGAAAACGATGCGGAGCATTCCTGGCATATGGCAGTTATGGCGTATCTGCTCAAAGAATATGCAAATGAGGAAATAGATATTGCAAAAGTGATGTTAATGTGTCTGATTCACGATATTGTTGAAATTGATGCTGGTGACACCTACGCGTATGATGCGGAGGGGTTGAAAACACAAAAAGCCAGAGAAGAAGCTGCGAAAGAAAGGATTTTTTCCATTCTTCCCGAAGAACAGCGAGCAGAACTGGCAGCGTTATTCGATGAGTTTGAGGCATATGAGACAGCCGAGTCAAAATTTGTACATGCCATCGATAATCTGCAGCCGCTCATCCTGAATGACAGTAATGATGGCGGGGATTGGCGTGAGCATGGGGTCACTGCCGGGCAGGTATATCAAAGGCAGGGGAAAACAAAATTGGGATCGGATAAATTGTTTGAAATTACAGACGGGATAATCCAAAAGAATATTCAAAAGGGGAATCTGAAAGTGAATTGACAAATTATTTGACAATTCCTTAAAAAGTTTATATTTACAATTTTCCACAGCAGGTGTATTATTGTATACATGTAGAACGCAAAGGAGCGCTAGATGTCTTCTTTGCGTTTTTTGCGTGTATAAGCAAAGTTATATAGTTACCATTCCAAAAGTCAGGAGAAAAGCTTATGTTTGATGTGAAAAGAACCATTCCTCAGTCCCCTTTATACCGGGCAGAATTTGAACATGACAACTGCGGCATCGGCGCCTGTGTGAATATCAAAGGCAGGAAGAGCCGCGCCACGGTGGAAAATGCGCTTAAGATTGTGGAGAATCTGGAGCATAGAGCTGGTAAGGACGCGGAGGGAGAGACGGGCGACGGTGTGGGTATCCTCACGCAGATGCCCCATAAGTTCATGCGCAAGGTGACCAAAGGCCTGGGTTTTGATATCGGCGGGGAAAGAGAATATGGTGTGGGAATGTTCTTTTTCCCTCAGGATGAGTTACAGAGAAACCAGGCGAAAAAGATGTTCGAGATCATTGCCAGGAAAGAAGGATTGGAGTTCTTAGGCTGGCGGGATGTGCCCACGGTGCCATCCGTATTGGGGCATAAGGCAGTGGAATGTATGCCCTGTATTATGCAGGCTTTTATCAGGAAACCGGTTGCTGTGGAGAAAGGGGCAGAGTTTGACAGGAAACTGTATATTCTGAGGCGTACTTTTGAACAGTCTACAGAATTGACTTATGTAGTCAGCCTGTCCAGCAGGACGATTGTATACAAAGGGATGTTTTTGGTAGGGCAGCTGCGAACCTTTTTCAAGGATTTACAGGACAGGGATTATGAGTCAGCCATTGCCATGGTGCATTCCCGGTTTTCCACCAACACCAACCCCAGCTGGGAGCGGGCCCATCCGAACCGTTTCATTGTCCATAACGGGGAGATCAATACCATACGAGGCAATGCAGATAAGATGCAGGCCAGGGAGGAGAACATGGAATCTGAGCATTTGCAGGGGCAGATGCATAAGATTCTGCCGGCCATCAATGCCTCTGGCTCCGATTCTGCCATGCTTGACAATACGTTGGAATTTCTGGTGATGAGCGGTATGCCGCTTCCGCTGGCGGTGATGATTACCATCCCGGAACCCTGGGAGAACAATAAGACCATGTCCCAGAAGAAAAAGGACTTTTATCAGTATTATGCGACCATGATGGAACCCTGGGACGGCCCGGCTTCTATTCTTTTCAGCGATGGGGATATTATGGGAGCAGTGCTTGACCGGAATGGTCTACGGCCCTCCCGGTATATGATTACGGACGATGACACCCTGATTTTATCCTCAGAGGTGGGAGTGTTGGAGATAGAACCGTCTAAGATTGTAGTGAAAGAAAGACTGCATCCCGGCAAGATGCTTTTGGTGGATACGCTGCAGGGACGGGTAATTGACGATGACGAACTGAAAGAGAAATATGCGTCTGCCAAGCCCTACGGCGAGTGGCTGGACAGTAAGCTGGTGACTTTAAAGGAATTAAAGATTCCCAATCAGCGCGTGCCGGAATTTACGTATGAAGAGAGACAGCGCATGCAGAAGGCCTTCGGCTATACCTATGAGGATTTAAAGACCAGTATCCTGCCCATGGCCCAGAACGGGGCGGAGGCAATTGCGGCAATGGGTGTGGATACGCCGATTCCGGTGCTTTCCAAGGCGCATCATCCGCTATTCCATTATTTCAAACAGCTTTTCGCCCAGGTGACCAATCCGCCCATTGATGCGATTCGTGAAGAAGTGGTCACCTCCACCACGGTGTATCTGGGGCAGGATGGCAACCTTTTGGAGGAGATGCCGGAGAACTGCAGCATGCTCAGGGTACATAATCCCATTCTGACCAGCACAGACTTATTGAAGATTAAGGCCATGAAGGCAGAGGGGTTTAAGGCAGAGGTGGTTCCCATCACCTATTATAAGAACACCAGATTGGAAAAAGCCATTGAGCGGCTTTTTGTGGAAGTGGACAGAGCTTATCGGGAGGGGGTAAATATTATCATCCTGTCTGACAGAGGCGTGGATGAGAACAGGGTGGCGATTCCTTCTCTGCTGGCGGTAGCTGCCTTACAGCAGCATCTGGTCAGCACCAAGAAAAGAACCAGTGTGGATATTATTCTGGAATCCGCAGAACCCAGGGAAGTGCATCACTTTGCGACTCTGCTCGGTTTCGGCGCGTCGGCGATCAATCCCTATCTGGCACAGGAGAGTATCAGGGAGCTGATTGACAATCACATGCTGGATAAGGATTATTATGCGGCGGTAGACGACTACAATGATGCGATTCTGCATGGGATTGTGAAGATTGCCTCTAAAATGGGGATATCTACGATACAGTCCTATCAGGGTTCTAAAATCTTTGAGGCCATTGGCATCGATAAAGAGGTGATTAACAAGTACTTCACGAATACAGTATGCCGTGTGGGCGGCATTACCCTGAAAGATATCGAAGAAGAGGTAGATATTCTTCATTCGATGGCTTTTGACCCGCTCGGTCTATCTACGGATACGACGCTGGACAGTATAGGGCATCACCAGATGAGAAGCGGCGCAGATGAACATCTCTATAACCCGGAGACCATTCATTTACTGCAAGAGTCAACCAGACGCGGTGATTATGCATTATTTAAACAATATACCAAAGCAGTCAACAGTGAGGAGAGCATCAAGAACCTGCGGGGGCTGATGGATTTCAATTTTGCCAGGAAACCCTTGCCAATTGAGGAAGTGGAGAGTGTTGACACCATTGTCACAAGATTTAAAACGGGTGCCATGTCCTATGGCTCTATCTCGAAAGAAGCCCATGAGACTATGGCCATTGCCATGAATCGTCTGCATGGTAAGTCCAATTCCGGTGAGGGCGGAGAAGACAAGGACAGACTGACGGTGGGGCCTGACGGCCTGAACCGTTGTTCGGCCATCAAGCAGGTGGCAAGCGGGCGATTTGGAGTCACCAGTGAATATTTAAACAGTGCCCAGGAGATTCAGATCAAGATGGCGCAGGGAGCAAAACCGGGGGAGGGCGGTCATCTGCCCGGCGGCAAGGTATACCCCTGGATTGCCAGGACCAGGCATTCCACACCTGGCGTAGGGTTGATTTCCCCGCCGCCCCATCATGACATCTATTCCATTGAGGATCTGGCCCAGTTAATCTATGATTTGAAAAATGCCAACACCAGGGCGCGGATTTCGGTGAAACTGGTATCTGAGGCCGGTGTGGGTACGGTGGCTGCCGGTGTGGCCAAGGCGGGGGCCCAGGTGATCCTGGTGTCCGGCTATGACGGCGGTACCGGCGCGGCACCCCGTAATTCCATCCATAATGCGGGTCTCCCCTGGGAACTGGGACTGGCAGAGACACACCAGACCCTGATACAGAATGGCCTGCGCAACAAAGTCCGTATCGAGACGGACGGTAAATTGATGAGTGGCCGGGACGTGGCGATTGCGGCCATCCTGGGAGCAGAGGAATTTGGGTTTGCTACGGCGCCCCTGGTTACCATGGGCTGTCTGATGATGCGGGTCTGCAACCTGGATACCTGTCCGGTGGGGGTGGCTACCCAGAATCCGGAACTTCGCAGACGCTTTACGGGCAAGCCGGAATATGTGGAGAATTTTATGCGGTTTATTGCCCAGGAACTGCGGGAATATATGGCGAAGCTCGGGGTGCGTAAGGTGGATGAACTGGTGGGCAGAACGGAATTTCTGAAGGGGAAGGAGAACCTGACAGACCGTCAGCGCAAGGTGGATCTGGATCTGATCTTGAGCAATCCTTATGAGGGACGCAAGGAGAAGTTCATCTTTGATCCGAAACAGGTATATGACTTCCATCTGGAGCAGACGCTGGACGAGAGAGTGCTGCTTAAGCAGATGTCCAAGGCTCTGGAGTCAGGGCAGAAGCGGAGTCTGGAGGTGGATGTTTCCAATACGGACCGCACCTTCGGCACCATCTTTGGCTCTGAGATTACCAGAAGATACGGGGATACGCTGGAAGAGGATTCTTATCATATTCTCTGTAAGGGATCCGGCGGTCAGAGCTTCGGCGCCTTTATCCCCAGGGGGCTGACACTGGAACTGGAGGGGGACTCCAATGATTATTTCGGCAAAGGCTTATCCGGCGGCAAGCTGATCGTCTACCCTCCTAAGAGCTCCATTTTCAAACAGGATGAAAATATCATCATCGGCAATGTGTCACTCTATGGGGCAACTTCCGGCAAGGCCTTTATCTGTGGTGTGGCAGGCGAACGGTTCTGTGTGCGTAATTCCGGCGCCATTGCGGTGGTGGAGGGCCTGGGGGATCATGGCTGTGAGTACATGACCGGGGGCCGTGTGGTAGTCATCGGTTCTGTGGGAAAGAACTTTGCGGCGGGCATGAGCGGCGGTATCGCCTATGTGCTGGATGAGAATAACGACCTGTATACCAAGACCAACAAGGAAATGGTTTCCTCTTATGAGATAACCTCTAAATATGATGTTCTGGAACTGAAAGAAATGATCAGGGAACATGTGGCTTGCACCAATTCCGTCAAGGGAAAAGAAATCCTGGATCATTTCGGGGAATATCTGCCCAAGTTCAAGAAAATCATCCCGCATGATTATGAGAGCATGCTGAAACTCATTGTGCAGATGGAAGAGAAAGGCTTGAGCGCGGAACAGGCGCAGATAGAGGCGTTTTATAAAAAGGACAGGGAAAGTGTTTGACAGGCGTAGGAAGGCGGAGCGATAGCCCTTTGAAATGGAGAAGTTGAGAAAGAAAACACTTTGGAATGGAGAGAAATCATGGGAAAACCAACAGGATTTATGGAATATGAGCGCAGAGTCTCCAAAGATGTGAGTCCCAGACAGCGCATTTTGAACTTTCAGGAATTTCATCAGCATCTGACTATGGAAGAGCAGCAAAAGCAGGGCGCACGCTGTATGGACTGCGGCGTGCCTTTCTGCCAGTCAGGCATGACCCTTTGCGGGATGACTTCCGGGTGTCCGCTGCACAATCTGGTGCCGGAGTGGAATGATCTGGTCTATACAGGCAACTGGGAACAGGCCTATCGCCGGCTGCATAAGACCAATAATTTTCCGGAATTTACATCCAGGGTGTGTCCGGCGTTATGTGAGGCGGCCTGTACCTGCGGCCTGAACGGAGACCCGGTGGCCACCAGGGAGAATGAGTATGCCATTATAGAAAATGCTTATGAGAAAGGCTATGCGGCGCCAAGACCGCCTAAGGTGCGCACGGGCAAGAAGGTGGCGGTGGTGGGGAGCGGTCCGTCCGGACTTACCGTGGCTGATCAGCTTAACAGACGGGGGCATCTGGTGACCGTGTTTGAGCGCTCCGACAGGATCGGCGGTCTGTTGATGTACGGTATTCCGAACATGAAACTGGAAAAACACGTCATTACCAGGAAAGTCAAAGTCATGGAAGAGGAAGGTGTCACCTTTGTGACGAACAGCGATGTGGGTAAAGAGATGAAAGCGGAGAGGCTCTTAAAGGAGTTTGACCGGGTGGTACTCTGCTGCGGTTCTTCCAATCCGCGGGATATCGAGGTAGCGGGAAGGGATGCCAAAGGAATCTACTTTGCAGTGGATTTCCTGACTGCCAATACAAAGAGCCTGCTGGACTCTGACTTTCAGGATAAGAAGTACGTGGATACCAGGGACAAAAATGTGGTCATCATCGGCGGCGGCGATACTGGAAATGACTGTGTGGGCACGGCTATCCGTCATGGGGCTAAGTCTGTGACACAGATTGAGATGATGCCTAAGGCACCGGATGTCAGGGCCGACAATAACCCCTGGCCGCAGTGGCCTAAGATCTGCAAGACAGACTACGGTCAGCAGGAGGCCATCGAAGTCTATGGCCACGATCCCCGGATTTATGAGTCCACGGTGAAGGAGTTCGTTAAGGATAAAAATGGTAATCTGAAAGCGGTGAAGATTGTATCCCTCATATGGGAAAAGGATTCGGAGACAGGCCGTATGAACATGAAAGAAGTGGAAGGATCCGAGCGGACGCTGGAAGCGGAGATTGTGCTGATCGCGGCAGGGTTTCTGGGCAGTCAGAAGTATGTGGCGGATGCTTTCAAGGTGGAGCTGGATCACAGAACCAATGTAAAGACCGAAAACGGCAGATTCAGCACCAGCGTGGACCGGGTCTTTACGGCGGGCGACATGCATACGGGACAGTCACTGGTGGTAAAGGCCATCCGTCAGGGCAGGGAATGTGCCAGAGAAGTGGATGAGAGCCTGATGGGATATACGAATCTGTATGTACAGTGACGGTGCTTAAGCGGCGCTTGCGGCTTTAAAAAATCATATGCCCTCGTTGGAATTTATGTTATACTAAGGGGAAGAAAAGAGGGGCAGATGAAACGACAGTTCAGACAGCAGAAAAGAACAAAACAGAAGCATAAAATATCTCAGAAAAGGCGGCTTTTTATTTCCCTGTTTATATTGACGGCGTTTCTTGTCCTGTTTGCAGTTTATATAGCGGGGCTTGGCCGTTACCAGAGCTGTTTCTTAAATGGCACGCTGATTGATGAGATGGATGTGTCAGGCCTGACGATTTCCGAACTGGAGGAAAAAATCGGGCAGTACTCTCTTCTGGTGACAGAACGTCAGGCTGACGGGACAGTTCTGGAAGAGAAGATACTGGGAAGCGAAATTGGCATTGCCTATACTTCCACAGAGCCTTTGGAGGCCGTACTACAGGGGCAGAATCGTTTCCTGTGGTTTTTGAAGCATGATACAGTGTATGAAACAGATGCAGTGCCTATCTATGATGAGGCGGCCTTAGAAGAGAAGATTGATGCACTGCGCGGATTTCAAAAAGAATTTGTAAAGGAGCCTGTGGATGCTTACATAGGGGAGTATGTTCCGGGGAGCGGCTTTGCACTGGTGGCTGAGGAACCGGGAAACCGTCTGAACCGTGACAGGACGATGGCGGCAGTCAGGACAGCGCTGGAGGGATTGCAGGAGCAGGTGGACCTGGAAGAGGCCGGCTGCTATGAGGAACCGCTGGTTACTTTGGAGGATGCAGGTCTGCAAGACGCTTATGCAAAGCTCCAGAATTATGTGAATACTACCATTACGTATACCTTCGGGACACAGCAGGAGGTTTTGGATGCAGATACAGTAGCAGGCTGGATTATACGGAAAGGCAATCAGGCAGTGCTTGACCAGGAACTGGTCAAAGAGTACGTGAATTCTCTGCGGAAAAAGTATGACACTATTTTTCACGAGAGAAAGTTTCTGACCAGTTATGGGGAAGAAGTGACGATTGACCAGGGAGATTACGGCTGGTGGATGGATGTGGGGCAGGAGACGGAGGAATTGATCGGACTCTTGGAGCGGGGAGAGAGCGGAGAGCGGATTCCCGTCTACAGACAGATGGCAGCCTCCCATGAAACGCCGGACTACGGAGATTCTTATGTGGAAATCAATCTCACGGCCCAGCATCTGTTTTTATACCAGAACGGGGAATGTGTTCTGGAATCTGATTTTGTGTCCGGCAATCCCTCCCGGGGGAATGAGACGCCTGCGGGAATATACGGAATCACTTATAAAGAGCGTAACGCCACGTTAACGGGGGAGACTTACCAGACGCCGGTTTCATTCTGGATGCCTTTTAACAATAATGTAGGCATGCATGATGCTTCATGGAGAAGTGAATTTGGCAGAAATATTTATAGGACGAACGGTTCTCATGGCTGTATCAACCTGCCGTATTCTGTGGCGCAGGAAATTTATGATTATGTGGAGAAGGATACTCCCGTCATCTGTTATCATCTGCCGGGGACAGAGCCGGAGCCGCTTCCGGAAATACCACCAGAATCAGAACCGGAATCGGGGATGGAACCGGGGGCAGAGCCGCCTGAGGTGATTTCTGAGCAGCCTTTGGTGCAGGGGCAGTAGGCCGGAAGCGGGTACCTGAGGCTGTCCGTTTTATGAGATTGTAGAACATATTGTTTTTACTTATTAAATTATATTCTTAGTTTATCTTATGTTTTTCTTCCTATTTCACATTTTTCCCATTTTTTTATGATTGAGAACCCTTATAATAAAAGGGGAGGGGACTGCCATGCGGGAAATCAGTTTTGACAGAAAGAGTATCCGGACACGTTTGATCACAGCTTTTGTGGTGACATCTTTTTTACCCATTGTGCTGGTAAACATCATATCTTATTATAATACATCCAGGTTAGTCAGACAGAACGTGGAGGGCATGACGAACGCCAATCTGGAACAGACCAGGGTGAGTCTGGACGTGTGGCTGGATTCCTATGAGGATATTTTGTTCCAGGTATATACGGATGATGATATCGTAAATCTGGTGGATAAGATCAATGCCGGGGAGGATGTGGCCAATAACAGGCAGATGCTCAGGAAGACACTGAGAGGGTTGTTTTATACCAAGGATTATGTGAAGTCCATATCCGTGATCACAGACAGCGGTGAACTGGCCTTCTATGATCAGCTGACGGCATCCAATACAAGGACATCCTGGATGGACAGTATTTCCATGTCACAGGAACAGCTTTATCGAACCATCAGCAGTGATAATAGGACACATATTATTCCTACAGGGGAAAAAATGGTTTTTGGGAGCAATTCCTGTGCGTTATTTCATATAGGACATCGTATTATTGATTATCGGGATGTGGATAAGCAGTGCGGTGTTGTTTTGGTCAGTATTGACGAGGCGCTCTTGAAGGAAATCTGCTCTACCACGGAGAACGGGTTAAATTTTATCGTGGACAGTGAGGGTCATCTGATTTCCTGTGCCGGTTCCGGGAAAATAGGGCAGTTGGTTCATCGGAAAGAAGCCGACGCGGAAGAGAAGAGGAAAGCATATCAGCAGATTGCCATGGAGACCGGTATTTTGGGAGAAACAGAGATTTCCATATATTCGGTACATGATGAGGAAACAGGCTGGGAGATTATCCGTGCAACCAATCAGGAAGAACTGATTCAGGCGCTTCGACAGCAGCAGCAGCTTCTGGTTCTCATTATCGTTCTGTCTTTGTGTGCCGTGATGATCATCATGTTCAGTCAGGTGACCGGAATGACGGGAGCCATCCGGAGGGTTGTAGAGACAATGCGTAAGGCTGGTAAAGGAGATATGAATATCCGGGTGGGATCGGATAAGACACGCCCTACGGAGATTGAAGTAATAGCGGAAGAGTTCAATTCCATGATGGATAAACTTAAAAGGTCTGTGGAAACACAGAAAAATGCGGAGATTGCAGCCTTAGAAGCACAGATTAATCCGCATTTTCTCTATAATACGCTGGATACCATCAACTGGATGGCGATTGATAGGGACGAATATGAGATCAGCAATATGATTGGCACACTTGCTCATATTCTGCGCTATGGAATTTCTGACAGCAATGGAATCGTTAAGATAAAGGATGAGGTGGAATGGCTGAAACAATATGTGTTCTTACAACAGACGAAGCGCAAGAATTCCTTTGTTTGTCATATCAATGTGGAACCGGAAATCATGGGGCTGTCCATTCATAAGCTGCTCTTACAGCCTTTTATAGAAAATGCCATTCTCCATGGTTTTGAAGGGGTAGACAGAACCCATAAACTGCAGATGGATATGGGAAGGGATGGAGATTGGATAGCCATACGGATTCAGGACAATGGCTGCGGCATGCCTGCGGAAATGGTACGGGAAATGAATGAGGGGATTTTCCAAAAGACGGATAACAAGAATCATATCGGAATGGAAAATGCCATCACAAGGATACGTATGTACTATGGAGAGTGTGCAAAAGTACGGATAGAAAGTCAGCTTGGGCAGGGTACACAAGTGCAGATTCTGATTCCGGCTAAGGAGGAAACAGACAAATGAGAGCGGTAGTGGTGGAAGATGAAATTCTGATCAGGGAAGGCTTGTGTAAGCTGATGCAGAAAATGTTCCCGGAAATTATCATAGAGGGTGTGGCGGGGAATGGACAGGAAGGCCTGCAATATATAGAGACGTATCAACCGGATTTAGTGATTACAGATATCAAGATGCCGGTCATGGATGGGCTTTCGATGCTCGGGAAAGTACAGGAATCCGGTCTGTTTCCCAAGGTCATTGTTCTGACAGCCTACTCGGAATTTGAGTATGCCAAGCAGGCTGTGAAACTGGGGGTTTGTGACTATATCATTAAGCCGGTGGTGGTTCAGGAGTTTGTACAGACCATCCGGATAATACAGAATCTCTATGAACAGGAGCAGAAAAGGACCCCGGAGACCATGGGGAGTCTGGAACATATCGTGTCCGGGCTGTTATACGGTGTATCTTCCCTGGATGATAAAGTGGAAGAGTTTTTGGAGAAGAAGTATCAGATCGCAGAGGGAACGCCTCTTATTGAGCTGCTCATTTATATGGGGGACTGTTTCGGGACGGGACGGGAAAAGAAGCGGCAGGAGATGTGCCGGATTCTGGAGCAGAAAGATGTTTGGTACTGTCTGGTGGATATGGAGTATGACAGGACGATCCTCGCTTTGATTTACGGGTATTCTTCCAGGCAGGAAATAGACCGCTGGTATCAGAATCAGATATTGTTTCAAAGGCGGGATGAGCGGGAGAGACATGTCAGTTATGGCATGTTGGAGGTTATGGGAGTGAGAGGAATCAGAGAGGGGTATCAGACCCTGCTTCCCTATATGGACTGGAACATTGTTCTGGGTGATGATGTTCTCATATCCTATCCTAAAATAGCGGATGTACAGACTGAAGTCTGTATTTATCCGGTGGATCTGGAAAATCAAATGAAGGCGGCAATCTGTACAGGGGAACAGGAAAGGATTCGCGAGATTACGGAACGGTTTCACGGATTTTTTCTGAATGGAAAGATGTATTCTCCTAAAGAAATCAAGGAATCCTATGTACGATTCCAGTGGGCGATTCTAAACATTGCCAAGGAAGTGGGATGTATAGACTATCAGCAGGTTGATCAGAAGAACCTGTTGGATCACATTATGGGTGCTAAGACAGAGGAAGAACTGCAAAGAAGTTTTGACGGGTTGTTTGGACATATGAGTGTACTTGGTAAAGGGGCAGAGACGATGAGTCTTGCGGTGAAAAAGACACAGAGCATGATTCATGAATTTTATGCCGATGGTATCACCTTAAATGAGATTGCGGACAGGCTGAATCTGACCCAGGAGTATCTGGGAAGTCAGTTTCACAAAGAAGTGGGGGAAAATTTCAGCACCTATATCCGTAATTACCGCCTGTTAAAGGCCAAGGAGCTGCTGATTGGAACCCAGTTGAAACAGTATGAGATTGCAGAAAAAGTAGGGTATGCAGATGCCAAGTACTTCGCCAGGGTGTTTAAGGAATGTGTGGGGATGTCGCCTGCGGAATACAGGAAATCAAATCGATAGGATTAGATATTTTATCCTTTTTCATTTTTCTCCCGTTTGAAGTGGATGAAAAAGGGGATATGATAAACCCATCAACAAGAAAACTGAAACGCTGGAACCGGAAGAAAAGGGAAATCAATTCTCTGGAGTCAGACGCTTCGGAATGGAGGAAAAGAATGAAGAAGAGAAGGATAACAGCTTTATTGACAGCACTGACAATGGCGGCAGGGATTCTGACAGGATGTGGAGCAGGGGGCGGTGAAAGCGCTCCGGCAGGAGAGACGCCTGCAGCAGACAAGGCGCCGGCAGCACAGGAGAGCGCTGGTGAAGAGAAAAGCGATGAGACGGCTTCCGCCGGTGAGTCGCAGGCGATCACCATCTGGTATTATTGGGAAACGGAAGGGCACCAGGTAGCTTTAGACCAGGTCATTCAGGAATACAACGGTTCACAGGATCAGTATGAAGTGACAGCAAAATATGTTCCGTTTGCGGATTTTAAGAAACAATTATCCATCGGCGCTTCCGCAGATGAGCTGCCGGACATCGCAATTCTGGATTCCCCGGATCATGCATCATATGTGGAAATGGGAATCTTTGAGGACCTGACCGGTAAATTTGATGTAAGTAATTATTACGAGGGAACCGTTAACTCCTGTACCGTAGACGGTAAATTGTACGGTGTACCTTTCGGTGCAAACTGTCTTGCCCTTTACTATAATGAAGATATGCTGACACAGGCGGGCTGCAGTGTGCCCACTACCTGGGATGAACTGATGGAGACGGCTAAGGCGCTGACAACGGACTCTGTTACCGGTCTTGCCCTTTGCAGCGTACAGAACGAAGAAGGGACCTTTAATTTCGTTCCCTGGCTTTGGTCCACAGGTGCAACTTCCTATGATATCAACAATGAGAATGGTATCCGTGCACTTACCTTTATCCAGAACCTGATTAATGAAGGTGTCATGAGTAAAGAGTGTATCAACTGGACACAGGGTGATGTGATGAATCAGTTCATTTCTGGCAACGTGGCGATGATGGAGAACGGGCCGTGGCAGATTCCTACCATGCAGGCTGAGGCACCGGATTTAAACTGGAAGGTGACACTGATTCCCAAGGATGCGGAATATGCATCAGTGCTTGGCGGTGAGAACTATGCTGTGATTAACGGCGGTAATGTGTATGGTGCATTGGATTTCCTGACCTATGCGACCAGTGAAGAGAAAGTGAAATTCTTGATGGATAAGTTTGGTTACATCTCAGCAGATAAGACCATTGCAGAGAGCCAGTTTGCGGCAGATTCACCGTACCAGCCTTTCGTGGAAGAATTAAATTATGCAATGCCCAGAGGGCCTTTGGCTGAGTGGCCGAGCGTATCTGATGCCATTTCCCTGGCATTTAACCAGGTCATCACCGGAACTGCCACACCCGAAGATGCGGCGGCGGGAGCGCAGGCAACGATTGACGGTATTGTAAAATAGACAAGAATCCGTGCAGGTATCTTTGTTTGACCTATTGCCTGCGGGAATAAGTGTTAAATTGCTGCCACACAGAGTTTTATAGTATGTAGAATCTGTGTGGCAGTTTTTTACTTAAAATGGAGGAGGGTTTCTCATGGCTAAGTTAAAAAAATTCTTCCGCTATGATAATGTAGGAATGTTATTTGTCCTTCCGGCTTTTCTGTATATGTTGGTTTTTGTGGGATATCCGATTGTACGGAATATCATCTTAAGCTTTCAGGATGTCAATGCGGGTAATCTGGTGCGGGGAACCAAAAATTTTATTCTGTTTGATAATTATCTGGAACTTTTTAAAGACAGTGTATTTACCACTTCTTTATGGAATACGCTGCGGTATACGGTATTATGCCTGATATTTCAATTTGTCATTGGTTTTGCACTGGCACTCTTTTTCAGCCAGCGGTTTTCCTTCGCCAAACCGGTGCGGGGTATCCTGCTGGTACCATGGATGATACCGGTTACGGTTACGGCATTAATGTTCAAGCTGTTGTTTGCCACAGATATCGGGGTCATCAATTTTATTTTAAGAAGCCTGCATCTGATAGATAAGAATATAGAGTGGCTGACAACTCCGGGAACGGCAATGTTTGCCCTGATCTGTGCCAATGTGTGGATTGGGATTCCCTTTAATATGATATTGATTTCCACAGGTTTGACTACTATTCCGAAAGAGTTATATGAGAGTGCATCCATTGATGGCGCGGGCAAAGTGCAGACATTTTGGAAAATCACACTGCCGCTTTTGAAGCCAACCATTGAATCAGTGCTGATTCTAGGATTTATCTATACCTTTAAGGTGTACGATCTGGTTTACGTCATGACAAGCGGCGGTCCGGTGAACTCCACGCACATGCTGTCAACCTATTCCTATAAGCTGTCTTTTGAAATGTTTAAGTACAGCAAAGGATCTGCAGTGGCCAATGTGCTGCTTGTGATATTGTTGTTGGTAGGTGTTTTCTATATCAGGGCAACGACGAAGGGGGAGGAAGACTGATGGACGAGGAAAAGAGACTTTCAAAGAAAAAGAATATTCTGTTTAGTGTGGCTGCGGCAGTGCTTTTGTGTATTTTGTTGTTTCCTTTATATTGGGCACTCATTACGTCCCTGAAGACGGAGCAGGAGATATTTCAGAACCCGCCTACTTTTTATCCTCATATGGTAAATACCAAATCTTATGCGGCACAGGTGGAGACAGGGGATTTCAATATGTTCCGTTCCTTTGGCAACAGCTTTCTGATTTCTCTTGGCGCCACAATCATCGCGGTTCTTCTGGCGGTGCCGGCTTCTTATGGAATTGCCAAATATCACTTCAGGGCCAGAAAGGTAATGTTGCTTTCTTTTCTGGTAACACAGATGCTGCCGGTATCTGTGCTTCTGACGCCTATGTTCATCATGTTTAAAAACATGCATGTGTATAACACCTGGGTTGCGGCAGTGCTGGCGGATGCCACCATCGGCATTCCTTTTTCGGTACTGATATTAAAGAATTATTTTGCGTCCATACCGAAGGATCTGGAAGAGGCGGCATACCTGGACGGGTGCAATAAGTTCAGTGCCTTTGTGAGGATTCTGATCCCTATAGCCAAGCCGGGCGTCATGGTCTGTGCTATCTTCTCCTTTTTGTATGCATGGGGAGACTTGGCGTATGGGATGACATTTATCCTGGATCAGGAGAAGCGGCCGATCACAGCCGGCATCTTTAATTTCATGGGACAGTATGGGACTAAGTGGAGTTACCTGACAGCCTTTGCGGTGGTAACGATCATTCCGGTTGCACTGATCTTTATCTTCATGCAGAAATATATAGTGAGCGGTATGACGAGCGGGGCAGTCAAGGGGTGAGCGTGTATGTGAAAAAAGAAAAAGGAAGGTGAAATGGTATGCTGGATATCAGGGACAATAAGTTGGTTTACCATTATGATGCGGAAGAAGTATGGTTGGAAGCCTGGGGGCCTAATGCACTGCGGGTGAGGGCCGCGAAGGATGGCAGAATGCCGGAGGAGGATTGGGCGTTATGCCGTAGAGGAAAGGCGGACGCGGATATTTCGTATACCCAACAGGGGGCAAGGATTGTCAACGGAAAAATCCGTGCCGAGATTACGAAGCTTGGTAAGATAATGATTTATCATGCTGACGGACGCTTGCTTTTGGAAGAATATTGCAGAAACCGCAGGGATTTGTTGGATGCAAAGTGCAGTGCGATAGAGGTGGAGGCCAGGGAATTTAAGCCTGTTCAGGGCGGTGATTATCATCTGACCATGCGCTTTGAATCGGTGGATAAGAACGAAAAGATTTATGGCATGGGACAGTATCAGCAGCCCTATTTGGATTTAAAGGGCCTGGATTTGGAACTGGCCCATCGCAATTCCCAGGCCAGTGTGCCCTTTGCTGTTTCTTCCCTGGGATACGGGTTCTTGTGGAATAATCCAGGTGTGGGACGGGCTGTGCTTGGCAAAAATATCATGAGTTTTGAGGCCTATTCTGCCAAGGCGTTAGATTATTGGGTGACAGCAGGTGATACACCGGCAGAGATTGAGGAGACCTATGCGTCCGTGACCGGGACGGTGCCTATGATGCCGGAGTATGGGCTGGGTTTCTGGCAGTGTAAGTTACGATACCAGACCCAGGAAGAATTGCTTCATGTGGCGAGGGAATATAAGCGCAGACATCTGCCCATAGACCTGATTGTCATTGATTTCTTCCACTGGCCCAAACAGGGGGAATGGAAGTTTGACCCGGTATATTGGCCGGACCCGCAGGAAATGGTGCGGGAGTTAAAGGAGATGGGCATAGAACTGATGGTATCCATCTGGCCAACTGTGGATAAAACCTGCGAGAATTATGAGGAGATGCTGGAAAAAGGGTATCTGATCCGCACAGAGAGAGGATTTCGTGTGGGATTGGATTTTCAGGGAGCTACCATCCATTATGATGCTACAAATCCTGGGGCAAGGGATTATCTGTGGAATAAGGCTAAGAAGAACTATTACGATATGGGAATCAGGGTATTCTGGCTGGATGAGGCAGAGCCGGAGTATACGGTATATGATTTTGACAATTACCGCTATTATCGGGGCACCAACTTACAGATTGGAAATACCTATCCGGTGGATTATGCCAGAACCTTCTATGAAGGTATGGAGCGGGAAGGACAGACCAATATTGTAAATCTTTTGCGCTGTGCCTGGGCAGGCAGCCAGAAATATGGCGCTCTTGTCTGGTCAGGAGATATTGCATCCAGTTTCGAGAGTATGCGCAATCAGCTGGCAGCCGGACTGAACATGGGGCTTGCAGGGATTCCCTGGTGGACTACCGACATTGGCGGGTTTCATGGAGGCAACCCGGATGACCCGAAGTTCAGAGAGCTCTTTGCAAGATGGTTTGCCTGGGGGACGTTTTGCCCGGTGATGCGTCTGCACGGAGACCGGGAACCGAGACAGCCCCAGTACGGCACCACAGGTGGAGCAGCCTGTTGTTCTGGCGCTGCCAATGAAGTGTGGAGCTATGGTGAAGAGGTGTATGAAATCTGTAAAAAGTATATGGAATACAGGGAACAGATGCGGCCTTATACGAGAAAGCTGATGGAAGAAGCCCATGAGAAAGGCACTCCGATCATGAGAACCCTGTTCTATATGTATCCGGAAGATGGTACATGCTGGGACGTGGAGGACGAATATATGTACGGGCCGGATGTGCTGGTGGCGCCGGTTCTTTATGCAGGGCAGAGGAAGCGCAGTGTGTATCTGCCGAAGGGAGATGAGTGGACGGAGTGTTTTACCGGAAAGGAATATGCGGGCGGACAGAGGATAGAAGCGGATACGCCGCTTGATGTAATTCCTATATTTGTGAGGAAAAAGTGAATGTAGATAAGGTATTTTTGAATCTTGGAAAGGGATTGCGGAAAGCAGTCCCTTTCTGTTATGATAAACATAAAACAGCAAAGCCATATTCGTGAAAATGAAAGAAATGCAGACCAGAGGAATGGCGCATGGGCAGGTGGCAGCAGGAGGAGAAAGTGCATATGAATAATACTGTCAGGCAATATGAGTATGTTATGGAAGGGACAGAAATCAGGGAGTTTTATCTGGCGGCCTGGTGGGAACAGTGTAAATGCCGCAAGGGGGTATGGCTGCGTCTTTTACTTATTCTGACAGTAGAATTTCTTATAATTCCAAAGGCGACAGTGTTGATTGTCGCTATGGTAGTTGTAATGTTTCTGGTATCAGGAGTTTACAATTATAAAGTAACGGCAGGGCTTTTAGAGGGGCAGCCGTGGAAGACACGGATAGAAGGAGACAGACTGCAGGTGGAAAAAGGTGACTATAGCGAGACTTCCTGCAGGAATATAAAGTTTATCCGCAGGACGAAGCATCTGTTAATGCTGGGATACCTGCAGTCGGCAAAGCGGCCTGCATGGTTTATTGTGCCGCTTCGGGTTTTTGGGAGCGATAAGGAGCGGGAGATGTTTCTTGACCGGATCCGCAATCCGCAGGGGCAGGCCGCAGCGGCATATGGGGATGGCATGGAAAACGCAGCAGAAAATGCCAACATGGCCGGTCAGGAGAGGGAAAAGACAGTTTCGCAGGAGTATATGCGGTTTTCTTATAGGCTGGACGCAGAGAGATGGGTGCGGTTCCAGAAAGGCGTGGCGGAAATCCTAAACAGCAGCAGCCTTGGGAGGCCTGTGAGGACTTATGGTGTGCTTGTCTGGGGATGTATGATGGCAGTTACGGCCATAGGCTGTGCCTGCGTTATTGCAGGAACCCTGCATTGGCTGCTTGTATGCTTTTGCCTTGCTGTCACGGTCTGGGTGATGCTGTGGATTTACTACCGTAATCCGGAGAAAAGTATCAGACGGCAGCTGAAGTCTCCGGAAGTGGCAGCTAAAGCATGTGGGATCTGGCAGGTATCTTTGTCGGAGGAGGGAATCACCGTAAATATGCCCATGGAAATGAAAAGCTTCTATCCCTGGAAATCCTTAAGGTGGCTTGTGGAGAAAGAGGAGGCCTTTTATCTTTTGCATCAGGATAAAAGGCATTACATCATGATTGCCAAGGACAGTTTCCTGAGTCGGGATCAGGTAGATGCCTTTCGGCGAATCTGCGCGCAGCAGGGGATGCAAAAGACTGCGGCCAAGAAGGCGTATTATATGCCGGGGTGGCTTATGGGCGTGGTGTTTGGACTGATTATGGCAGTAAGTATGGTGGTTTTTCTGGTGAAGATCTATTTGGATGTCAGATAGTGTCCCCGGATGAACAGGTTAAGGTGCTTGCCTCGCCGGGCCTATATGTGCCGGAAGAAAAGATTTGACATAGAGTGATACTTTCCAAGGAAAATCTAATCTGCTATAATAATATGAGGTTTTGACATCCCAAGACAATCTACATAAGGAGTGTGTTTTCATGGCTATATATGGAAAGATCCGCCCTGTTCTGGCGCTGTCTGCAGCGGTAGTTTTGGGTCTGACTGCCTGTACTTTCGGGGGAGATGCCCGGGTACCTGAGAAAGAGGCATTGACCTGGCAGACTTGGAGCGGGTTTGATGATTTTCTGGGTCTGGTACAGGAGCAGTATCCGGATATTGCATTGGATTTCATATCTTATACGGGGGCGAACAAGACCGGCTACAGCTGGGAGCAAATGAAACACGATGATATTTCGGATATTTTTATTACATCCCAGATTCTGCATGAGGAGATGGCCAAGGAGCGGCTGTTGGATCTGTCAGGATATGAGTTTGTCAACCAGTTCCCGCATGGAATCCTGGATCAGGTGTCTATAGACGGCGGGATTTACCTGCTGCCTGCCAATTATTCCATGTATGGGATTTACTATAACAAGACTTTGATGGAAGAAAAAGGCTGGGAACTGCCTTCCAATATCACAGAACTGGAGGCGTTATGTGAAGAAATCCGGGAGGAGGGTATGATCCCCGGCGTGATTGGTACGCAGCTTACCGGGAATACATTCTCTGCTGTATTTAATCTGGCTAAAACCGATTGGCTGACGACCCCCACGGGGATGACCTGGGAGCAGGATTTTCTGGAGGGCAATGCCACTGCCGCAGGAATGTGGGAAGGCACGATGGCGTATGTCAAACGCTATATTGATATGGGTATGTTCACCACGGATCCGGAGGACCGGAACAACCCGGATGTGTTATTGGATTATCTGGGTAACAGGAAAAGCGTATTCTGTACCATGGTATTGCCGGTCAATATCACGAAACTGCCGGACACTGGGGATGAACTGGGCATGATGCCGTATATCAGTGAGGATGGCAGCAAGAATATCTATATGTACAGTCCTTCCTGTTATGTGGGACTCAGTAAGCGGCTTGCGGAGCCGGGCAATGAAAAGAAACTGGAAAATGCAGTCCGTCTGTTATCCTTGTTGTATTCTGCGCAGGGGCAGGAAATGTTTATCACGCAGGAGACGCCATGCGTGCTGAGTCTGCTTGACGGCAGTGGGGTCCCGGAAACTTCCATGATTTATGATGCACAGCAGGCGCTCCGGGAAGGCAGGGCTTTTCCCATGACCTATGCGGGGTGGGAGAATGTGCTGGCAGATATGGGCCAGGCCTATAAGGAATGGTTCCGGGGAGAAAACGGTATGGACGGACCGGGATGTATTGCCCGGATGGATGCGCTGCAGCAAAGCAGTTTGAACAATCCACAGGAAAATGTTTTCTGCAAGGCGGTGACTGACTTTTCGGTGGAGGAAACAGCAGTTCTTCTGGGGAAAGCGCTGGGCAGTGCAGCGGGGGTTGATGCAGTCATCATTCCCATAGGCGGTTATCGGGAAGGGGGACTGGAATTAAAGACGGGTGTGACCGGCAAATTATATGCGGGCGAGATTGACACGGAGAAGGTTCAAATGATTCTGCCAAATGTCAGCGGAAAATATGCTGTGATGACGATGACAGGAAAACAGGCAGAGGAACTTGTCGAAACAGGATTCGATGCGCTGGGAGAAGGACAGGAGCCTTATCCTTATATTCTGGTGACCAGAGGTGATAAAGAACTGAAAGGAGATACATCCTATCAGATTGCGTTTTTGACAGAAGGCTATACCCCGGAGGTGGGGCAGAATTACGATGTGCAGGTGCGAGAGGGATCACTGAAGGAATTCCTGTGCACATGGCTGGAAGAACAAAAAACTGTTTCTCCGGCGGGGAATCCCTGGAATTAGATGAGGAGGGGGAGCTATGAGGAAGAAAAGGACATGGTTTACAGTGTTCATGGCAGGTGTACTGTCGATGGCCCTTTTTGGCGGATGCGGCAGGGAAGCAGCGGATGGAGAGGCCGTGCCAAAAGACGCAGACAGTGCCAGGGATAAGGTTACCATCTCACTTTGGAGCGATCAGCTGACGGAACATTACGCGACTTATCTGCAGGAGCGATTTCCGGATGTGGATTTTACGTTTTATGTTGCCACCAATTCTACGGATTTTTACCGTTTTAAGGAAGCCTGCGGGGATTTGCCGGATATTTTGACGGTAAGACGGTTTGCCTTGAGTGAAGTGGCGCCCTGGAAAGATTCGTTGATGGATTTGAGTGATTCTGATCTGGCAAATACCTTTCATCAGTCTTATCTTCATAGCTATACATATGATGACGGCACTGTTAACTGGCTTCCGGCCTGTGCAGAGATTGACAGCATCCTTCTCAATAAGACACTGCTGGACAGACATAATATTCCGGTACCGACAGATTATGAGGAATTTGTGGATACCTGCGGCCGGTTACAGACACTTGGCATCAGGCCTTTTATCTCCAACTTTGCGGCAGATTATACCTGCATGGAAATTCTGCAGGGTCTTTCAGCTGCCGAACTGACATCCAATGCAGGCAGGCAGTGGCGGCAGTCATATGAGAGCGGTGAGACGGATGAACTGAGTGAGGAAGTCTGGCTGCCGGTTTTTGAGAGAATGGAGGAATTCATCGACTATGCGGGAATTGTTCCATCGGATCTGGAAATAGCCCACGAAGAGGTATTTCAATATTATATGGATAACGAGACTGCCATGGTCCGGGGAACGGGCGAGGAAGCAGTTCGTTATGGCAAGGACAGAGAATCGGTGCTGATGCCCTTCTATGGGGATACACAGGAGGATAACTGGTACTTGACTTATCCGGCTTTTCAGGTAGCTGCCAGCGCCAGGGCAGAGGAGGACCCGGAGCGGGAGAAGCTGATCATGGATATCATGACGGCCATGCTGAACGAGGAGGGACTGCGGCATATCACGGATGGCCGGAACATAATTGCTTATAACAGGGATGTGGCACTGCAGCTTTCTCCGGAATTAGGAAATCTGCAGCCGGCGCTTGCCAACAATCGGTTGTATATACGTCTTGCTTCTGCCGATATGTTTTCCGTCTCCCAGCAGGTGGTACAGGGAATGATCAACGGAGAATATCCGGATGCCCATAGCGCGTTTGAGGCGTTTAACGATGCCTTACAGGGGAAAGATGGTGAGGAGGCTGTTAAGACGGCGGCTCATATTGCGCAGGGATATCCCTATGCCTTTGAACCAGAGGGCGGCAGCCAGGCGGCTTCTGCCGTGATGAATTCCCTGCGGGAGGCGGTGGATACACAGATGCTTGTGGGGCAGGCATCCAATGTGGCCGGTAATATCAGTGCAGGGGATTACACGTTGGAGCAGCTGGGATTTCTGACCCAGGGAGAAACGCTCCAGATTCTTCGTTGTGAGATGACAGGAGAGCAGCTTTATCGGTATATGGATTATGTCCTGACCACGCCCGGCAAACGGGGATCTGTGGTCAATGATTCTACGCTCTATGTTTCCAGTGGATTTGAAATGGAGGTTCGTAAGACACAGGAAGGTTATACGCTGGAACGTCTGCAGGTGGCGGGGAAGGATCTGGATCGGAAGGGTGTTTACTCCGTGGCTGTACTGGGCAGTGAAACCTTGATGCAGAGGGATGCGCTGTTGGCATCCGGTGTTACAGATTATGAGAATATAGACGGTTCCTATAAGCAGATGATTGTGGATCGTCTGGCGCGGGAGGGAAAGCAGCTTGCCGGACCGTCAGACTATATTACACTTCGGTGATGAAAGATGTGAGATCGAGGAGGAAAAAAGGTGAAGCATATGAAATCTGATCATGAGAAGAATAAAATTGTGCTTCCGGCGGTATTGGCAGGGTGTCTGCTCTTGTTTTTGATGGCAGGCGGCTCCTATTTCGCAAAGTATCTGCAGCAACAGATTTTTGAAGAACGGACTACACAGCTAAATGAGATTACATCCCAGGTACGCGAGAACCTGAATAATGCCCTGAATTTTCAATGGAATTACTTAACTATAGCAGTCAATACATTGGAGGAGCGGGAAGCAGGTACGGCTGAGGATATGGCGGTGTACATTGGTGAGCTGGAACAGACGCTGGAGACTGCCAGTTATCATTCCAGGCTGATGCTTCTGGACAGCAGGGGGAATTGCTATGATGCCTCCGGAAAGCATGGCGTATGGTCGGACATTAACCGGATTTCCAGCGGGAAGGAAAGACATACCTTTATATCGGACAGTTATATCTATGAGGGAAGTTACTGGACCTTTGTGCAGGAATTGTCACATCCCTTTACTTCGCAGGATGGCGTGGTTTTTACGCATTTGATTCTATTCAAGGATATCTATACGCTGACAGAATATTATGACAGCAATGCCTATGGCAGCATGAATGAAACTTATATTCTCAAAAGCAACGGGACACGGATGTATGATGCTGTTGGCGGTGAAAATACCATTCAGGCTTATAATGTGATCAAGGTGCTTGAAGAGATGGAGGGGCAGAAATATTCCGATATCCGAAAGGCACTTGCCAGTCAGGATGTGATCAGTGCCAACTTTATGTACAATGGCACGGAGTATTTCTATTGTCTTGCATCCCTGCCGGAATATGATACATTGGTTCTGTTTTTGATTCCGGCAGATTATGTGGCGCACGGAACGGTGCGCATGGTCGGTGCGGTGATAGAAATGCTGCTGTTTCTGGCGGTAGTTCTGGTGATTATGCTGATTGTTGCTGTGGTCTTATTCACAAGACAGCAAAGCAGTCTGCAGCTGTATCGGCAGGAACAGGAGAATCTGCGTCGTCAGGAAGAGATGAATGAAAGGCTGGAAGAGACCAATGCCATGCTTGCGCGCTCCAAAGAGACGGCGGAACAGGCATTTCAGATTGCGGAGGAAGCGAATCGGGCTAAGAGTTCCTTCCTCTCCAATATGAGCCACGATATCCGGACCCCTATGAATGCTGTTGTGGGGTTTGCGGCGCTTCTGGCAAGAGATGCGGAGAATCCGGAGAAGGTGCGGGAATATACCCGCAAGATCACTTCTTCCAGCCAGCATTTGTTGGGACTGATCAACGATATTCTTGATATCAGTAAGATTGAGGCCGGCAAAACAACCCTGAATTTGTCGGATGAGAACATTGTGGAACTGATAGAAAACATTGATTCCATCATCAGGCCGCAGATGAAGGCCAAGAACCATACCTTTGAGGTTCACAGCAAAGATTTAAGACATGAGCATGTGGTGATGGATAAGCTTCGACTGAACCAGATTCTCTTGAATCTGTTGTCCAATGCGGTCAAATATACGCCGGATGGCGGGCATATCAAGCTGACGCTGCAGGAACTTCCCCAGCTGGTCAAGCAGCTGGCCCATTATCGGTTTGTGGTGGAAGATAATGGCTATGGTATGAGCAAAGAGTATGTGCAGAAGATTTTCCAGGCATTTACCCGCGAGGAGGACAGTGTCACCAACAAGATTCAGGGAACCGGTCTTGGCATGGCGATCACCAAGAATCTTTTGGATTTGATGGGTGGAAAAATCACGGTGGAGAGCGAGAAGGACAAGGGATCGGTATTCACCGTAGACCTGGAACTGGCCATCAGTGAACAGTTTATTGACAGGGATTTCTGGAAGAGGCAGGGGATTACCAGAATCCTTACCGTGGATGACGAGGAAGTCATTTGTCAGAATATTCAGATGATTATGGAAGATGCCGGTGTGGCAGTGGACTATACACTCAGCGGGGAGAGCGCCATAGAGATGATAAAACGTTCCGAGGAGGAAGGGCGCCTCTATGATGTGGTACTTCTGGATTGGAAGATGCCGGGGATGGATGGCCTTGAGACTGCAAGATGCATCCGCAGGGAAATCCCCAGGGAGATTCCCATTCTGATACTGACCGGCTATGATCTGCCGGAGGATGAAACAGAGGCACGGGAAGCGGGCGTGGATGCTTTCTTATCCAAGCCTTTCTTCCTCACAAGTTTCAGGTTGAAGGTGGATGGTGTCTTACATCGGGAGATGCGCAGGACACAGACGCAGGAAGACAAAGCGGAGCAGGGAATACTCCGCGGCATGCATATTCTGGTGGCGGAAGATAATGAAATCAATGCGGAGATTCTGAAAGAACTGCTGGACATGGCAGGTGCATCCTGTGATATTTATGAAAATGGAGAGCTGGTGTCAGCAGCGTTTGAACGGTCGGATCCGGGGCAGTACCAGATTGTCCTGATGGACGTACAGATGCCGGTGATGAATGGATATGAGGCCACAAGAAGGATTCGGGGGATGCGTCATCCGATGGCGGTTAAGATTCCCATTATTGCCATGACGGCCAACGCTTTCGCGGAGGACATCCGGGATGCGCTTGAGGCAGGGATGAATGGTCATGTTGCCAAGCCGATTGATATGGAAGTGCTGGAACAGACCGTAAGGAAAGTGACCGGCACACAGGGTGAGGACGGACAGGAATAGTATGTCTCCTGTCATTCCTTCCCGCTCAGGTATTCCCTGCGGTATTGGCTGGGCGAAATATGGTAATAAGTACGGAAGGCTTTGCTGAAATAGTGGTTGTCGGCATATCCCAGACGCCCGGCGATGTCGATGATCTTATTCGTTTCGTCCTCCAACAGTTCCCTGGCGCGTTCCATGCGAAGTTTCAGGACATATTCATAGATTGTAAAACCATATTTGTTGCGGAACAATTTGGTCAGATATTCGATGGAGAAGAAATATTTTTCTGCAAACATGGTAATCTTGATATTCTGACAGTAATTGCTTTCGATATATTCTTTGATGATACAGACCACTTCTTCTGGAGAGATTTCCTCCTGTGTATCCTTAGGCTGCAGGAAGGAGGCAGCAGGGTCGATTCGTAAAAGCGCCTTCTCGATGGCAGCGTTCAATTCTTCCTCCACAACAGGTTTCAGCAGGTATTCACAGGCGCCATAGCGAATGGCCTGCTGGGCATAGGAAAACTGATCATAGCCGCTCACCACGATGTACTGGCTGGCCGGAAATTCCTGAGATGCTTTCATCAGAAAAGAGGCTCCGTCCATGACCGGCATGTTCATATCTACGAACACGATGTCCGGATGAAATTCCCGCATGGCAGACAGGCCGTCCTTGCCGTTAACTGCCAGCTGTGGAGGATCCATATGATACTGTCTCCAGTGTCCTAGCTTCTGAATGGCAATCTGAACCGGCTTTTCATCATCAATGATTAATGCTTTATACATGAGGGACTCCTTTCATGACCGGTAGGGTCAATACAATTTCCGTGTACTGTGTTTCGCGGGTATGGATATCCAGAGAGGCAGGCTCGTCATAGAGCAGCTGGATTCGGCTGTGGAGGTTGGCAAGGCCGATTCCGCCGTACTCGCCGGTGGTCTTCTGGAGAGCAAAATCTGTATACAATTGTTCCAAACGCTGCGGTGTGATGCCGCAGCCATTATCCCGGACCATAATGATGACATTTCTGTCATTATATTTTGCGGAAACTTCAATACAGATTTTGTCCATATTGCCGGATTTGCCATGTATGATGGAGTTTTCAACCAGCGTCTGAATACTGATTTTGGGAATCAGGCAGTCTTCGGTGGCGGGATCGATATGGCTGATAAATTCCAGGGCATCATCCATGCGGATTTTCTGCAGAAAGATATAATCATTTACATAACTTATTTCCTGCTTTAGAGGGACCAGGGTGTCTCCCTTGATGGTGTAGCGCAGATTGGCGGCAAGAGCAGTGACCATCCGGTGAATCTGGGGCTGGTCATTTACGAGGGCCTCTGTGGAGACGGCCTGTAAGGTATTGTATAAAAAGTGCGGATTTAACTGGGCTTCCAGGGCGGCCAGTCTGGCGTCCTTTTCGCTCAATTCTGCTACGTAAGTACGTTTAATCAGCTGATCGATATGGGCGACCATGGAGTTAAAACTCTCTGAAAGTTCGCAGACTTCAATGCTTCCCGTCACATGAATCCTGGCGCGGAAATCCCCTTCACCGGTCTTTTGCATCTGTGTGGCCAGCATGCGCAGGGGAATTGTCAGAAGCCGCAGGAGCATGTAGATTAAGAGGATGGTAAAGAGCCAGACCCAGACACCGCTGATCAGGATGGATTGTCTTAACTTTCCAATCTGGGAGTCTATGTAGGAGAGGGGTGTCAGGCTGACCAGACGGATACCGGTGGACTGGCTGAATTTCTCCACAAGCAGGAAGGATTGTCCTGTAAACTCTACTGTTTCATATCCATTCTTTTGCTGTTTCCTTTCAGAAAGCGCCGCCAGAAATTCCTGGCAGTTGTCAGGAAGTTCCGCGTTGTTGGAGAAAACGATCTCGTCTTTATCGTTTAGGAAAACGATGATCTCATTGTGTTCGGCATGGTTTTCCATCAGTTGTTTGGCGTAAGTGTCATCCAGTTTCAGACGGACTATGGCCTGACTGATCCGGCCCTTGATCTGAAAGAGGGAGTGATAGTATATGAGGCCGGTGAAAGTGTCGGAAGCTTTAATGCTATGGTTCATACTGCTTTCTTCACAATCCATGAGCGCCTCGTTTACGCCTTCCGGGGCAACTTCCTGTGTAATGATATGCTGCTGGCCGTTGGTACGGCCAATGGACAGATCCTGATGGATCAGATACAGTTCATAGTCAAGAATATCATTTCTCGTATAGTAATAGTAGAACATCTGCTGTTTGGCGTAGGAAAGCTGTTCGGCGCTAAGAGGGGTGCTCTGCTCCACAATTCTGGTAAAACGGGAATCATAATAAGGCTGGATACAGAAGTTAGCAAGATCCAAAAGGTAATTGTCCAGATTTTCAAGCTCCAGTTTCAGGATTTTATCAGTGGTATTGATCTGGTTATTGATGGTCAGATTTCTGGTGGAAGTGTAGTCTTTATAGATCAGATAGCCGGCAACCAATGTGGTGATCAGAACCATAAAAATAGTTAATTGCAGCCAGAGGGCTGTGCGGCCGAGCAAAGTCTTGCAGAGTGTTTTCAGTTTTTCCGTGAAATTCGGCTGTCTCATAAGTCTCCTACCAGAAATTGTGCAAAGTGCTGTTTTGAGAAAAAAGGAATCACACATTTTCTACAAATATATCTTACTATATTTTCAAAAATCGGACAATAGTAATAAAAATTGTTCATAAATTTGCACCTATCTGTTTGGAAATTTCCATTTTGAAGAAAAAATGAATAAATTATAATAAGGATAAATTCCTTCGGAAAGCAAAAGAGGACCGCTTCGCGGCTTCGGATATGGCCGGGGATTACAAAAATAGCAGAAAGGAATGTACAGTCTATGAGCAAAAAAGCAAAAAGACAGTTGGAAACGGTACTGTTTTCTCTGCCAGCGATCATTTTGGTGTGTCTGATGATGTACCTGCCGTTTGTTCTTAGCGGTTACTACTCGCTGACGGAGTGGAACGGTATCTCCAAAGAGGCAAAGTTTATCGGCTTGCAGAACTTTAAGACAATCTTTGTGGAGAGTAAGGATTTCCGTGAATCGCTCTGGTTTACCACACGCTACACTTTCTTTTTCGTAATTTTTTCCAATGTGTTTGCGCTGGCATTGGCGGTGGTGCTGACTAAGAAATTTAAGGCAGCGAACTTTTTCAGGGGCATCTTTTTTATTCCCTACATTATGAGTATGACAATCGTTGGTTTTATCTGGAAGTTCATTTTTACCAGCGGATTTGAGAAACTTTATGAAGTGACAGAATGGGGGCTGTGGAATTTCAGCTGGCTGGGTGATCCGAAACTGGTATTCTATTCCGTGGCCTTTGTGGGCGTATGGCAGTCCTTAGGATTCTATATCGTGCTCTACATAGCGGGTCTGCAGGCAGTGCCCAAGGATGTGATGGAAGCGGCGGTGGTGGATGGCGCTACCAGCAGCCAGAAGTTCTTTAAGGTAACATTACCGCTGCTTGGACCTTCCTTCACTACCTGTATCTTCATGTCATTGACCAATGGTTTAAAGGTGTTTGATATTATCCTGGCACTCACCAAGGGCGGACCGGGAACGGCAACCAACAGTGTAACGCTGCAGATCTATAAAGAAGCCTTTACCAACAACAATTATGGTCTGGGTTCGGCACAGTCTATCATCTATTTCCTGTTTGTGCTGATACTGACACAGCTCGTATTGAAAGGATTCAGCAGGAAGGAGGTTAAGCTGTAATGAGTCGGGATACCAAGAGAAAAGTAAGCAAGTGGACCATGATCATCTGCCTTACCTTAGTGGCATGTTTCTATATTTATCCGGTGTTCTTGATGGTCATGAACTCCTTTAAGCCCTTTGGCGAGATCATAGGAGATGTGCTTGCACTGCCTAAGAGCTTTGACCTTTCCAACTATACTTATGTGGTTGATAAGATGAAATACCTGCTGCTGTTTCGCAATAACGTGATTATCACGGCAATCGGCATTGCCGGCATTGTGGTATTCTCTTCCATGGCTGCTTATATTCTGGAGAGAAGAGAGGGAAGATATTGTAAGATTGCACATGCGATTATCATCACGCCCATGCTGATTCCTTTTCAGGCCATCATGATCACACTGTTAAAGTCCATGAATATATTCCATCTTTCCGGGAGCAAGATTGGACTTGGCATTCAGTATTGGGGATTCGGCATTCCCATGGCAACCTTTATCATCTATAACTTTATGAAGACCATTCCCAGGGAGCTCGATGAGAGTGCGACCATAGACGGTGCCTCCACCTTCCGCACCTTTGTATCCATTATCTTTCCGCTGTTAAAATCGGTGGTGGTGACAGTGATCGTGTTGGATGTAATGTGGATCTGGAATGATTTCTTACTGCCCCTTTTGATGGTCAACAGTAATAATGAGACCAAGACACTGGTGCTTGCGGCATACACCTTTGTGGGACAGATGAATACCAAATGGAATTATGCACTGACTGCCATGGTACTGGCAATTGTGCCTTCCGTCATCGTGTTTATCCTGTTACAGAAGTATATTGTGGAGGGTGTTGTGGCGGGAGCCGTCAAAGGATAGGGTTATCGCAGGAGGCGGCAGACGTTTCCTTTGATAATAGAAAAATATATAAATGGAACCCATACCATAATCTATGGGAGAAGGAGGATATACATGAAGAAGAAACTATTGAGTGTATTATTATGTACAGCTATGCTCACCACGGTGTTGGCCGGCTGTGGATCAGGAAACGATGGCGGCAGCGCACCGGCACCGGAAGCGCCTGCAGCAGATGAATCTGCGGATGCATCCGCAGCGGAGGCACCTGCGGCAAGTTCTGATGAACCGGCAGAGATATATATGTTCATCTCGTCCCCGGAGTATGCAGATGCGATCAACACACTGATCGAAGAGTACAAAAACGTGGCTCCGAACGTGACGATCAACTATGAGACCACACAGAATGACTATCCTACTCTTTTGAAGGCAAAGTTAAATTCCGGCGAAGTGCCTGATATTTTCTCTTCCACATCCGGTAAAGAGATTGATGTATACAAAGAATATTCTTTTGACTTATCTGGTCAAGCATTGGAGACAACCATGCAGCCGGCAGTGGCATCCATGATGGCTTCCCCGGAAGATGGGGCAGGTCTTTATGGTATCGCGATCAAAGGTAATTACTTTGGCATGATCTATAACAAGGCTATCTTTGAAGAGTGTGGGATCTCAGAGTTCCCCCAGACAGTAAGTGATATGGAAGCAGCCTGCGAGAAGATTTCCGCAGCAGGTTATAAACCCTTCACCACAGGTTTCAATGAGTGGTGGGTATTCAAACATGTATGGCAGCATTTCCTGGACGCAGCGGCAGCCAATGCAGGAATCAGCTCTGCAGAGTTAGTGGCGAAGTTTGAGAAGGGAGAAGCGAAAGTTGCTGATTATCCGGAACTGTACGATAACTTCTTCAACTTCATCGACCTTGCTGTAAAATATGGTGATGACAAACCGCTTGAGACAGCTCTGGACGGCGAACTGTCTGCATTTGGTACCGGCAAGGCGGCTATGGTATTAGGACAGGGAGCATGGGTAGAAGGCGACTTATTGGCAATCGATCCTAATCTGCAGATTGGTTTTAACGGCTATCCGGTAACTGATGATGCAGCACAGTGTCAGGTGATCGCAGGTTCCGATCAGGCTCTTCGCATTTCCGCAGACTCTGATGTGTTGCAGCCTACCCTTGATTTTGTGAACTGGTGGTATACTTCCGATTACGGTAAAGCATGGTTCATAGACGTGGCTGGCGTAGTACCGCCTGTTGTATCTGATGTTGAGAGTACCTTTGAGGTGGTGAAGCAGGGTGATGCGTTAAGTGCTTCTAAGGGCGCAGCAGATTTATCCATCTGTTATTCCACAGACAGCTGGCATCAGACTTTTGGTGAGATTATGCAGTCCTATATCTCCGGTGCGGCAGACAAAGATGCGTCCTGTGCACAGATTCAGGAGCAGTGGGCAGCAATCGACGGGGCAAACTAAGTTTGCCGGAATGTGTCAGGAGATTGCGTCTGGTGACATAGCAAGATAATTGCTGCATACGGGCGTTCAATATAAGTATAGGGAAAGGCTGCTGTCTTGAGGAGTGCACATAGCGTGTGGCAGACGAAAGATGGCGGCCTTTTTCTGTCCGGCAAGGGCTGTCCAAACAGATGACATATTGTGTAGACGTGAAGGGGAACAGTGATTGCGTCATCTGTGTCATATTTGACAGAAACAGTGTACACAGGGAGTTTTATGTGTATAATGAAGAGAGACGGACAGTTTGTTCTTGCTAAAATGACACGGGTGTTGTAATTGTTGACTAAAAAGGTCAATAACTATAATGATTTTTATTCATAATTTTATTAAAAAAGAATGAGAACAGGGAGGAAAAGGTATGAAATTTACAGAGGGCTATTGGCTGCGCAGTGAGCGGGTTGCGGCCTCTTACGCATCACAGGGATTTTATGCTTCTAAGACAGAGAGGGGCATGCGTATTGTGGCGCCGGAGCGTAAAATCTTAAACCGCTGGGACGCGCAGAATATCTCTACCATTACTATTGATTTTATTGCCTTTGCCGAGAATAATATTCTGGTAAAGTCCAGGCATTATGAGGCTTATGAGGATGCGGAAGCGAGATTTGACTTATCTGGTCAAGACGTTCCTTTCGACGTGCAGATCACGGATGACGAGGCTGTGATGACAAGCGGTGCCGTGACGGTACGGTTTGACAGGCAGGAGGGGACTTACTGCTTTGAGGCGGAGGGTAAAGTGATTACAAGCTGCGGATTCCGTAACCTGGGCTATATCCGTTATGATAAGCAGCCAAGCACTATGTTCCCACAGGAGAATTATCTGTCTGAGAGACATACCCCTTATATGGTCACAGAACTTTCCTTAAAGGCAGGGGAACGTGTCTACGGCCTGGGAGAGCAGTTTACTTCTTTTACCAAGAATGGACAAGTGGTAGAGATGTGGAATGAGGATGGGGGCACTTCTTCCCAGGTGGCTTATAAGACAGTGCCTTTCTATATGACCAATGAAGGCTACGGTATCTTTGTAGACCATTCCACGCCTGTTTCCTTCGAGGTGGCCAGTGAGAAAGTGGAGTATGTGGGATTTTCCGTGCCCGGTGAGGAACTGCGTTACCACTTTATCTATGGACCCACGCCCAAGGAAGTGTTGGTGAGATACACGGATATGACGGGCAAACCGGCCTTGCCGCCGGCCTGGTCTTTCGGCCTGTGGCTGACCACTTCTTTCACCACAGATTATGATGAAAAGACCACCAGTTCTTTTATTGACGGTATGGCAGAACGTGACATTCCGCTCCGGGTATTTCATTTTGACTGTTATTGGATGAAAGCGCTGCACTGGTGTGACTTTGCATGGGATGATAAGACGTTTTCAGATGTGCGGGCCATGTTGAAGCGGTATAAGGAAGAGAAGGGATTAAAGATCTGTGCCTGGATCAATCCCTATATTGCCCAGGGAACTCCTTTCTTCCAGGAAGGCATGGAAAAAGGCTATTTTGTGATGCGCAAGGATGGCAGAGGCGCCAAGCAGGTGGACTTCTGGAATCCGGGGATTGCGCTGGTGGACTTTACCAATCCTGAGGCGAAGGCGTGGTATGTTGGAAAACTGCGGACACTTGTGGACATGGGTGTTGATTGTTTCAAGACCGACTTCGGTGAGCGGATTCCCATTGATGTGTCATATCACAATGGTGCGGATCCTTTAAGCATGCACAATTATTATACCTTCCTCTATAATAAGGCTGTTTTTGAGCTGTTGAAAGAGGTAAAAGGGGAGAAAGAGGCAGTGCTCTTTGCCAGAAGCGCAACTGCCGGCTGTCAGCAGTTCCCGGTACATTGGGGCGGAGACTGTTCTGCGTCCTATCCTTCCATGGCAGAGACCCTCAGAGGGGGCTTAAGCTTTGCCATGAGCGGATTTTCTTTCTGGAGTCATGATATTTCCGGGTTTGAGAAGACGGCATCCCCGGATATCTATAAGAGATGGCTGCAGTTTGGTATCTTTTCTTCCCACAGCAGGCTGCATGGCTCACAGAGTTATCGTGTACCCTGGTTGTTTGATGAGGAGGCCTGCGATGTGGTCAGATACTTCGTCAATCTCAAATGCCGCCTGATGCCTTATCTGTACGGACAGGCAGTGTACTCCCACGAGACCGGTATCCCCATGATGCGGCCTATGGTTTTAGAATTCCCGGAGCAGATGGGTGTGAAGGATCTGGATATGCAGTATATGTTGGGAGACGCGATTCTGACAGCGCCTATTTTCCGAGAGGATGGCGTGGGAGAATATTATCTGCCGGAGGGTGAATGGACACACCTGATCAGCGGAGAGATAAGAGAAGGCGGCAGATGGTACCGTGAGACTTACGATTATTTCTCATTGCCTGTCTTTGTCAGAGAGAACACCCTTTTGGCCATGGGAAGCAATGCCACGCTTCCTGATTATGATTACACGGAAGGGCTGGAACTGCATCTGTATGCGCTTGCGGATGGCGCAGAGGCGGTCTGCCGGATTCCGGATCTTGCAGGTAAGATCGTGATGACGGCCAAAGCCATGCGCAAAGGGGACACCGTTGTCTTTGAGACAGATTGTCCGGAGAAACAGCCGGTACTGGTAATACATGGTATGGCGGATGTGGCGAAAGTAGAGGGTGAAGTGCAGGTGGCGCGCAAATGACTGCGTCACAGCTGCCGGATATAGATATAGTATTGTGAAAGCCTGTATGAAACGAAGAAGTATCGGGGCCTGCCCGCGCAAAAAGAGCGTATGGATGTGATCCATACGCTCTGATATTGTGTGCTTTATAAAAGTTGAATGCCGTTCTTCTTTGCCTCTGTCACAATCTCAGCCGGCCAGAGAGAACACTGTACCTCGCCGATATGCGCTTTTCTCAAGAAAAACATACAGATTCTGGACTGTCCGATACCGCCGCCGATGGTGAAGGGAAGGGTTTCGTCTATGATTGCCTTCTGGAAAGGCAGATTTGCACGTTCCGGACAGCCTGCTTTATCAAGCTGGGAAAGAAGCGCCTCTTTATCCACCCGGATTCCCATGGAAGACAGTTCCAAAGCAATATCGAGGACTGGATAGTAAACCAGGATATCTGCATTGAGGGTCCAGTCATCATAGTCCGGCGCCCGCCCATCGTGTTTGACACCGGAAGCTAAGAGATCGCCAATCTGCATCAGGCATACGGCGCCCTTTTCTTTGGTTATGTAATATTCACGTTCTTTCGGGGTGCTGTCCGGATACAGGTCTTCCAGCTCCTGGGTCGTGATAAAGAAAATATCATGAGGCAGGAGCTCGTTGATATAATCATATTGGATGGCCATGTATTTTTCTGTTTTGCGGAGGACCTTATAGACAGTTTTTACCGTATCCTGCAGGTAGTTAAGACAGCGTTCTTCACGGGAAATAATTTTCTCCCAGTCCCACTGATCCACATATATAGAATGGATATTGTCTGTAATCTCGTCTCTGCGGACGGCACTCATATCTGTGTAGAGCCCCTCACCATGAGAAAAGCCATACTCATCTAAGGCCATACGTTTCCACTTGGCAAGAGAGTGTACAATCTCTGCCAGAGCATCGTTCTGCTCCTTGATGCCGAAGGAGACGGGGCGTTCTACACCGTTTAAGTTGTCATTTAATCCTGATTCCGGATCTACGAACAGGGGGGCTGATACTCTCAGCAGATGAAGCTTTTCCGCCAGCAGATTCTGGAAAAAGTCTTTTACCGTCTTGATGGCAACCTGTGTGTCGTAGAGATTCAAGGCGGATTTGTAATCTTTGGGAATAAGTAAATGTTCCATGGATAACCTCGCTTGTTGCGCAGGCATGGTGCCTGCTTTTTGATTACTATTTAACCGCTTTTTGGAGAAGAAATCAAGTAAAATGTTTGCAAAAGCCGTTATTTTTTACGATCTTGTCAATCTGTGCAGTTATCAAGTCTGTCCAATGTGTGAAAGGAAGCTTAAGCGAGATGGATCGCTGGTTTCTGTAAATAACACTTGCAAAATATCTATAACAGGTTCTACAATATATCTTATATTGACAGATTTCTATTCTGTCTATGGATAAGTTTTCCATCTTTGATTCTTTCCGGTGTTCGGAAATAATCCCTTAGTCATTGTTGTCTGGCTGAATGAAAGGTTCCTTTGCTGCCATCTGTTCAGGTCTGTTGTCCGTTCGATCTGCTGTGATCAGATATTTCCGGATTTCCCTGCGTTACTTTATCTGATGTGCCTAAGATTTCCTTGTATTCAGTCATAAGAAACTGTATAATGGAGGAAAATCTATGAGAAAACGAAATGTGAAGCAGTGGTACGGGCATGGGGACTGGTGGAGGAGGCTGCGGCTAAACCGCAGGTATAAGGATGTTCTCTTCAGACGTCTCTTTCGGGAGGAGCAGAACCTTTTGGACCTGTACAATGCCCTGAACGGCAGTGCCTACAAAGACCCCGGAGAACTGGAAGTGGTCACCATGGAGGATGTGATCTTCATGAGATGAAGAACGACCTCTATGGAAAAGGGCAGATAGGACTGCCCACACAGGTGTATATCGTATTCTATAATGGGAGCGGGATGCAGACGGACAGGCTGATGCTGTACCTGTCGGATGCCTATCAGACAGGTCGAGGGAGCGGTGCATATGGCAATAGAAAGCTGTATCGAGAGAGGGATTCTGAGGGATATGCTGTTGGCAGAGAAAGGAGAGGTGGTGCATATGCTCTTAACGGAATATGATGAGAAGAGGCATCTGAGGAATACCTTTGAGGAGGGGCGCAAAGAGGGATTAGAGGAAGGAATGGAGCAGGGAAGAGACAGCGGTTATTGAAAAGCTGGTTCGTGAGTTACAAACTTATTATCAGGAATGATATTGTAGTTTATTACCGGGAAAGCAGAGCGTATGAAAGAGAGAGTATGCGCTCTGCTTTATTAATTATAAAAAAATAGAACAAATGTTCTAAAAAGGTGTTGCCAGGAGAATGAAAATGTGGTATATTAAGAAAACAAACATATGTTCTAGCTACGCAGAGAGGGGAAACACAGTGGAAGTCAGGATTTCATCACAGATGTCAATCATGGACAAACTCAAGATATTGGGAGAAGCAGCGAAGTATGATGTGTCCTGTAGTTCCAGCGGTTCATCCAGAAAGAATGACGGACAGGGAATCGGCAATACGGTGGCGGCTGGCCTGTGCCACAGCTTTGCATCTGACGGCAGGTGCGTGTCTCTTCTGAAAATTTTATTTACCAATGAGTGCATATATGACTGCCGTTATTGTGCAAACAGGTGCTCAAACGATGTGCCGAGGGCTTCCTTCACACCCGATGAAGTGTGTGAACTGACAATGGAATTTTACAGGCGCAATTATATAGAAGGTTTGTTTTTGAGTTCTGGGATCCTGTATAGTCCCAATTACACTATGGAACTGATTTGTGAAACGGTGCATAAACTGCGGATGCTGCATCGTTTCCAGGGTTATATCCATATCAAGGCGATACCGGGGGCAGATCCTCTTTTGATACAGCGCGCCGGATATCTGGCAGACAGGATGAGCGTCAATCTGGAGATGGCTACGGCAGAGGGGCTTAAGGAGATGGCGCCCAATAAGCACCGCAAAAATATTCTGAAGCCCATGCGCCAGATTCAGAATGGTATTACTGAGAATAAAAATGAACTTACTTTATACAAACATGCGCCCCATTTTTGTGAGGCAGGACAGTCCACGCAGATGGTGATTGGCGCATTGCCGGAGAGCGATTATCAGATTATGTCTGTGGCAGAGAATCTTTATGAGAAATTTTCGTTAAAGAGAGTATATTATTCGGCTTTTGTGAATGTGAATGAAGATAAAGCCCTGCCGGCTCTTGCGGGTGGACCGCCGCTTCTGCGGGAACACAGGCTGTATCAGGCAGATTGGCTGCTTCGATTTTATGACTTTAAAGTAGAGGAACTGTTAACGGCAGACCGGCCAAATTTTAATACGGCTATTGATCCTAAAGCAGATTGGGCGGTGCGGCATCTGGAGGTGTTTCCGGTGGAGATTAATCGGGCAGATTATCGGCTCCTTCTGCGGATTCCGGGTGTTGGCGTGAAGAGTGCCAGAAGGATCATAAGCGCCAGAAGATTTGGCAATCTGACTTTTGAGGATTTAAAGAAGATAGGAGTGGTCTTAAAGCGGGCATTATATTTCATTACCTGTAATGGCAGGATGATGTATCCTACGAAGATAGAGGAAGAGTATATTGTGCGGAATCTGACGTACCAGAACCAAATGGGAAGGGGAGAGAAGCTGCCCTTTATGTCGGATGGAACGATTTATCAGCAGATGTCGTTATTTCCGCAGGAAATGAGACAGATGTCAGGGTGACAGGGTGGCGGCATTCTTCCTATCGGTTCAGGATGCCGCATAAGAAGCATCATGGCGGTTGGATTGACAAAGCTAAGCAGCACTTTTGGGAAAGGAACGTTTCTTTATATATGGAAGAAAAATATTTGGTCTGCGAGGATTCCCTGGAAGGAATCTTCACCGGAATTTATGAAGCCTATGCCTTGCGGGAAGGGCATGAGCATGTGCACCTGCAGGTTGGTGAGGAGGATAATTACAGGTTATTTGCTGCCTATCTGCATATTTTGCCAGACGCAGGCAAGACTGGTAAGGTAGCGCGGACACTGCTTGGGCAGGTGGGTGAGAGCGCTTATCATGCATTATGCCGGGCGGCGGCTTCCTGTTATCCGGATAAAGGGGAGGCAGTCTATAAGACGGTGGTGGATGCCATCACTGCCGGCAGCGGCAGGCGTGTGATGGAGAATCTGAGAAATCCCTATGTCCGGAGGGCCTTTGAACTGGCGCGCTATACGGCGAATGAAGCACATTATGAAACTGAATTTATCCGTTTTCAGGAATTAGATCAGGGAGTTCTTTTTTCCAGAATCGGGCCTAAAAATAATGTGATTCCTTTTATCATGCCGCATTTTGCAGATCGGTTATGTCCGGAAGATTTTATGATTTATGATGAAAATCATGCACTTTTCGGGGTTCATCCGGCTAAGAAAGAGTGGTACCTGGTATCGGCCCAGGGAGATTTTGCGCCGGAGGCATTGCAGTGGTCTTCCAGAGAGGAAGAGTTTCAGGAATTATTTAAGGCTTTTCATGAGACAATAGGGATTAAGGAACGGGAGAATAAGAGACTACAGAGGCAAATGTGTGCTTATCGTTACCAAGATTATATGATGGAATTTCAAAGAAAGTGAATAAAATGTGTTGCCTTGCTTTATTTTGCTAAAGTGGTTTATAGTCACACATCATAAAATTTCTTTTGAGATTCAAAATAATATTGGTAAGATTGCAAAAAAATGCCAGAATGGTACTTTGCAGGGGGTAAAAAATGATTCTTTACAAAAGAAAAAAATCGTGTATAATTTACTCCAATGAGGAGCTGAAAACGTTTTTCTATGTGTGTCTTTCGCATACATAAACAAAAAGGAAGGTGAAAGTTATGCAACACAAGATCAAGTTGAGACCAAATGAAGTGAGGGACTTCGTGTCTGCAGCAAGTAAATGCGAATTTGATGTGGATATCTCCTACAACAGCTTCATCGTGGATGCAAAATCCATTATTGGCGTGTTAGGACTTAATTTCAATCAGATTTTAACCGTTGCGTATAACGGCTACGATGCTGAATTTGAAAGATATCTCAATAGATTTGCGGTAGCCGTATAGATTGGTGCAGGAACGTGTCGCATTGACTCCCTATGTAAGATAGCGTAGTATCTTATGTAGGGAGTTTTTGTTTTTGATGAGTTTGTGAAAGCACCAGGATACTGTAAACGCATAGTCAGAAGCAGTGATGCATGGATACAGACAGGAAGAAGGAAAGTATTATGGAAGTACGCATTTCCGTGAGAGGGCTGGTAGAATTTATCCTGCGCTCCGGCAATATTGACAATCGAAGAGCGGCATCTTCCGACAATGCCATGCAGGAGGGCGGACGCATCCACCGTATGATACAAAGACGTATGGGACCGGAGTATCAGGCAGAGGTTTCTCTTCGTTATGTGTACGATGCGGGAGAATACCAGATTGTGGTGGAGGGGCGTGCCGACGGCATTATTTCAAAACTCTGTAAAGATGCTGCGGCCAGATCTCCAGTGTCCCTTTCCGAGGAAACAAAGCAGCTTCGGATTGAGGAAGTCATGGTACAGCCGTTGCAGGATGATTCTCTGGCGCCGGCGGTGGTATCACAGTCACAGAATATTCAGCAAGTAGAGGTGACCATTGATGAAATCAAGGGAACCTTTCAGGATGTAAAGAGGATGAAGGGGCCTGTGCCGGTGCACCTGGCACAGGCAAAATGTTATGCCTGTATTTATGCCCAACAGCAGCAGCTTAACAATATACGGGTGCGAATGACCTATTGTCATATGGAGACAGAAGAAATCCGGTATTTTCATTATGACTATACGTACGATGAGCTTGCGCTATGGTTTGGGGAACTCATGACACAGTATCGCAAGTGGGCGGATTATCATTTCATGTGGCAAAAAGTCAGACAGGAGTCAATCAGACAGATGACGTTCCCGTTTCCCTATCGGGAGGGGCAGAAGGATCTGGTGACCTATGTCTATCAGACGATTTATCATAAAAGGAAATTATTCATTGAAGCGCCTACAGGGGTGGGCAAGACGATTTCCACGGTGTTTCCGGCGCTCAAGGCTATGGGGGAAGAACTTTGTGAGAAGATATTCTATCTCACGGCCAAGACGATCACACGTACGGTGGCCAGTGATACCTTTACGCTGCTGAGGGAGCGGGGGCTGAAAGTAAAGAGTGTGATTCTTACTGCCAGAGATAAGATCTGCTTTATGGAAGAGAGTGATTGTAATCCGGTGTATTGTCCCTTTGCCAAAGGGCATTATGACAGGATCAATGATGCCATGTACAATCTGCTGACCCATGAGGATAATTATACCCGGGAGAAGATAGAGGAATATGCAAAGAAACATCAGGTCTGTCCTTTTGAAATGTGTCTGGACATAAGTCTGTTTTCTGACGCGGTAGTCTGTGATTATAATTATCTGTTTGATCCCCATGTTTATCTGCGGCGTTTTTTTACAGAAGGAATCAGGGGAGAATATATCTTTTTAGTGGATGAAGCTCATAACCTGGTGGAGCGGGGCCGGGATATGTACAGCGCCGTGCTTTGCAAAGAAGATTTCCTGGAACTAAAAAGAGCGGTCAAAGCCTATGATGAGAGGATTGCCAGGAATCTGGATAAATGCAACAGGGAACTGCTTTCCCTGAAAAGAGAGTGTGACACTTGTCGGATAGAGGAGAACATAGAGGGATTTGTGAGAACGCTGATTCGATTAAGTTCTTCTATTGAGGATTACCTGGAAGACCATGAAGACGGTCCCATTCGTAAGGAGATACTTGCCTTTTATTTTGAAGTGTCTCATTTCCTGGAGATGTATGAACTGATGGATGAGAGTTATGTGTCGTACACCCAGATGCGGGAGGATGGCAGCTTTATCGTGAAGCTGTTTTGTGTCAATCCTGCCAGGAATCTTAAAAATTGTATGATGCGGGGAAGAAGCACAATCCTGTTTTCTGCAACGCTTCTGCCGATTCAATATTATAAGAAGCTTTTGGGGGCAGAAGAGGGAGATTATGAAGTCTATGCAAGATCAGTCTTCAGACCGGAGAAGCTGGGATTGTATGTGGGCAGTGATGTGACCAGCCGCTATACCCGACGGGGAGATGAGGAATATTACCGGATTGCATCCTATATTCATCACGTGGTCGAAAAGCGACATGGCAACTATATGCTGTTCTTTCCTTCGCATGCTTTTCTGCGGCGGATTTATGAAATCTATCAGTCGTATTTTAATGCGGAGGAGACTGTGGAATGTATCCTGCAGGAGGATTACATGAATGAGGAGGCCAGGGAAGCCTTCTTAAACCGTTTTACCGGCAATGAGGACTGTGATCTGCAAAAGCTCATTCGGATGGATATTGAGATAGAGGAAGAAAGAAGCCTTTTAGGGTTTTGTGTGATGGGCGGCATCTTTGGCGAGGGGATTGATTTAAAGAATGACAGTCTGATCGGGGCAATCATCGTGGGGACAGGTCTTCCCCAGGTGTGTGATGAACGGGAAATCCTGAAAAAGTACTTTGATGGCTGGGGAGACAATGGTTTCGATTATGCCTATCGCTATCCGGGTATGAATAAGGTTCTGCAGGCAGCCGGAAGGGTGATAAGAACAGCAGATGATTTCGGGATTGTAGCACTTCTTGATGAGCGGTTCCTGTCGCCGGCTTATCAGAGACTATTCCCGCGGGAATGGCAGGAATATGAAATTGTCAATGTTGACCAGATAGGTCGAATGGTGGAGAGATTTTGGGATGAATGGCTGTAGATTACTGTATTTCTGACATTATCCTATCTGGTCAATTGAGAAAAAGGGAGAATTTTTTCCAAACATGTTGTATGGATGGTGGAAAAGTCGGGATTGCAGATTGACTTTTTCTGTCAAATGAGGTGATAGGATTGATCGATTTAGAGCGGGATGCGACAGGTACAGTAAAAGATTTCGCTGCCAAATGATATATTTCGACAATTGTCTGATATAAAATACCGCAAATGACATCCAGATTCTGACAAAAAGATACGGAGTTCACTGTGATGTGACATTGATGTCAATGTGGATAACTTTGTGGAAATTGGGGATTTCTTCGCAACAGGAGTACATTTTTTCAAAAATTTTGGGTGAAAACCTGTGGAAAAGTCGGCAAACGGATTTAAGTGTATAAAAAATAAACTGAATTGGTCAATATTCTGCCGTATGATGTCGTAAAGGAAAGTTTGACGGATGATGGAAAATGGTGGTATACTGATTCAGACATACTACAAGATATTGTGTTTTTTGTAATGTGAGAGGAGACAAAAATATGTGGGCATTTGAAAGTGTATTTTATCAGATATATCCGTTGGGATTCTGTGGGGCGCCTTTTGAAAACGATGGACAGTTAGAGCATCGGATCTTAAAGGTAAACGATTGGATTCCCCATATGAAGAAGCTGGGAATCAATGCTATTTATTTTTCACCCGTATTTGAATCGGATACCCATGGATATAATACGAGAGATTACCATACCATCGACTGCAGGCTGGGAACCAATGAGGATTTCAGGCAAGTATGTAAGAATCTGCATGACAACGGCATAAAGGTGGTGCTGGATGGTGTGTTCAATCATGTGGGAAGGGGATTCTGGGCGTTTCAGGATGTATTAAAGAACCGGGAGAGCTCCCCATACCTTAACTGGTTCCACATTAATCTGGGTGGAAATTCCAATTATAATGACGGCCTGTGGTATGAGGGATGGGAAGGCAATTATGACCTGGTGAAATTAAATCTGCGCCATGAGGATGTGATCCATCACATTCTGGACAGTGTGAAGGGATGGGTGGAAGAATTTGACATTGACGGTTTGCGGCTGGATGTGGCATATTGTCTGGACCATGATTTTGTAAGAAGGCTCAGGAGCTTTACGGAAGGCTTAAAGCCGGAGTTCTATCTGTTGGGTGAGATGCTGCATGGGGACTATAATCAGATGGTCAATGACCAGATGCTTCATTCATCTACAAATTATGAGTGTTATAAAGGTCTTTATTCCAGCTTTAACAGCATGAATATGTTTGAGATCAATCATTCTCTCTTAAGGCAGTTTGGTCCGGAGAACTGGTGCTTATACCGCGGCAAGCATCTGCTTTCCTTTGTGGATAATCACGATGTGACGAGGATTGCCAGCAACCTTACCAATGAGAAGCACTTGCCGCTGATTTACGCGCTGTGCTTTGGCATGCCGGGAATCCCCTGTGTGTACTATGGAAGCGAATGGGGTGCAAAGGCCGATAAGAGCGAGGGCGATCCTGCACTGCGTGCCTGTTTCGAAAAACCGCAGTGGAATGATTTAAGTGATTGGATCAGCAGACTTGCAGAGGCAAAAAAGGAATCGAAGGCTCTTAACTATGGTGCGTTCAGATCCGTGGTGTTGACAAACAAACAGTGTATCTTTGAACGTAAGTGTGAGGACGAAAGAGTGCTTGTGGCGATCAATGCGGATGGAGAGGATTATACGGCGCATTTTGATGCAGGCTGCGGACTGGCAGTGGATTTGATCAGCGGCAAAGAGCATGACTTCGGCGGCGGAAGCCTTCTGCCTGCTTACAGCGCTTACTTCTGGAAGATGGAGAGATAAAAGAAGAAAACTGAGAAAACAGAAAAAGAAGAATGCTGAAAAATTGCATTGACAATGACGAATCCATGTATTAAGATAACAACAGCATCAAAAAAAGGAAAGGAGGTAAGGTTATGTTTATGATTAAAATGAATGGTGTGAACCATAAAGGGATACAGTTAAACAGGGACATAATACGTGAAATTACCTCCGCAGATGGGAGATTTGCCGGGCACAGACTATACTGACCAGACAAGTCAATATATAGGCAGAGCTTACAGGGCTATGGTAATTTTACCATAGCCCTATTTTGCGCGCATCGGCAGAGGCAGAAGTCTGTATAGGCGGCGCAGAAATGGAGTAAAATATGAAAAAAATATCAAGTTACATATGGGATTATAGATTCTCTTATCTGGGGGCAATCTTGTCACTTGTCATTGCGGTGACCTTGGATATGCTGGCACCGCGTCTGACAGCGCGTGTGGTGGACGATGTCATTGTGGGCGGTAACATGGGAGAATTGAAGTTTTTGCTGCTGGGATTTCTGGGCATTGGTCTTGGGCGGTGTATCTTTCAATATATGAAGGAATACACCTTTGATAAGAACGGGAGCAGGATTTCAGGAGATATGAGGCGGGATCTGTTCCGGCATATTCAGTCTTTGAGTGCGGATTTCTTTGACAGGACCAATACAGGAGAGCTGATGGCCCGGGTTAAGGAAGACATTGACCATATCTGGGATGCGGTGGGGTATGTGGGGATGCTTTTGATTGAGGTATTTTATCATACCAGCATTATTCTGGTCTGTATGTATATGCTCAACTGGAAGCTGGCACTGATTCCCACAGCGGCCATGCTCCTGTGCGGTTCCATCGCAGTCATCATGGAGCGGAAGCTGGGCGTGGTTTACGAGGAGATCAGTGAAGAGAATGCAGCCCTAAATACGGTGGCAGAAGAGAATCTGGCAGGGGTGCGTACAGTCAAGGCTTTTGCCAGGGAGAAGTTTGAAATCGACAAGTTCTTGTCTCACAATAAACGCTACTATGATCTGAACATGGCGCAGTCGAAGGTGTTTGTCCGTTATTATCCGTTTTTTACGGTAGTGTCGAAAGTATTGCCGCTGTTGACCATATTGGTCGGTGGTAAATTTGTGATCAATGGAGAGATGACCCTGGGGCAGATGACGGCATTTGTGGAGTATTCCATGAATATTGTCTGGCCTATGGAGATGCTTGGCTGGCTGACAAACAGTTTCTCTTCGGCGGTAGCTTCCAACAAGAAGATTAAGAAGATATATGAAGAAAAACCTACAGTCACGGAAGTGACTAATCCGGTCAAATTGAAAAAAGTGAGAGGAAAGGTATCTTTTGACCATGTATCTTTCCATAAGGCAGATCAGCATGAGATTCTGCACGATATCTGCTTTACAGTGGAGGAAGGAAAGACACTGGGCATCATGGGTGCCACAGGCGCCGGCAAGACTTCGATTATTCAGCTCCTTCAGCGTATGTATGATGCCACAGATGGAGCAATCTATCTGGATGATGTGGATATCCGGACACTTACCTTAGAGCAGCTTCGCACCAGCGTGAGCTATGTGATGCAGGATGTATTCCTCTTTTCAGATACCATCAATGAGAACATAAAGCTGGGCAAGAAGTCCTGTCTGGATTTTAACACTGTGAGAAAAGCGTCTACGGATGCCCAGGCCAGTGAGTTCATTGAGCGCATGGCCAAGCAGTATGATACGGTCATCGGCGAGCGCGGGGTGGGTCTCTCCGGCGGACAGAAACAGCGGATCAGCATTGCCAGGGCGCTTGCCAAAAGGGATCCGATCCTGGTGCTTGACGATTCCACATCTGCGCTGGATATGGAGACAGAACATTTGATTCAGCAGACCCTGCAGACCCTGGACCATACCACGAAGATTATCATTGCCCACAGAATCAGTGCAGTGCGGCATGCAGATGAGATTCTGGTGCTGGCGGGCGGAGCCATCGCAGAGAGAGGCACCCACGAGGAGCTTTTGGCCAGGAAGGGATTGTATTATGAGACTTATGAGTCTCAGTATGGAGCGGTTTCCGGGAAGGAGAAAGTCATAGGTCAAAGGGAAGAAGCAAAGGAAGAACAGATACTTCAGGAAGGAGGAAACCATGGCCTTCAATTCGTATAAGGAAGATGAAATAAGTGTAGAGAAAAGTAAAATGCAGACTTTGCGGCGGCTGTTTGGTTATCTGTTTGTCTATAAGTGGCAGATTATCCTGGTGCTTGTGATCATGGGATATGGAGTGGCAGTGAGCCTGATCAATCCTCTGATTATGGAGTCGGCAATAGATGACCATATTGGTCAACAAGACTTAAAAGGTCTTTATCGGCTGCTGGCGGTGGCGTTAGCTATCAATCTGGTACTGGTAGTGACTGTGAAGCTGCGCATGTATATTATGGCAAAGGTATGTAACAGGATTCTTCTGACCATCCGGCAGGAATTGTATACTCATATCCAGACATTGGATTTTCATTTCTTTGACAGCAGGCCAACGGGTAAGATTCTTTCCCGGATTATTGGAGATATTAATTCCCTGAAGGATGTGCTGTCCAACTGCGTGACCACATTGATTCCGGATGGTCTTACCGTGATTGCGGTGATTGTGATCATGATCTGCAAGAATCCGAAACTGGCCCTAGCCTCTTTGCTGACACTGCCGTTCATGGCGGCGGCCACTTGTTATATTGAGTGTAAGGCACATCCGCGTTGGCAGGTGTTTCGCAAGAAGTCAGCCAACTTAAATGCTTTTATCCATGAGGATATGGCAGGCATGCGGATTATCCAGAGCTTTCATGCGCAGGGGGAGACGGAGGATACCTTCGATGAACTGCTCACAGAGCATCGGATTGCTATTTTTGATGCAGTGCGTTTAAGCGATGCCTTCGGTTCGGTGATTGATTTATCCTGGGGAATTGGCTGTATTCTGTTGTATTTCACAGGAATCGTGATTCTGGGAGTGGATCAGGTATCGGTAGGTATTTTTATAGCTTTTGCCAGTTATCTGAATATGTTCTGGCAGCCCATACATAACATCAGCAATTTTTATAATCAGCTGGTGACGAACATAGCAGGGGCGGAGCGTATTTTTGAAATCCTGGATACAGAGGCGGCTATTGCGGATGCGTCGGATGTGATACAGATGCCGGAGATTGTGGGAGAAGTGACTTTTTCCCATGTGGACTTTTCTTATGATGATAAGGTGAAGGTATTGGATGATGTGAGCTTTGTCATCAGGCCGGGGGAGACCATAGCGCTTGTGGGCCCTACAGGAGCCGGCAAGTCTACCATTGTCAATCTGATCAGCCGCTTCTATGATGTGCAGGGCGGCACAGTGAAGATTGACGGTCATGATGTGAAGAAGGTTTCCATAGACAGTCTGCGCAGACAGATAGGCATCATGACCCAGGATAATTTCCTGTTCTCCGGAACGATCCGGGAAAATATCCGCTACGGCAGACTGGATGCCACGGATGAGGAGATTGAGGCAGCTGCGAAGGCTGTTAATGCCCATGAGTTTATTATGAAACTGGAGAACGGCTATGACACACAGCTCTCAGAACGGGGCGGCGGATTATCAGTGGGGCAGAAACAGCTTCTGGCCTTTGCCAGGACCATGGTGTCGAATCCCAAGATTCTGATTCTGGATGAGGCCACATCCAGCATTGATACGAAGACGGAATTATTGGTACAGGATGGTATCGAGCATCTGCTGGCAGGCAGGACATCTTTTGTCATTGCACACAGATTGTCCACGATCCAAAAGGCAGACCGCATCTTCGTGGTGGATGAGGGCAGAATCATTGAGGAAGGGAATGCGGCACAGCTGCTGGCGAAGAAAGGAGTTTATTACCAGCTTTATATGGCACAGTTTAACACCTTTTAGGAAAATGAGCGCCGCGAAGCGGTATTTGTTTTCCAAAGGCGTAAAATAGGACGGTTTTGCCATAAATATATTGACAATAATATGAATTGCTTTATAATTTAAGTAATACTACTTAAAAATTAGCGGAGAATGTGAATCGGTATGGCTAAAGCAGTAAAAATGGCAGATATCGCCAAAGTGATGGGAGTCAGCACGGTAACGGTGTCGAAGGCTCTGTCTGACCAGAAAGGCGTCAGCGAAGAACTTCGTATGAAAATTAAGAGAAAAGCGGAAGAGATGGGATACAAGACTGCCACTGCGCTTTACCGGGAACGGCTGGGGCTGCATGCCAGTTATACGATCGGTGTAATTGTGTCAGACCGTTTTCTGGATAAATATGAATCCTTTTATTGGAGGATGTATCAGGAAGTGGCCACTGCGGCGGTACACAAGGGATGTTTTACCATGCTGGAGGTATTGCAGACAGAGGATGAGGAAAGTCTGGTCATGCCCAAACTCCTTCATGAGAAAAAAGCAGAAGGGCTGATTATTATAGGAAGACTGCGTCAGGATTATCTGGACAGATTGATGAAACTGGTGGATATTCCCATTATCTTTTTGGATTTTGCAGATAAGAACGGTACACATGATGCGGTAATTTCCAACAGCTATTTGGGTATGTATGTGATGACCAATTATCTGTTTGCCATGGGACACAGGGATATTGGGTTTGTGGGGAGTGTGTTTGTCACAGATTCTATCACAGATCGATACTTTGGTTATGTGAAATCTCTTTGTGAGCATGGCATGGAAGTGGATAAGAACTGGGTGCTTCATGACAGAAATCCGCAGACAGGCAGATCTGATGTGGGATTTGCATGGAAACTTCCGGCTAAAATGCCCACGGCCTTTGTCTGTAATAATGATGTGGCGGCGGCAATGCTTGTGAATAAGCTGGAGCAGGAGGGGTATCGGATTCCCCAGGATATCTCCGTGGCAGGGTACGATAATTACCAGCCGCCTGGGTTATGTGATGTGAGGATTACCACTTACGAGGTGGATATGCAGGAAATGGCAAAGCAGACGATCAAGAAAATGATCCGTAAGATATCCGGTCAGCCCTACCAACAGGGCGTGACGATTGTCAATGGGAGAATCGTATATAAGGATAGTGTAAAGGCGCATCAAAGCTGATGCGCCTCTTTATATGCATGGGGTGTGGTGCCGTACTCCTTTTTAAAGAGATTGATAAAATGGTTTGTATTTTCGTACCCTACCATGAGGGCAATTTCATGTATCTTTTTATCTGTGGTAAAGAGCAGATTGACGGCGGCCTCCAGTCTTCTTTTATTGAGGTATTTCAGAGGCGGGGCGCCGAAGGTGTCAGAAAACTCGTGGCAGATCCGGTATTTGCTCATATGATAGCGCACTTCCAGATCATTGAGCCTGAAAGGTTCCCAGAAGCGGTTGTCCAGCAGATGCTTCAAATCCTGAAGATAGGGAGCGCATTTAATCAGATCTGCCTGTAAGCCGTATGCGGTGATAAAAAGCTGGGTTACGATGGATGTCAGAAGGCTGGCGTCCTGAAGTTTATTTGACAGGACAGCGGCGCCGGAACCGGCCTGCAGTTTTTTTAAATCCCTTAAAATCGGGGAAAAGACGTCAAGCTTCGCTTGAATAAAGGATTTAAATGGAACAAAAGATTCATAAACGTTAAAAAGCCCCCCCCCTAGCGAAAAACAGATAAAATCCCAGGAAGGCTGTGCAGGACTTAAGGTGAATGCGGAATCCTGACAGTTAAGATACAGAAGGGAATCTGCCTGTAATATATGGGAAGCACCGCGTACTTCCAGGGTTCCGCTTCCTTTTTGCGTATACAGAAGCATCCGACAATCCAGAGGGGTGAAGTGGAGTGTGCAGGGGACAGAGAGCTCAATGCTGCCGCCGCTTAAAACAGTTGGAAGACAGCAGGCAGTGGAGTCAAGAAGCTCGTAGAAACGCCCTGCAAAATACTGCGGGGGCAGGGCATCCTGATTAGAGGCAGCTTTGACGGTCAGGGCCTGTTCGTACTGTCTGGCAAAAGTCATGAATGTCCTCCCTTCTGATGTTTGCCGGCGTATTTTTAAAAATCACCTCTATACATCTGTGTCAATCAATCTTGATAGATTTCTAAATGTTCTGATACGAAAAAGTTTCGTAGATCTTATTTCCGGAACCAAATCCTATTACAAAAACAAAAGTAAAAAATTAAGTTCAATCGGTAATGGTTTGCTTTAAATTAATTTTACATATTTAACTCTATAATAGATATAATGGAAAAATCTATGTGCAAAATAGACAAAAATAAATAATAAAAATTGTAAAAATGTAAGAAAAATAAAAAAACAGCAATAATAAAATATTTGATGCAAAAATGATTGATGATTAAAAAATAAAGCTATGTATACTTAAATTAAAGTTAATCAATTAACTAACGGTTTGAAGCGAAGCGTAAGAATCAAGAAAAGGATTCGCAGAAAAACCAGTCAAAAAAGGAGGATAATAGTATTATGAAGCGGAAGAAAGTAATAGCACTTACTTTGGCAGCAACAATGACTTTCTCACTGGCAGCATGCGGCGGCTCCGATGAGGGTGCGGCAGAAACACCGGCAGCAACAACCGATGAGGGCGAGGCAGCAGAGGCACCGGCGGCAGAGGAAGCAGCACCTGAAACAGAGGCAGAAGCGCCGGCAGAAGCAGGCGTGACCTATGCATCCATCAATCTTGGTGAGGATTATAAGGATCTGACCACAACCATTAAGTTCATCCATCACAAGACAGACCGTGAAGAGGATGGCACCATGGCTGATCTGATTTCCAACTTTAATGCTGTATATCCGAACATCACGGTAGAAACAGAAGGAATCACAGATTATCAGGAAGATTCCCTGCTTCGTCTTTCTACAGGAGAATGGGGAGATGTTATGTTTATCCCGGCAGTAGACGCAGCTGAACTTCCTACTTACTTTGTTCCCTACGGAACCGTATCTGAAATGAGTGAACTGGTAAACTTTGCGGATCAGTGGAAAAATGCCGATATGTGCTATGGTGTTGGCTACATGGGCAATGCACAGGGGATTCTTTATAATAAGAAGGTCTTTGCTGATGCGGGCATTACAGAGCTTCCCAAAACACCGGATGAGTTTATTGCGGCGCTGCAGGCAATCAAAGACAACACAGATGCGATTCCGCTTTATACAAATTATGCCGCAGGCTGGACCATGGGCGGTCAGTGGGATGCCTACTTAGGTGCGATTACCACCAGTGATGAGACATGGTTAAACCAGAAATTTGTACATACGGCAGAGCCTTTTAAAGATAATGGCGATGGTACAGGCGCCTATGCTTTATACAAGATTCTTTATGATGCAACTGCACAGGGTTTGATTGAGGACGACTATACAACCACAGACTGGGAAGGATGTAAGCCCATGATCAATAACGGTGAGATTGGTACGATGGTACTTGGCTCCTGGGCAATCGCACAGATGAAAGCGGCAGGGGATCATCCTGATGATATCGGTTACATGCCTTTCCCGATTACGGTAAACGGCAAACAGTATGCGACTGCTGGTCCGGACTACTGCTATGGTATTAATGCGAAAGCCTCTGAGGATAACAAGACGGCAGCCATGGTATTTGTAAAATGGATGGTAGAAGAATCAGGATGGTGTGATTTTGAGGGCGGCTATCCGATTTCCAAGACGGCGCCTACTTCCTTCGTATTCGACGGTGTCAACGTTGTGAACAATATTACGGCTTTAGAAGGAGAGGAAGATTTGATGAATGAGATGAATGCGGAGTCCGAGCTTTCCTTTAACGCAGGCGGTGATGCTAAGGTGCAGAGAATCGTTGAGGCGGCAGCTACAGGTGCAGAAACCTTTGACGATATCATGGCCGACTGGACAGCAGCATGGAATGCAGCACAGGAGGAATGCGGAATAGAGGTTCTCTACTAGGACATTTCCCGATTGGTTATTTGTAAAAGTTTCATTGGTAAACAGGGGCTGATGCATCATGAATGTGTCAGCCCTAAATATCAGGAGGATAGCATATGGCGGCACAGGCAAATATTGTGGGAAGTAAAAAGGGTTTCCTGCATTGGGCAAGAAGCAGAAGAGGTCAGCAGGTTATCATTATCATTGCGTTTATGATTATTCCGTTGGCACTATTATTTACATTTACATATCTTCCCTTCGGTGAGATGGTGGGATACAGTTTCTTTAAGATGAAATATGTGGGCAAGAGGACGTTTGTGGGATGGAAAAACTATGCCAGTGTTTTCAGCAGGAAAGACTGCTTTGGGGCATTGAAGCTGAGTCTGTATTATATGGGCGGTTCCGTGGTACAACTTGTACTTGCCTTATATCTGGCTACGGTTTTGAGTTTTAAGGTAAAGGGCGGCAATATCTTTAAGGGATTTATGTTCTTCCCCTATCTGATCAACGGTATTGCCATTGGTTTTATTTTCAAATTCTTTTACACCAGAGGGTTTGTGTTTGACACGGTGCTCCAGTGGTGCGGCTTTCAGTTAGACAATCTTCCTTATTGGTTGAAAGACCAGAGGATTAACAATATTTCCCTTGTGGGGACCAGTGTGTGGCGGTATTTCGGACAGAATATGGTACTCTTTATCGGCGCTATCATGTCGGTGGACTCCGAGCTGTATGAGGCGGCGATGTTGGACGGGGCTAATCGGTTCCATCAGTTCAGGTATATCATCCTGCCCAGTATCAAGACGATCGTAACGTTGAATGTGATCTTGTCTATCACCGGGTCGCTGAGCGCTTTCGAGCCGCCCTATGTTATCACCAGCGGTGCAAACGGAACCGGCACCTACTTCGTGGTCATGAATGAGATTGCGCATACTCAGCAGAAGGTAGGACTGGCGTCTGCTATGGCGGTGGTATTGCTTCTGATCATCTTCGCAGCCACAATCCTGCAAAAACTTTTCTTCAAGTATGTGTTCAGGAGTGCGGAGGACGAGGATATGAACGCCACAGCAAGGCGGGACAAAAAGCTGGCAAAATATGCGGCTAGAAAGGCGGGAAGATAGATGACAGGTTTGCAGAAAATCGGATATTCGTTGGTAACCGTAATGAAATATGTTTCACTGGTATTTTTCGCTTTTGTGGCAGTGCTTCCCGTGGTATCCTGTGTAATCACAGCGTTTAAGACGGATGCTGAGTATCAGAACACCAATGTGATGACACCGCCGGAAAGCTGGTTTAACTTTGAAAATTTTGCGCAGGCTTTTATGAAAGCAAACATGGGCAAAGCATTTATCAATTCCACGGTCATTCTGATCAGTGTGCTGGTGGTAAGTGTGCTGGTGGGTACATCCCTGGCCTATGTGCTGAACCGTTTTAAGTTTCCGGGCAATGGTCTGATCAGGAATCTGTTCCTCTTTGCAACCCTGCTTCCCGGTATCGCCATGCAGATTGCGGTTTATGAGATCATGTATAAGCTGGGCTTTATCAATTCTCTGATGGGATATATCATCATGATGTGCGGTACGGATGTCATTGCCATCTATATTTATATTCAGTTTTTTGAGAACATCAGTGTATCTCTGGATGAATCGGCAATCATTGACGGTGCATCATACTTTAAGATTTATTATAAGATTCTTCTGCCGCTGCTTCGCCCGGCTATCGTGACGGCCTGTATCCTGAAGGGTGTGGGAACCTACAATGAATACTACTGTGCGAACCTGTATCTGCAGAATAAAAAGCTTCTGCCTACGGTAGCCACATCCCTGTATACCTTTGTGGGGCCGCTTGGAAGTAAGTACAATCTGATCTGTGCAGGTGTTATCATTTCGCTTTTGCCGGCGCTGATTGTGTTTATTCTTTTCCAGAAACAGATTTACAGTGGTATGACAGCGGGATCGGTAAAAGGGTAATCACGCATTCTTGCAAAATATGTAAAAACTATATCATAGCCATAGTAGATATGGTATGATGAATAAAAGATTAGGAAGGAAAAGAAGGGGGAGCGGCGTATGATGGTGGAGGAAATCAAAAGTCATCTGACAGAGTGTATCATTCCTTTTTGGAAAAAGCTGCGGGATGATGTGAACGGCGGTTATTACGGGTATGTGGATCATGCCCTGAAAGTGGATGAGAAAGCGGTAAAGGGCTGTATTTTAAATAGCCGTATTACATGGTTTTTTGCGAACGCATATCTCGCGCTGCAAGAGGAGTCATTGCTAAAGGAAGCAAAGCACGGGTATGAATTCATGCAGAAGTGCTGCGTGGACAGGGAGAGGGGCGGTGTTTACTGGTCAGTTCGATACGACGGTACGCCGGAAGATACGACCAAGCATACCTATAATCAGGCTTTCTCCATCTATGCTCTTTCTTCTTATTATAATGCATCGAAGGATGAAAGCGCTCTTGAGACGGCTATGGAGCTTTTCCGCATCATTGAAGAACGCTGTATGGATGAGATTGGGTATAAGGAAGCTTTTGACAGAGACTTTCATGAGATTGAGAATGATAAACTTTCTGAAAACGGTGTAATCGCAGACAAGACCATGAATACCCTGCTTCACGTGTTTGAGGCTTACACGGAACTATATCGGGTGACTGGTAATGCCAAGGTGAAGAAGAGGCTTACATGGATTCTGGATACCATTGCAGACAAGATTTATAATCCCGAACTGCACAGACAGGAAGTGTTTTTTGACAAAGAGATGCATTCCATACTGGATTTACATTCCTATGGCCACGACATCGAGACGGCATGGCTGATCCGCAGAGGCACAGATGTGTTAGGGGATAAAACATATGAGGATAAAATGCTTCCGATCATACTTGACCTAACTGGTCAAGTATATCGGGCTGCCTTTGACGGACGCTCGCTTGCCAATGAGTGCGAGAAAGGTGTTGTGGATGAAAACCGTATCTGGTGGGTGCAGGCAGAGGCCCTGGTGGGCTTCTTAAACGGGTATCAGCTGGCACCGGAGCATACGGAGTATCTGGATGCTGCGAAGGCAGAATGGGAGTTTATTAAGGCGCATGTGATCGATAAGAGGCCTGGGTCTGAGTGGTTCTGGGATGTGACCAAGGACGGAGAGGCTGTGAGCGGGAAACCCATAGTGGAGCCTTGGAAGTGCCCTTACCATAATGGGAGAATGTGTCTTGAGGTGTATAAGAGGAAATTCTAAAGACGTTGTGCCATAGGACGAAGCACCGGGAATTTCCAGTTTTGTACGTAAGAATTCCAAAAGCAGGAATTCTTACAGTAAAAGAGTAAGGGTAGAAAACAGGAGCAGAATGGAGGAGGCTATGTTACATCAACAGTATTATGTGGAATTGGAGAAGTATAATAAGCTGATCGGGAGGAAGAATGTGAAAGCCGACAGCTACAATGGGATTTATGACAGGTATCAGTATCCTGTGCTTACCAGAGAGCATATTCCGCTGCATTGGCGGTATGATTTGAATCCGGAGACCAATCCTTATTTCATGGAGAGGCTGGGCGTCAATGCGGTGATGAACTCCGGGGCCATTGAACTGGATGGAAAGTATTATCTGGTGGCAAGAATTGAGGGGAATGACAGGAAATCTTTCTTTGGCGTGGCAGAGAGCGACAATGGAATTGATGGTTTCAGGTTCTGGGAGTATCCGATTCTTCTGCCGGATACCTGCCCGGAGGAGACTAATGTCTACGACATGCGTCTGACCAAGCATGAGGACGGTTATATTTATGGCGTGTTCTGTTCTGAGAGTAAGGATACTTCTGTCAATGATCTGTCGGCGGCGGTGGCAGCGGCAGGTATTGTGCGGACTAAGAATTTAAAAGACTGGGAACGGCTGCCCAATCTGGTGACTCTGCGTTCTCCGCAGCAGAGGAATGTGGTGCTGCATCCGGAGTTCGTGGACGGCAAATATGCTTTCTATACAAGACCCATGGATGATTTTATTGAGACCGGATCTGGCGGCGGCATTGGGTTCGGGCTGTGCGATGACATAACCCATGCGGTGGTTGATGAGGAAAAGATGACTTCCATCCGCAGGTATCACACGATTACGGAGGCTAAGAACGGTGCAGGTGCACCGCCCATTAAGACCGATAAAGGCTGGATTCATATTGCCCATGGGGTGCGGAACACAGCGGCAGGTCTGCGGTATGTGATTTATGCCTTTGCCACGGATTTAAAGGATCCTTCTAAAGTGATTGCAGAGCCTTCCGGCATGCTGATTGGTCCCAGGGACTGGGAACGTGTGGGAGATGTGTCTAATGTGGTATTCACCAACGGCGCAATCGCCAGGGACAATGGGGAAGTGTATATTTACTATGCTGCCAGCGACACCAGAATGCATGTGGCAGTGACCACCATTGACAAATTATTGGATTATGTGTTCAACACCCCGACAGATCCCCTTCGTTCTGTGGAATGTGTAGCACAAAGATGTGATTTGATTCAGAAGAATCTGGAGTTTCTGAGGAAACAGTAGGGAAGTGCAGGGTGTTTCGATGAAGGCGGAAAGATTGAAAGTGTAAACGTTCAATCGCGGGATTTGTGTCTGTGTGCTGCCTGACACAAACTCGTCACGCGCAGAAAGCAGCGCAGAAATGAGGAAAAAATGAGTGAAGTAAAGATGATCAGCCCGGTGGTGAAGAACGTACCCTGGCAGGAGAAACCCGCAGGGCTTAAGGGCGCTCCAATCTGGAGATACAGTGAGAATCCGATCATAGGGAGAAATCCACTGGAGGGTGTTGCCAGGATTTTTAACAGTGCAGTCATGCCTTACGGCGACGAATTCATCGGGGTGTTCCGCGGGGAACAAACAAACGGTATACCGTATATTTATCTGGGCCACAGCAAGGACGCAATCCACTGGGAGTTTGAGGATAAGAAGATTCCCTTTCAGGATGAGGATGGCAATGATTTTATGCCGGTTTATGCCTATGATCCCCGTCTGGTGAAGGTGGAGGACACTTACTATATCATCTGGTGCCAGGACTTTTATGGAGCATCCATTGGTATGGCAAAGACCACGGATTTTAAGACCTTTACCAGGATTGAGAATCCGTTTATCCCCTTTAACAGGAATGCGGTGCTGTTCCCAAGGAAGATCAATGGCAAGTATATGCTCTTAAGCCGTCCGTCTGATTCCGGACATACGCCTTTTGGCGATATTTTCTTAAGTGAGAGTCCGGATATGGTATATTGGGGCAGGCACAGACATGTGATGGGAAGAAGCAGCGAGTGGTGGGAATCTGTCAAGATTGGCGGCGGTGCGGCTCCCATTGAGACCACGGAAGGATGGCTTTTGTTCTATCATGGGGTGTCAGGAACCTGTAATGGTCTTGTATATTCCATCGGCGGCGCGATTCTGGATATTGATAATCCGTCGAAGGTGCTGTATCGGTGTGAGAATTTCCTGCTGACACCGGAAGAGTGGTACGAGGAGAGGGGATTTGTTCCCAATGTATGCTTCCCCTGTGCTACCATCCATGATTCCGAGAGCGGTAAGATTGCACTCTATTATGGCTGCGCGGACAGTTATGTGGGACTTGCCTTTACGAAACTTGATGAAATTGTAGAGTATATCAAAGCTCACAACCATACGACGGAGTCTGATACCGAACTTGGTATCCGCTAACCGGGATCGAGCGTAGCTCGATCTCGAGGACCGCTCTGCGGCCTCGGGAAAACCGGCAGTTAGGAATAGCTGCCGGTTTTGTTTTCGGAAGTTGCCTTTTTAGAAAGGCGTGTTATAATAAGACAGTAGGAATATTCAGACTGTCGAAAACAGGACAGCGGAAATTGCGACTCTAAGATTATTTTACATAACGGAGGAGAGTTTCAGTGAAGATCATAATAGCGGGAGACGGTAAAGTCGGGTCCACGCTGACCAGACAGTTGGTGGCAGAAGGACATGATATTACGTTGATCGATGCCAGAGCGGAAGTTCTCGAAGTCAGTGAGGAGCGTTATGATGTGATGGCGGTGCAGGGAAACTGTGCGGCCATGGACACTTTGGCCAAGGCAGGCGTGAAGGAAGCGGACGTATTGCTTGTCATGACAGGTGCAGACGAGGTGAATCTGCTCTGCTGTGCCATCGCACATGCCATGAATCCAGGGCTTCATACCATAGCGAGAATCCGCAATCCGGAATATAAAGATCAGATTTATCAGATGAGAAACCTGTTTGGTTTGTCTATGGTGATCAATCCGGAGAGGCAGGCCGCCATCGAGATGGAGCGGCTGATCAAATATCCTGGATTTTTAAAGCGGGATACCTTTGCCAAAGGCAAGGTAGAAATCGTAGAACTTCGCATTCAGGAAGATTCCAAACTGCGGGATGTGAGTCTGTACGGCTTAGGAAGTGTGGTTAAATGTAAGATTCTGGTCTGTGCGGTATTAAGAAGCGGCAAGGCGATCATTCCCGACGGTAACTTTGTCCTGCAGGCCGGGGATCGTATCTTTGTCACGGCATCTACCAGAGAACTTACCATTTTCCTGAAAAATATGGGTATTATCACCCACAAGGCCAAGCGGGTCATCCTGTGCGGCGGCGGGCGTCTCAGTTATTACCTGTCCCAGCTTCTTGTACGGGATGGGATTATGGTGGAGATCATAGAACAAAATTATGAAAGATGCCTGTCGTTAGCCAACCAGCTTCCTGATGTGACGGTGGTGCATGGTGATGCCAGCAGTGAATTTCTTCTGGAAAGAGAAGGCATTTCAGAATGTGACGCCCTTGTGACGCTGACAGGTGTGGATGAGATGAATATTGTTATCTCTCTCTTTGGCAACAGCCGTAAAGTGCCGCAGATCATCACGAAACTTGGGCGCCTTAGTAATAACAGTATTCTGGATACCCTTTCTGTGGGCAGTACGATCAGCCCGAAGGAGCTGTGCTGTAACGATATTGTGAGGTATGTTCGGGCTATCAGGAACCAGACCGGCGCAGCGCAGGCGGTGAATGTGATAGCGGACGGGCAGGCGGAGGCCATAGAGTTTATTGTGGATGAGAACACGAAACACTGTGAAGAGCCGCTTAAGAAAGTAAAGCTTAAGAAAAATATTCGGATTGCGGGCATTAATAAGCTCAACAGCTTTGAGATAGCCAACGGTGATTCGTTCTATTCTAAAGGCAACAGAGTGATTATTGTGACGGGAAGAGATGAGGTAATTTATCAGCTCAATGATATTTTTGAATCATGAGAAAGGGTGGCGCATGAAGCGTCGCCCTGTCGCGCTAACGCTACGGAACGAGGAATATTATGAATTATCGTATGATGGGAAAATTTATCGGCAGGATTCTCTATGTGGAGGCCATTTTTATGCTTCCGGCCCTGCTGATCGGTGTATACTGTGGAGAGAGACAAACGGTAGCAGGATTTTTGACCAGTATAGTCATTACACTGGTTACGGCCTTTGCCCTGTCCTTTATCTGCCGCAAGGCTAAGAAGGGTTTTTATGCAAGAGAAGGTCTTGTCTGTGTGGGAATCAGCTGGATTGTGATGAGCCTTTTAGGATGTCTTCCTTTCTATTTTTCCAGGGAGATTCCACATTTTATTGATGCGCTGTTTGAGACCGTGTCCGGATTTACTACCACCGGTGCGTCAATTCTTTCTGATGTGGAGGCGCTTTCTAAGGGCAATCTTTATTGGAGGAGTTTTACGCATTGGCTGGGCGGTATGGGTGTTCTGGTATTTGTACTGGCCATTGGCCGGGGCAGGGAGAAAAGCGACGGTTATACCATGCACCTTCTGCGGGCGGAAAGTCCGGGACCCAAGGTGGAGAAGCTGGTGCCGAAGATGAAGGACTCGGCCAAGATTCTATACTTTATTTATATCTTTTTGACGGTTTTGAACGTAATCTTTCTGCTGATTGGGCGTATGCCGTTATTTGATGCGGTATGTACGGCATTTGGCACGGCGGGAACCGGCGGTTTCGGCATTAGGAATGACAGTATTGCCGGTTACAGTCCCTACCTGCAGAATGTATGTACGGTGTTTATGCTGCTTTTTGGTGTGAATTTCAGCTGCTACTTTATGCTGTTTATCAGACAGGTCAGGAATGTGTTTCAGGATGAGGAGCTGCGGTTTTATATAGGTACAGTGGTATGCAGTATCCTGTTTATCACATGGAATATCGGTAATATGTACGGCTCATTTTCGGAGGCCCTTCGGCATGCTGCATTTCAGGTGGCGAGTATTATCACCACGACAGGATTTGCAACTACGGATTTTGATCTGTGGCCCAGCTTTTCCAAGGCAATCCTGCTGGGACTCATGATCGTGGGCGCCTGTGCCGGCAGTACCGGCGGCGGCTTCAAATGCGGCAGGACATTGCTGCTGATCAAGAGCCTGCGGCGTAATGTGCGTCAGATCCTGCACCCTCAGAAGGTACAGGTGGTGCGTGTAAATGGGCAGATGGTGCGGGAGGGCGTGCTGGATAACATGAATGCTTATCTGGCGGCCTATGCTTTCATTGTGGTATTCAGTTTTATCGTGATTTCCATTGACGGGTTTTCCACGATGACGAACTTTTCGGCAGTGCTGGCATGTTTTAATAATATCGGACCCGGATTGGAAAGTGTGGGGGCTACCTGCAACTACAGCGGCTACAGCGTTTTGTCCAAGTCTCTTTTGATTGTCGATATGCTGGCAGGAAGACTGGAAATATTTCCGATTTTGATTTTGTTTTCCAAGAGTACCTGGATCCGGAGATAGCAGTATTTTGTCTCTTGTAGGATAACGAGTAGTGTGATACAATGTACGCGGAGGCAATGAGGGAAGCCGAAGGTTTTCCGAATGTGCACTGCAGATGTTCAGGGTGCCGTTGTACACAAGAAAGGGAGATTCTTATGGAAAAGGAAAAGAATGAAGTTATACCGGAGGTAGTGTTGCAGTATCGTCAGTATGAGGTAAATATAGATGATGTAGTTGCCAGAGTCAAGGCGCATTATGTGGCAAAGGGACATAAGGAAGTGGATATAGAAGATATACAGGTTTATGTGAAGCCGGAAGATTTTACGGCTTATTATGTGATCAATGATGGAATTGTAGGGAAGATTAATCTGTTTTAGGACCTGTCGGAAAGCGGCAGGATGAAGAAACGTTTGGAGCCAGGCCGGTATGGGTCTGGCTTTATTTCATCTATGGCAGGACAAAGGGCACAAGCCTGATCCTGCCTTTTCCTGTTGTATTTTGCATTTGTGTGACCGTTAAGGATTTCTTAAAGAAATTTAAGGAAAAGTACAAGAAATATATGTTGACAAACAATATTATATGTCATATAGTATAAGCAGAAATAATATTATATACCATATAATATTATATTCTGTGACTATACTATTGATCCACATATGGAGATGTTCTTATGAGATATGTAAAAAGGAGGAAAGGAGTATTTTGCATGGTTTTTAACACAGGTGCAGCATTGCTGGATGCCATAGTACTGGCTGTCATTTCCCATGAGCCGGAGGGCACGTATGGGTATAAGATTACCCAGGAAGTGCGGCAGGTCATTGAGATTTCCGAGTCTACCTTATATCCGGTCCTGCGCAGACTGCAAAAGGACGAATGCCTGGAAGTGTATGACATGGAATGCGCCGGGCGAAACAGGCGGTACTACAGGATTACAGAGAAAGGCAGGGCGCAGCTTAATCTGTATATCAGTGAATGGTATCGATATTCTGCCAAATTGAACAGTATCTTTGAGGGAGGTTTGAAGAATGGATAGAGCGGAATTTATGAGCAGACTGACAGCTTCACTTAGCGATGTGCTGCCGATGGAGCGGGAGGAAGCGATACAGTATTACAATGACTATTTTGACGATGCAGGCGAAGAGAATGAGCAGGGGGTGCTTGCTGCATTAGGGTCTCCGGAGGAACTTGCCAAGTCCATCAAGGCGGGACTCCTGGACGGCGGCAGTACAGGGGAATTCACGGAGTCTGGCTTTCGCAGCTATGAAGAACAGAGAAGAAACGAAATTATGCGGACGCAGGATATGGCAGGAGGGCAGGATAGTCAAAGCAGCGGCCCGCAGCAGCAATTTTCCGGACAACAGTATTCGCAGGGCAGAGCAGCAAACCAGGGCAGCGCTTATGGAAATCCCAATGCGCAGGGCAATGCTTATAGCGGTTCGAATGTTCATGGAAATACTTATGGAGGATCAGGCAGTCAGAGTAACCCATATGGCGGGCCGGATGCACAGCGTGACAGTTACGGACAGTCCATGGGGAAAAATCAGCCGCCGAAGAGGATGTCAGGCGGGATGATTGCGCTTATTGTGATCCTGGCAGTTCTCTCGTCGCCTGTCTGGATTGGCATTTTGGGCGGTCTGTTTGGCGGATCTGTGGGACTGCTTGCCGGATTGTTCGGTATTTTTCTGGCTTTTCTGGTAGTGGGAGTGGTGATGATCGTGGTGGGGATTGCCCTGATTGTTACCGGAATCGTAGGCATGTTTGGAGCACCGCTTGCGGGAATGAGTCTTATCGGTGTGGGATTGGTCCTCGCGGCGATCGGGCTGGTGTTCTTGTGGTTGATGGTATTGGTGGTAGGTACGGCAATACCGGCACTGATTCGCGGTATCGTCAGTCTGTGTCGGCGGATGTTTTATAAAGGAGGTGCACAGGCATGAAGAGGTTTACAAAGGGCTGTCTGGGTACAGCGTTGGTTTTGTTTATTCTGGGCTGTCTGATTTGTACGGTATGTGGTGTGTTAGGAGGATTTAGACAGATTACGGCAGGGGTATTGAATAATATCAATGGTATTCCGTTTGTGTGTGATTGGCAGGAAGATGGCGGTTTCAGCCTTGGATTTTTTGAGAACGACTGGGTGGAGGATGCCTTCTGGGAGAGAGGAGACTGGCAGAGGATTGATACCAGCGGCACGAAACAGAAACTTGCCGTGACGGGTGCCGGTCTGCGTCAGCTCTGTCTGGAAGTGACAGACTGTAATTTTAAGATAGAGGAGTCCTCCGATGATAATATATGGATTGCAGTCAATGATAACAGGTGCAGGACTTATTATCAGATTGAGAAGGATGATGCGGGCAAAGATACGCTTTCTGTGCGTAATAGCAAAAAGCACAAGGCGATTAACTGGCGATATAAGCCTGACGACAACATCAGTCTGTACCTGCCGCAGGGCTGTGACCTGGATGAAATAACAATCATGATGGGCGCAGGTTATATGAGTACCATTCCGCTGAAAGCGGATGTGATGGAAATCAATGTAGGCGCAGGAGTTTGTGAAGCCAAGGCGTTTGAGGCAGAGACGATGGAGGTGTTGGTTGGCGCAGGTCAGATTGAGATTGCTGAACTTAAGGCCGGGGAGGCTGATATGGAGGTTGGCGTTGGCGAACTGATTGTGCAGGACATCGAAGTGAGAAATTCCACGGAAATGTCACTTGATGTGGGAAGTGCTGAGATTACAGGGACACTTACAGGACAGGTAGAAGCGGAATGTAATCTGGGGAGTTTAGAACTGCATCTGACAGGGTCACAGGAGGATTACGGATTTGCTGTGGAGTGTGAGCTGGGAGATATAGAGATTGGCGATCACCATTATTCCGGATTTGGGGACAGCAGAAGCTGGAACAGCGAAAGGAAAAATCAGATGAAATTGTGTTGTGATCTGGGCAATATAAAAGTAACATTTCAGAAGGGAGAAGACAATGAATAATGATTACAGGAAATTGATGCGTTCTACAGCAAACAGGATGATATGCGGTGTCTGTGGGGGAATCGGGGAGTATCTGAATATTGATCCCACACTGGTACGCCTGATATGGCTTCTGTGTTCTCTGGCAAGCTGTGGTACGGGGCTGGTCATTTATATTGTTGCGGCAGTTATCATGCCGGAAAACGATGGCTATACAGGATGATCATACGAATGGAATGAGCTGGATGTAACCAAAGAAAGCAGCAGGATCATAGAGATAGTGGAACAGATAAGAGGCCGGCATGTCAAGTGTCCGGCCTCTTATTTCAGGAAATAGTAAAGAACAAACCTGATTTTTTTAGGGCAGGCCGCAGTGCCATATAGACCAGTACGGATACGATGGCGGAAGTTACTGCATTGATGGATGTGGAAGCCACATTCCACACAAGGGTCAGTTCTGCAGCCGGTTTGCCTAAGATGAGCAGCTTGTAGAAGTAACCGATCAACGGATCAAAGATGACATTGAATAAGAGGCCGCAGACAGAGGCTGCAATGGTCCACTTTAAAACCTTCTTATTATCCGTCTCTGTGCTGACATGCCCTAGTTTATGTGCGATCAGTCCGGTGATGAAACCGATACAGAACTTTAAGAATAAGGTCTTGGGGGCATAGACCACATAGACCGGATCCAGAAGATCTCCTATAGTCATGCCTATGGCGCCGCCAAGGCCTCCGTAGACGCCGCCTAAAAGCAAAGCACCAAGAACGCATACCGCGTTGCCAAGGTGGATGGAGGTGGCATCTCCGCCAGGCAGAGGAATCTTAATCTGCAAAAAGGTAAACACCACATAAGAGAGAGCGGCAAAAATACCAGTGAATACAACTTTCAGTAATTTTTCATTTTTCATATCAAATCCTCGTTTCTATGTTGATATCCTGATCCCGAGGCCGCGCAGAGGATCCCGGGAAGAGAAGTAAATTCCGAAGGAAAAGAAAAGAAGTAGTTTCCGCAGGAATTTACTTCTATTATATGAGAATATGGATTCCTTAAAAGTACCAAATTAGATTTTTTTGACCATACCAGATACGCGCGGTTGCATAGAATCTGGTAAAAGTGGAAAAGATTAATAATATTTACCAATAGAGTCAATGAATGGGCTTATCACATCCAGGTGTAAATTGTTGGGAGATCGGAATGAAATCGACGTCGTCAGAACCGGAGAAGTGGGATTTTATATTCTATTTGTATTTATTTTTCATAGCCGCTGTGTTTGGATGGCTGTGGGAGGGCGTTCTGTATTTCTTTAAAGATGACGCCTATGTCAATCGAGGGTTTCTTACCGGTCCCTGGCTGCCCATATATGGAGCGGGTGCAGTTATGCTGGAAATCCTGTTTCACAAATGGCGGGACAGAACGTTCCTGACGTTTGTGTCGTCCATGCTTATCTGTACGGTGTTGGAGTATCTGGCAGGGTGGTATCTGGAATTGACCTGGAAAGTCAAGTGGTGGGATTATAGTCAAATGAACTGGAATCTGCAAGGGAGGATCTGTTTTGCCAGCAGTATTTTGTTTGGGGTAGGAGGTACATTTCTGGTGTGTGTAGCCGCGCCGCTTTTGCATTCTCTCTATCGAAAAATCCCTGTAAAGCTAAGAATACGCACAATGTTGACTGTGTTAGTCATTTTTGCTGCGGATGCTGCTTACAGCGCTCTTATACCACATATAGGTAGGGGAATTGCTTACTATTAAGGTCTGATTGGCTAACTGTAAGGTAAAAGAAAAAGTTAAAATGGACAAAATAATAAGTAGAAATTTATAACATATAACAATGGAAAAAGGGGAAGATTTGGATAGAAATGGTACAAATTTTGTGATACTATAGTAAAAACGGGCAGAATATGACAGAAAATTTCTTAAAAAGGAAGACTATACAGGCATTAATGGTGAAGGGACCAGAGTGTATGGTACTGCTTAGAATGTCCTGAATTTTGGAGGATAAATAGAAAGGGTCAGTTATGATGGGGTATGTGATTGGGTATAGCCTGGCGGCTTTGTGTGCGCTGGTCTGTGCTGTGGTGACTTATGGGCGTAAGAATCGCATGGGGGTTATCACCGGCACAATGTTTATGGCGGCGGCAGCAGTGAATCTGTCTTATCTTGCAAGGATTGATGCCGACACGTATTTTACAGCGTCTATGTCTACCAGTATTTATTTTGTGTGTCTGGATATTCTGGTCTTGACTGCGGTATGTTATGTGGTGGAGTTTACGCAGCCTAAACTGGCTGTCATGAAGCACAAGAGGCAGTTCTATCTGGCACTGGCAGTTCTGGTTTTGGCAGATGCCGCCTGTCTGATCTTTAATATTTTCCATGAGATTTCACTTCGCTATCAATTTCATGAAGACAGTATGTATGCTGTTTCTTATATGTATGAGGAGAGGACAGCGTTCTATTTTCATATGGGGCTCGTGTGTCTTTTGGCAGGCCTTGCAATCTTGATTCTCATCTACAAGACAATCAGCATACCCAAAATATATCGGGCCAGGTATCGGAACTGCCTGCTGTGGATGATAACAGTGATGACTCTTGTGATGATGTATATGACAGGCATTTTGAGGTTCCCGGTGGATGTGGCGGTGCTTGTATATGGCTTCGGCTGTCCTTTTGTCTACAGGAATACTTTTGACTATTCTTCCAAAAGTATGTTGAATACGACGCGCAAGATGATATTGGAATATATGGGAACGCCCATGATTCTTTTTGACTATGAGGGATATGTGGCAGATTCCAACAAGGATATGCGAGACCTGTTTCCGGTTCTGAATAATCGGGAACATGGGATCAGCATGATAGACTTCATCCAGATAGGGGCTTTCCGGGAATTGCAGAATACCAGTACAGATCAGGTGTTTGAGTGGGAAAATCCGAAGGAGACCGGCCCCAGAGTATATCATTGTGATTTCAGCTGTCTGCGGGATGAAAGAGGGCACTGCATCGGGAATCTGTTGATTCTGAAAAGTAAGGAAGTGGAGCGGGATATGCTGACACATCTGTATTCCAGGAACAGTTTTTACAGCAGCCTGGAGAAAGCGGTGTCCAGCGGAAGCTATCCGGTGACGGTGGTGGTCTGCAATACGAATGGTATTGGGCTGGTCAATGATGTATATGGATGGGCCAGGGGAAACAAGATGCTTAAGAAGGCAGCAGATCTTCTGCGGGAGCATTTGCCGGGAGAGGCTGTCCTTGCCAGACTGGAAGACGGTGATATGGCGGCAGGACTGATAGAGGCAGAACAAGAATATGCGATAAGACTTTTTGAGAATATCAGGGAGCAGTATCGTCAGGATAATGATACAGGGATTAATACAGATCTGGAATATGGTATCGCTGTGATCAGGGATGGTTCTAAAAGTATTGAGGAGGCTGTCAGGGAAGCGGGTCAGAGCATGCGCACGAAGAAGCTGATGAATCAGTCTTCCAGGAAAAGTTCTCTGTTAGATTCCCTGACGCAGACACTGACAGAGAGTGATTATGAGACAGAAGAACATGTGGAACGAACGAAAGAGATGGCCACCAGACTTGGCAGGGCTTTAAACCTCTCGGATGTGGAACTTGGCAAACTGGCTTTGCTGGCGGTACTGCATGATATTGGCAAGATTGCTATTCCTCATACAATTTTATGTAAACCCGGGAAGCTGACGGATGCGGAGTGGGAGATTATGAAGACCCATACGGAGAAAGGATATCGGATTGCCAGTGCGTCCAAGGAGTTACATCCAATTGGAGAGTTTATCCTGCATCATCATGAAAGATGGGATGGCGGCGGATATCCGGGCGGTCTGGCAAAGGAGGAGATCCCGCTTCTTTCGCGGATTATTACAGTGGTGGATTCTCATGATGTGATGGTGCACGACAGACCGTATCATAAAGCCATGAGTCATGAGGCGGCAGTGGAGGAACTGCGGCGGTGTTCCGGGGCTCAGTTTGACCCTCATCTGGTGGATGTGTTCCTGGAAGTACTGGAAGAGCAGAAGGTGTCATAAGGGAGTGCTTCATCAAATGATGAAGGATATGAGAAAGCCAGGAAGAGGAAATAAAAAGAAGAAATAGAAAGAACAAAAAAGAAGAACAAATAAGAAGAACAGCGGAAATGTAATTGACAAAAGCGCAGCAATTGTCTATAGTATTAATAATTGCAGCGGGACAGGCAGTTACGAAGTATAAGATTATAAAGGCGATGACAGAGATGAGTACACAAGCGCCGCCGCCAGAGAGAGAGATCAGAAGCTGGAAGATTTCTTCGGAGAGGGATTGTGGAACGTGGCTCTTAAGCCGGTGTACAGAAGCGTCTGCATGGATGCGGACGATAGTAGGCGCACACGCTTTATCCCCGTTAACGGATAGAATCTCAGGTTGATGTCTGTGGGCAGCGGATTATTGCGTCGTGATGTCAGATTGTCAGCCGGGATTTTGTGAGTGATAAATGAAGGTGGTACCGCGTATTTACGCCCTTTGCCAGAGTATGGCAGAGGGCGTTGTTTTGTAGTTATCAAGAAGGAGGACATATCATGCAAAGAGAACTGGCGAAAACCTATGACCCCAAGGGCATAGAAGAAAGACTGTACCAGAAATGGCTGGACAAGAAATATTTCCATGCTGAGGTGGATAAGACCAAGACACCTTTTACCATTGTCATTCCCCCGCCGAATATCACGGGGCAGCTCCATATGGGACATGCACTTGACAATACCATGCAGGATATTTTAATTCGCTATAAAAGAATGCAGGGATACAATGCCCTTTGGCAGCCGGGAACCGATCATGCTTCCATTGCCACTGAGGTGAAGATTATCGAGAAGCTGAAAGAGGAAGGCATTGACAAGAACGATCTTGGACGTGAAGGATTTCTGGAGCGGGCCTGGGACTGGAAGCGGGAGTATGGCGGCAGGATTGTCTCACAGCTTAAGAAGCTGGGGTCTTCCTGTGACTGGGACAGGGAGCGTTTTACCATGGACGAGGGCTGTAATAAGGCGGTCACGGAAGTGTTTTGTAAGATGCATGAAAAGGGCTGGATCTATAAAGGCAGCCGCATCATCAACTGGTGTCCCATATGCAATACTTCCATCTCAGACGCGGAGGTGGAGTACGAGGAGCAGGCAGGGCACTTCTGGCATATCAAGTATCCCTTGGTGGATGAGAACGGACAGCCCAGCAAGACAGAGTTCCTGGAGTTTGCGACGACCCGTCCGGAGACCATGTTAGGCGACACCGCGGTGGCGGTAAACCCTGCTGATGAGAGATATACGTATTTAAAAGGAAGACAGGTCTGGCTGCCGATTGTGAATAAAGCGATTCCGGTGGTAGAAGATGATTACGTGGATATGGAGTTTGGGACTGGCGTGGTAAAGATTACGCCGGCTCATGATCCGAATGACTTTGAGGTGGGCAAGCGTCATAATCTGCCGGAAGTGAATATTATGAATGATGACGCTACGATCAATGCAAACGGCGGCAAGTATGAAGGCTTGGACCGTTATGAGGCGAGAAAGAAGATTGTGGAAGAGCTGGAGCAGGAAGGGCTTCTGGTACGCATCGAGGACTACGCTCATAATGTAGGCACCCATGACCGCTGTAAGACAACCATTGAGCCTTTGATCAAGAAACAGTGGTTTGTGAAGATGGATGAGCTGATCAAACCTGCTGTGGAGGCGGTGAAGAATGGTGAGATCAAGCTGATTCCGGAACGTATGGAAAAGATTTATTATAACTGGACAGACAATATCCGTGACTGGTGTATCAGCCGGCAGCTCTGGTGGGGACACAGGATTCCTGCTTATTACTGTGACAAATGCGGTGAGATTGTGGTGTCAGGTAAGGAACCTGGTGTGTGTCCGAAGTGCGGCGACACTCATTTTACACAGGATCCGGATACGCTGGATACCTGGTTTTCTTCGGCATTATGGCCTTTCTCCACGCTGGGGTGGCCCGAGCATACGCAAGATCTGGACTATTTCTATCCTACAGATGTGCTGGTGACCGGGTACGATATCATCTTTTTCTGGGTTATCCGCATGATCTTCTCCGGCTATGAGCAGATGGGGGAGAAACCTTTTAAGACGGTATTGTTTCATGGACTGATAAGGGATTCCCAGGGGCGTAAGATGAGTAAATCGCTGGGAAACGGTATCGATCCTCTGGAGATTATCGACCAGTACGGTGCGGATGCCCTGCGGCTGACGCTGATTACCGGCAACGCACCCGGCAATGATATGCGTTTCTACTATGAAAGAGTGGAAGCCAGCCGGAACTTTGCCAACAAGGTCTGGAATGCGTCCCGGTTCATTATGATGAATATGGATCAGGAGGAAGAAAAGACCGGTAAGCGCGGTTGGGAAGTATCTTACGATGAGATAAAAGGCAGCCTGTATCCGGTGGATAAGTGGATTCTTTCCAAGTTGAACACGCTTGTAAAAGAAGTGACTGATAACATGGACAGCTTTGAGTTAGGTATCGCTGTGCAGAAAGTTTATGATTTTATCTGGGATGAGTTTTGCGACTGGTATATCGAGATGGTGAAGCCCAGACTTTACAGCACGGAGGATGGGGAAGAAGACGGAAAGCGGGCGGCTCTTTGGACGCTGCAGAATGTGCTGCTTGATGCGCTGAAACTGCTGCACCCGTATATGCCGTTTATCACGGAGGAAATCTTCTGCACGCTGCAGGGGGCGGAGGAGTCTGTTATGATTTCCAACTGGCCTGCATTTAGTGATGACAGGCAGTATACCAGTGAGGAGACGGCCATTGAGCTGATGAAAGAGGCTGTGCGCGGCATCCGTAATGTGAGAACACAGATGAATGTGGCGCCTGGCAGAAAGGCAGCAGTGTATGTGGTCAGCGATAAAGAGGAAGTGCGGCAGATCTTTACAGAGGGCAGACAGTTCTTTACAGCGCTGGCGGCAGCCTCTGAGGTGACCATCCAGACAGATAAGAGCGGTATCGCAGACAGTGCCGTATCTGTGGTGATACCCAATGCTACAGTTTATATTCCGTTCGAAGAACTGGTGGACATCGCCCAGGAGATTGAGCGCCTTGAAAAGGAGAAGAAACGTTTAGAGGGTGAACTTGCCAGAGTCAAGGGAATGCTTGGCAATGAGAAATTCATGTCCAAAGCCCCGGAACAGAAAGTGGCCGAAGAGCGTGCCAAACTGGAGAAATATGCACAGATGATGGCACAGGTAGAGGAGCGGCTTACACAGCTTGGGAAATAGCTCAGGGATTTGCAAAGCAAGGCTCGATAAGATAATGATGCAAGGAATACAGTACCTGAAGGGAAAAAGATAATTCCGCAAGGAATTTTCTTTAGGGGGTGGAAATGTGCAACGATTTGGTGTAAAGTTATATCTAGGGTAATTTCGTTACATATTTCGGAATGAAAATAAATGACACAAATGTCATGACGAAAGTGAGGTGAGTCACGTGGCCGGATCAAATCTTTCATCGGAGCAGCTGGATAAACTGAAGGCAGCCCTGGCCAAGGCGAAGGGCCTTCCGCTGGCAGCGGCGGCGCAGGCGTTAAAGGCTGAGGAGGAAGCACAGAAAGCTGCTGCACAAGAACCGGAAGAGGCGCAGCCTCTTGTAGAAACCAACCTGGCAGAAGGCACTTATCTGCGAGTGGAAGATGATGAGATGACGGCGTGGCTTTACCTGACACCGCCGGAAGAGGAACAGGTATATACTAAGCGTGATCTGGAAAGCTATCTGGAACAGAATGGAGTTACCAGAGGTTATCATAGTTCCAATCTTTCTGCGATGGTGAAAAAGAAGGTATATGACAGAGAGATTCTGGTAGCCCAGGGAAAGAAATCCATACCAGGAAAAGACGGTTACTTCGAGTATCTGTTTTCACCAGAGGAGCATATGGGACCTGTCATCCGGGAAGACGGTACCGTTGATTATTCCAGTATGAGCGCCTTACAGAATGTGCACAAAGGCGATAAAGTTGCAATCTACCATTATGCCGAACAGGGGGAGGACGGTTATACAGTCCGGGACAAGGAACTGAAAGCAGCACCTGCCAGGGATCTTCCGCCCATGCGCGGCAAGGGCATTATCAGGGAGAACGGTGTATATTACGCGCAGAATGATGGGAAAATAGAGGTAAAGGACGGTAAAATCGATATCCAGAATGTCCATGAGATTGTTGGAGATGTGGATGCCATTATCGGTAAAATAGAGTTTTTTGGTGATGTGATTATCAATGGCAATGTGGAGGGCGGTGTCACAATCCGTGCCGGGCGAAACATTGAGATACACGGCACTGCAGGGGGCGTTTCACTTTTTGCAGGAGGTGATGTGCTTTTGTCCCGCGGTATACAGGGCGGCGGTAAAATATCTGCCAGAGGCAATGTGTTTGCGGAGTTTATTGAGAATACAACGGTGGAGGCGGGCGGTATCGTCCAGTCCAATGTCATCTTGAATGCCAGGGTATCTGCCAAAGATAAAGTAATCACCAACGGCAAGAGAGGGGCCATCATTGGCGGACAGGTGCATGCGCTGAAAAGTATAGAGGCCATAACAGCCGGCAATGATGTGGAAGTAAAGACAGTACTGCACTGCGGCTATCAGCCGGAGGCTTTTGATATGCTTCTGGAAATCAGGCGCAAGGAGACGGAGACCAAGGAGAAACTGGCGAAACTGGTAGATACCATGACGGAGGCACTGCGGGAGAAAAGAAAGCTGGGCGCCAATACGGCCAAAACGACGGAAGCCAATCTTTCCGAATGGAACCGCTTGAAGGATGAATATTTTGCGGAACTTGACAGGATAGGCAAGGAACGCAAAGAGCTGGAAGAGACCATGGAGGCGGGAAGGGATTCTTACATCAAGGTGGATGGAAATCTCTATCGGAATGTGGTCATCAGTATCAATGCGGAACAGATGATCATGGACAGAAATACCTGTTATATGAAATACACCGCAGAAAAGGGGATTATCGAAGGTTCGGTAATCATACATAATTAACTGTGGGGGAAACAGGAGAATGACAGAAGAAATAGATTCTTACGGGGCGGCGCAGGAGTATATTAATGCCACCCCGAAATTTACCAGGAAGAACAGCATGGAGAGTACCGGAAGGTTCCTGGAACATCTGGGAGGTCCGGCACAGAATTGTAAGATACTTCACATAGCGGGCACAAACGGAAAAGGTTCCGTTTGTGCTTATTTATCTACTGTTTTAAAGAGGGCAGGCATCGCAAGCGGCATGTTTGTGTCTCCTCATCTGGTGACCATGCGGGAACGGTTTGTGATAGAAGGGGAAATGATCACGGAGGAGGAATTTTTAGAGGCCTTCTGTGTTGTGAAGGAACATCTGGGCAATCTTCCCGAAGAGCTGCAGAAGATATCCTATCATCCTACGTTTTTCGAATTTCTTTTTTTTATGGCAATGATCCTCTTTGAAAAGAGGGGCGTGGAATATGTGGTCTTGGAGACGGGGCTCGGCGGCAGGCTGGATGCCACCAATGCTGTGAGCGACAAGAAATTGTGTATTCTGACTTCCATAGGATATGATCATATGGAGTACCTGGGAGAGAAACTGACGGATATCGCCAGGGAGAAAGCCGGAATCCTTCGTCCGGGCGTGCCGGTGGTCTATCCGCGCAGGCAGCCGGAGGTGGCGCAGATGATAGAGGAATGTGCAGCCAGGATTGGGGCAGAGACATTTCCGGTAGAGAAAGCTGCGATAAAAGAAATAAAGATTCTGGATAAAACAATTGATTTTTCTCTCCATTTAAACTATTATGATTATATTGGTTTTACTGTGTCCACATCTGCACTCTATCAAATTGAGAATGTATCTTTGGCAGTGACAGCATTGGGGCTTTTGGCAGATTCCCGTATCACGGCAAAGGTTCTTCAAGATGGAATCAGGGAAACGTTCTGGGAAGGCAGGATGGAAGAAATATTTTCGGGAGTATATCTGGATGGGGCCCATAATTTAGATGGGATAAAGGCTTTTCTGGAGACAGTAAGGGCACATCCTTGTGAGGGAAAACGAAAATTACTTTTTTCTGTAGTAAAGGACAAGCAGTACAGGGAAGCAGCGCAGTCGCTTGCCGGTTCAGGATTGTTTGATGAGATCGGTGTGGTGGCTCTTTTGGGAGAACGTGCGCTGCCGCTGCAGACATTGGAAGAATTATTTGGGCAGTATACAGGGGTCACGGTCAGGGCTTATGATACGCTGGAGGAGGCTTTTGCCGGGCTGGTATCACACAGGGCTGACAAGGATAGAGTGTATATTGCCGGTTCATTATATTTGGCGGGCGAAGTCAAAGCCCTTATAAGGAGACCCGGGCATGATCAATTTTGAAGAAGAATTAAAGAAATTCCATCCCAGCCTGGAAGTTGAGGATGCAGAGGAAGCGATTTATAACCAGGATTTGACTGATATGGCAGATCTGATGGTAAAGATAGTAAAAGATGCTAAGAAAGTGGAAGAAGAATAGGGGATTGGCATAGATGATCTGTTATCGGTGTGGGTGTACTTTGTCAGAACACAATTTCTGTACGAACTGTGGTGCCGATGTAGCCCTTTATAAGAGGATTATATATATATCGAACCGTTTCTATAATGACGGATTAGAGCGGGCAAGTGTCAGGGATCTGACAGGCGCTGTGACAAGTTTGAGACAGAGTTTAAAATTTGACAAGAATAATGTGGAGGCTCGCAATCTTCTGGGGCTTGTATATTTTGAAACAGGCGAGGTGGTGGCTGCCTTAAGTGAGTGGGTCATCAGCAAGAACCTGCGCCCGAAAAAGAATATCGCGGATGATTATATTGATATGATTCAGACCAACCAGAATCGGTTGGATACCATCAATCAGACGATTAAAAAGTATAATCAGGCACTGACTTATTGTAATCAGGACAGTCTGGATCTGGCCGTGATCCAGCTAAAGAAGGTACTTTCCCTGAATCCCAAATTTATCAGGGCACATCAGCTTCTGGCGCTTTTGTATATTAACAGTGAGGAGTGGGAACGGGCCAAAAGAGAATTGACTAAGTGTCTGGAAATTGATACCAATAATACGGCAACACTGCGCTATCTCAAGGAAGTAGATGAGATGCTGATGCCGGAAGAAGGCGTCAAGAACACCACAAAGAAACAGAGAAAGTCGGATGAAATCATTAAATATCAGAGTGGGAACGAGACCATTATTCAGCCTGTCAATATGAAGGAGGGTAAGGGGGTCACATCCCTTCTGAATCTGGGAATCGGGCTGGCAATCGGTATCGCCATTGCTTTTTTCCTGATATTGCCGGCAAGGATACAGTCGGCTAAGGCCAATATTGACGAGGAACTGCGTAAAGTCAGCGAGCAGTCTGATGCCAAAACCGCTACCATAGATGAACTGCAGCAACAGCTTGGTGTACTGACGGAAGAGAAAAATAATCTGGAGCAGGATCTTTCGGCTTATCTGGGAACAGATGGCACCCTGCGTTCTGTGGACAGTCTGATGAAAGCAGCCGGCGCTTATCTGACCAATCCCGAGGAAGTCACAGTGGTGGCAGACTATCTGGAGGAGATTGAGGCAGATGAGGCCGAAAGTGAGAGTGATAATTCGGAGGCCTTTGAGAATCTCTATCATACCCTGCTTGCCCTGGTGGGGCCGGGAATTGCAGAGTCATATTATAATGACGGCTACGAGGCTTACAGACAGGAAAATTATGAAGATGCGATTCCCAATCTGGAGAAGGCATTCCAGTATGATGCTACAAACGGAGAGGCGCTTTACAATCTGGCCAATGCCTATTACCGTGTAGGGGAAGTTAAAAAGGCGAAGGACGCTTATCAGCAGATTATCCAGTTGTTCCCGGGAACCGAGAAGGCCAGTAAGTCAGAAGGTTTCCTGGAGGAGATGGAGAGCGAGATACAGGATTAGGGCCGGCGGTAACACATGACGGCAGACCGGGCCGCAAAAGATAAAAATTAACAGTAAGATACGAAAGAGAACGTAATGAGATATCCCATTACGTTCTCTTTTTGCGCAGTCAGCAGAACCATAAGTTCACAGACACAGTCTGCTGATAATAATAGCATAACTATGAAGGAAAGGAGTTTACATAATATGGAAGAGGACTTCAGATTGATTGATAATTACCTTATGATAAGAATGCCCACGGAGATAGACCACCATAAATCGGTCAATATCAGTACCAAGGCAGATAGATACATCCTCTCTAAGAAGGTGGAGAATGTGGTGTTCGATTTTGAAAGGACAACCTTTATGGACAGTTCCGGAATCGGAATCATTGTGGGGCGGTATAAGAAGATATCCTGTTTTGGCGGTAAGGTATATGCGGTGCACACTGGCAGCCGAATCAGAAGAATGCTGCTTCTGGCCGGGGTGGAGAATATTGTAGAGATCATATGATCATGTTTAGTTGATAGGAGAGAAAGGAGCAGGGTGAAAACGATGATAGAGGTTATAGACAAGAAGGATTACAGACAGATCACAAATGAGATACATCTGGAATTTGCAGCGGTGTCGGATAATGAATCTTTTGCGCGGATGGCAGTTGCGGCGTTTATCACGCCCCTAAATCCCACACTTGAGGAGGTGTCTGATGTGAAGACTGCTATTTCTGAGGCGGTGACCAATGCGATCATTCATGGTTATGAGAATAAAGGGCATGTCACTGACCGTATTTATATGAATTGTGAGTTGATAAAAGATGTGCTGGAAGTGGAGATCATAGACCGGGGCGTGGGAATTCAGGACATCAACAGAGCCATGGAACCCCTGTTTACCACCAGACCGGAGCTGGAAAGGTCGGGGATGGGATTTGCCTTTATGGAGGCTTTTATGGACAATCTGGATGTGCAGTCGGAGCCGGGGCAGGGCACTGTGGTGCGTATGTGTAAGAAGATTGGTTTGGGATCATGGATTGATAGTGAGGAATAGCCATGGAAGAGACTGCCGTATTAATTGAACGATCACAGGCAGGAGATAAAGAGGCAAGAGAGACACTGATAGAAGAAAATCTGGGACTGGTGCGCCACATTGTGAAACGTTTTGTGGGCAGAGGATATGATGCGGAAGATTTATTTCAAATAGGATGTATCGGGTTGATGAAGGCAATCGATAAGTTTGACCTGCACTTTGAAGTGCGCTTCTCAACCTACGCGGTGCCCATGATACAGGGAGAGATTAAGAGATTTCTTCGGGATGACGGGATGATCAAGGTCAGCAGGACATTAAAGGAGAATGGCTGGAAGGTCAAGCAGGCGGCGCAACGCCTTTCCCAGGCATATGGCAGGGAAGCGACGCTGCAGGAATTATCGGAAGCGACGGACCTGAGTGTGGAAGATATCGTGATGGCGCTGGATGCCAATGTGGAGGTGGAATCCATCTATAAGTCTGTCTATCAGTCTGATGGGAATGAGATTTACCTGGTGGACCAGGTGGTGGGCGGCAGTGCCGGTGTGGGCTGTGCCGCAGGCTTAAGCAGCCTGAATGGGAGCGGCGCATGTGAGGATGTGGAGAAAGAAAAAATCTTAAATCACATGCTTCTGGAGGAATTGTTGGGGAGATTGGGCGATACGGAAAGGCAGCTGATTGACATGCGGTATTTTCAGGATAAAACGCAGGTGGAAGTAGCCAGATACCTGGGCATCAGTCAGGTACAGGTGAGCCGTATGGAGAAGAGGATTCTGTTGCATCTGCGGGAAGAAGTGTGTTAGACTTAACCTGAACAGGATTGTATCAGCATCCTGGCATAATCAGAACAGGAAAGGAAAGGTGCTTGCGATGAACACATTCCAGTATCAGGTAGCCAGCATTGATGGAGACTATGCGAACCTTAAAAGGATTGATGCAGATGCAGAGAGCGATGAATTGAAATTGGTGGCCAGAGCGCTTCTGCCCCCGGAGATCACGGAGGGCACGAAACTTCTTTACGAGATGATGGAGTATCATATGATGTAACATGGTATCCTTTCACGGGACTTTCAATTCGTGTGTGAGAGGTGGGTTTCCCCTCACACAATGTTAAGCAGACGCCCGATCCAGTAAAGTAAACCAAGACACCAGCTGGTAAAGATACCATAGAGGATAACGGGGCCGGCAATGGTAAAGATTTTACAGCCGATACCAAAGACCTGGCCTTCCTTCTGGTATTCGATTGCCGCAGAGGCGATGGAATTGGCAAAGCCCGTGATGGGCACGAGTGCGCCGGCGCCGCCCCATTCCACCAGTTTGGGGTAGAGATTGCATCCGGTAAGGAGCACACTCACAAGGACTAACAGCATGGAACACCAGGAGCCGGCGGTATCCTTGTCAAGCCCGATAGAACTAGTAGAATAGTTTAAAATAATCTGTCCGATCAGGCAGATGAGCCCTCCGATGAGGAATGCCTTACACATGCGAAGCGGCAGACTGTATTTGGGTGTGGTCTGTTCCACGTGCTGCTGGTATGCCTGCTTTTTTTTCTTCTGCATGGTCTGAGGTTTTTGAGTTTGCATTTCTGACATTTTATTACTTTCCTTTCGTGCTATATTTTGGTTGGTTTCATACGGTATATTGTGTGAGCTGCATCTGCTTATTTTGTACCTGCTTATCTGAGGAAGCGAAGCAGAGCTTATAATGGCGCGAAGCTCAATTCATTCCATATAAGAATACACGCTGTGTAAAGTAAACCAGGCTTCCGATCAGCTTTCCTAGGGCTACGGCCAGGATGGCGATGCCAAGACCGTGACGAAAGCCGATTCTTCTTGCAAAAATAGGTATGGTGTTGAGCATTTCTGCGATGGCCAGCGCCAGACAGCCCACGAAGATGCCGGCGAACAGGCCAAAGAGAATCAAAAATAAGGTGCCGGCCAGATTCCAGATGCCGTCGGTTGCACCTTGTCCGAAGAGCTGCCTTTGCCGCACGAATGCTCCGATTTGGCCATAGTCACTGAAAATACTGAGGAATCCGCCTGCCAACGTGCCGAATACGACCATTTCCTCCAGCGTAAAGATTTTTCGTGCCACATGCATTTTACCGGCAAAGCGGGGAATCAGTCCTACTGAGATCAGAACGGTGAATACACCGGCAGAAACGATCAGTCCCGCACTGATGCCGATGACTGCAAGCAGTATTTGTCTAAGAAACATCAATTGTTTTGCCCTCCCTGTCAGCGGTTTCGATCAGGGCCTTATTCACATCCTGTTCGTAAACGCGCATTTCAACTTCGATGGGAGTGGGATCTTTGGTGATTCTTCTGCCGCCGATGTGGTTGAAGAACACGATGATTCCTATGGCCAGCCCCAGACAGTAGGATAACTCTAAAATCCCATAACCGTCTCCGGGGCGCCCCATTACCATTTCATAAACTTTTACGAAAACGTCGTTGATACCGATATCGTTGTGGAAGGCCATGATGGTAAAGGCAGTGCCGAAGAAACTGACGCAGGCCACAAAGGCAAGCTTGATCCATTGCCCTAAACCTTTGTGTCTGTTCACATCAATATACTCTACCAGAATATCTGATTCACCCAGGTTTTCCACATTGACACCGGGACAGACCCTGGCAATCTCTTCAATGACTTTCAGGATGCTGATGACCTGGCGCTTTTCACCATCCTTATTAAAATGAAGTAATTTGATGGCCTTGACTTTGGCGAGGATGTGGGAATCGGAGCAGGTGAGTTTTCCGATATCCTTTACATACACATCCGGGGATTGTAGTTCTACATTTTGTTCAGCTTTCAGATAGATGATCGCACTACTGGTTGACATAACATACCTCGTTCCAGTGATTAGTTATTTCGTTTACCTTAGTATGAGGAAATCTGTTGGATTTATACATTGTATTTTACCATCCGTTTTCTGGTATTACGATGATTATGGAATCCCACAGCATGTGTAAGCAGAAAGCTTAAGATGGATAAGACAGCAAATACTCTGCAAATCCATGCAGGGTATTTTCGATATTATGTAAACTGATTTGCGCAACAGGATATCTTAGTGGGTGAACTCATAGGTTTCGTGCTGTAACTTTTCCGACGCCATCAGGGCTGTAAAAGATTTTCCTACTGTATTCAGCATATTCTGTACCTCCTCAGAGATGGATATATTTTCCTGGAATCTTCCTCCCGTCCGTTCGATATCTTCTACGGCTTTTTCAATGCCGGTGCAAATGTTATTGACGATTTCGATAATATCACCGGAAGCAGAGCCGGTCTGCTCTGAGAGTCATATATTATGCTGCAAGATGATACTGCAAGAAATCATTTTGCTATGATCAGAGATAAATACTCCGTTTCCTCCGGGAAATCTTTGACGTCAGGGTATACCTTTTCCTCGGGATGTCCACAGCGTACCACCAGGCTGGCCTGTAGATTGTTCTGATGCAGTAACTTTCGAATCTGTGGATAACTGCCGGCAGATTTTAAAATAACCTTGGTGCCGGTAAGGGTAAGAGATTCGGCCACTGGATAGGAGCCTGGAAGAATATGAATGGCTTCATCGCGTGTGCCGAGACTTTCCTGCAGGGTGCATGCGGCGGCACAGAAAGAGGGCACTCCGGGAATCATCTGTGTAGGATGCCCCAGGGCGCGGATTTTTTCCAGCAGGGTATGGATGGCTGCATAGACAGAAGGGTCACCAATGGTGATGGCAGCCACAGAAAGACCCTGCAGAAGTGTATCTGCAACCAATACAGCATTATCTGCGTAGGATTTATCCAAAATAGCGGAATCCCTGGTCATAGGTGTGGGCAGTTTCAGGATTGGCTTATGGGCAAGCTCCGGCGCCGCCTGCAGGAGAATCCGGTAAGCATGTGAAGCAGAAGGATTATCTGTGGGTATGCCGATAAAATGACATTCTCCAAGAACCCGCAGTGCTTTTAGGGTGATCAGTTCCGGATCGCCGGGACCAACGCCAACGGCATAGAAGGTTGCTGACATAAGGGTATTCTCCTTGTTGAATGGTTTTGATGAGGGGGTGTTGCTTTTGTGATTACGTTTTTACCTTTTGTTTTCCGGTGTAATCTTTGGAAGTAATCTTGAAAATACACACGCAGTCTGCCTGTGCGTCTGTGAATGGCACGTTTCTTCCGGTCTGCTGTGCAAACATTTTGTTTAATGCATATCTTTTATCGGCAGCATCTTCCACAAATGTGACAGCACCACTGCCAATAATGCTGGAGTAATAGTAACCGGAATTGCAGGGGGTATCCGCATGCAGAGGTTCTCCTTCATCAAAGATTGTAAAACATACGTTATTATTGGATTTCAGGATATCCAATTTCCGTCCCTCTCTGGCACAATGAAAATACAGGATTAAAGTGTATTCCTCTATTTCATAACCGTAGCTTAGCGGCACCACATAGGGCAAATTACCGTCTGTCATGGCAATGCAGGCTGTTTTACACCTGTCCAGAATGGCGGTGATTGTTCTGATATCGGTGATTTCCCGATCTTTTCTTCTCATAATGGTCTCCAATTTCCACAGGTTGCGATAAGATTGTTTGATAATATTAAGTAATATAGCAGGTAAGAGGAATCTTTGTCAATTCTTTGTCAGATCCGGCTTGACAATCTTTCACAGCTCTCCTATAATACTCTACAAAGCATAACAATTTCTAGATAAAAACAGTGTGTCAAATCAAACATTCTAAACTTCAGAAAATCTATGCTTTTAAATCAACCCGATTAAATTTAAAAGCAGGAGATTCTGTGGACCAGGATTCGGTTTTCTCCTGCAGAACAGGAGGAAACGTGGAGAAATTTACGCTGAAAGCAGACGATGCTTTCAAAGAACTGTTTGCCTGTGAAATAGTCAGGAAGCAGTTTCTAAGTGATGTGTTGGGCATTCCGATAGAAGATATCAGGTCGGTACGAATGGCGGCGCCTAATTTACGAAAGATATTCAGAAGACAAAAACAGGGTATTCTGGATGTCCTACTGGTATTAAATGACGATGTAAAAATTGGCATCGAGATGCAGGTGCGTACACAGAAATATTGGAATAGAAGAAATCTGTATTATCTGGGAAGGATGTATACGGATGATCTGATGGCTGGGGAGGATTATAGCAGACTGCATCGGTGTGTCAGCATCAGTCTTTTGGATTTTAAATTATTACCGGAGACAAGCGAGTATCATCATGTCTATCGTCTGAGAAATCCGAAAGGTGAAGAATTAACAGATCTTTGGGAAGTACATATCATTGAACTGGGTAAGACGTTGACTGGAGGCAGTGTAGATGATTGGATCCGTTTATTTAATGCAACGAGTCAGGCAGAAGTGGATCAGATTGCGATGCAGAATGAGAGGATGAGAGATGTGGCAGAGGTAATAAGACATATGGGATTTATAAGAACATTAAAGTGGGTATATGACGATTATTGGAAAGCGAAAAGAGACCGGTGGGCCGAGGATGAATATGTGCGGGATGAAGGAATTGCCATCGGTGTTGCAAGAGGAAAAGCAGAAGGAAAAGCAGAAGATATCCTGCACTTGTTAGAAAATACAGGCAAATGCAGCCCGTTGCCGAAGGATTTTGTAGAGAAGATACAGGCGCAGAGAGATGAGACTGTTTTAAAAAGGTGGCTATTGTCGGCAGCCAGGGCGCAATCGGTGGAACAGTTTAGAGAATGGGAGGGACTATAATGATAGAAGAGGGGCGCATGCCTCTCTTTATTATGTTACAGGAAATCGGGCAGCTGTTGTTGGTGACATTGCAGGTTGCTGTTTTGGGCTTTTTCCCCTATAATATTTCTTGGACATGATTGCCGGAAAGAAGCGGCTGACGGGTCTTAACAAGGTTGAGGCAAATGCAGCGCAAACATGAGAATATATATGGAAGAATTTATCTATAAAGATCATAAGAAATTAAGGCTTGGATACACCACAGGCACCTGTGCGGCGGCGGCCACGAAGGCGGCTGTACAGATGCTTTTTCGGGGAACCAAAGCAGAGTGGGTGGAGTTTGTGACGCCTAAGGGGATTTTGTTGAAACTTCCCGTGGAGCATATCACGATGTCAGAGGACTTTGTTACCTGTGCTGTGAAGAAGGACGCTGGGGATGATTTCGATGTGACGGACGGGGCCTATGTCTATGCCTGTGTGAGCAGAATCAGGCAGGGGTTTGCGGTAGAGGGCGGTGAAGGGATTGGCCGGGTGACGAAGCCGGGGTTGGATCAACCTGTGGGAAGTGTGGCCATTAACTCCACGCCGCGCAGGATGATGGTGGAAGTGATGATGGAAGAGGCAGATAACTATGGATATGAAGGCGGCCTCAGAACTGTTATTTCGGTGCCGGAGGGCGTGAATATGGCAAAGCGTACATTGAATGAAAAACTGGGTATTATGGATGGCATCTCGATTCTGGGAACTTCCGGGATTGTGGAGCCCATGAGTGAAACGGCGCTTGTGGATACAATCCGGGCACAGCTTTCCATGTACAGTGCCCAGGGGCAGAAAGATCTGATCATTACACCGGGCAATTACGGGGAGAGCTTTCTGTCGGACAAATTGGAACTGGATTTGGAACATACGGTAAAATGCAGTAATTTTATTGGCGAAACCATAGATATAGCCTGTGAATTTCGGATGAAAAGTCTGCTCCTGATAGGGCATCTGGGAAAGCTTGTAAAGCTGGGAAGCGGCATCATGAACACCCATTCCCGCCAGGCGGACGGCAGAATGGAGACTCTGGCAAGCTGTGTCCTTATGGCAGGTGGAGATGCGGATCTGTCCCGCAGGATATTAAATTGTAATACAACGGATGATGCGGTGGAGGTTCTTTGGGTGACAGCCTTTTTACATCCCACGATGGAACAGCTTATGCGTAAGATTGACAGTGCGCTCAAAAGCCGCGCCGGAGCAGGGATGGAGATTGCGGCAGTGGTGTTTTCCAACCGTTATGGGGTGTTGGGAAGGACATCCGGGGCGGAAGAGCTGATTATGCTGCATCGGAAGTAGTGTGTAAGAGAAGGGATGAGAGCGGCTGTATCCGCATGGTGGCGCCACGGAAGCCGGCAAGGAGAATATCAGGTATGAAATGGGGTATAAAATGGTAGATTTTGTAGGGGCGGGACCCGGGGCAGAGGATCTGATTACGGTGCGGGGAATGAAACTTTTGCAGGAGGCTGATTGCGTAATCTATGCAGGGTCGCTGGTAAATCCCGGACTTTTGTCGTATACGGGAGAAAACTGTGCAGTTTACAACAGTGCCACGATGCATCTGGAAGAGGTGCTGGGTGTGATAGAAGAGATGGAAGCGAAAGGAAAGCATACGGTCAGGCTCCACACTGGCGACCCTTCGCTCTACGGAGCCATCAGGGAGCAGATAGACGCCCTGCGTATGCGGGGGATTTCCTATAGGATTTGTCCCGGGGTAAGCAGCTTTTGCGGCGCAGCAGCGGCCCTTTCTGCGGAATATACCCTGCCGGGTGTGAGTCAGAGCGTGATCATTACCCGCATGGAGGGCAGGACATCGGTGCCGGAGCGGGAGAAGCTGCATCGTTTGGCAGTCCATGGAGCAACTATGGTGCTCTTTTTAAGCAGCGGTATGACAGCTAAGGTGCAGGAAGAACTTCTGCAGGGTGGTTACCAGGGGGAGACCCCCTGTGCTATTGTCTATAAGGCCACCTGGGAAGAGGAAAAGGTGATACGTGGGAGACTATGCGAGTTATGTAAACTTGCAGAAGAAAATCAGATAACCAAAACAGCACTCATTGTGGTTGGAGATGTGCTGGGAGAGGATTATGAACTGTCAAAGCTGTATGATAAACATTTTGAGACCGGATATAGAACGGCAGCAGGCACAGGTGCAGAAGAATCGTAAAACCTCACAGGGAGCGTGTAAAGCATATGAAAGAAAGGATTACATTGAATGGACAGGATATCAGCATCCGCGTCGTTACCCCCAAAGACACGCCGGCACTTCTGGATGTCTATGCGCCTTACATAATAAAAACAGCTGTTACCTTTGAATATGAGGTGCCCTCGGCGGAAGAATTTGCGGACAGGGTGGTACGTACGCTTGTAAGATATCCTTATCTGGCGGCAGAGGATGACACCGGGATTCTTGGTTATGTCTATGGGGGACCGCTTCATGTAAGACCGGCCTATGACTGGTCAGCGGAGACTTCTATCTATGTGCGTATGGATCAAAGGGGCAGGGGGATCGGCAGTGCCTTGTATCGGGCATTAGAGAGGATTTTGCTGCGGCAGGGAATCGTCAATGTGGCGGCCTGCATTGCTTATCCGGAGGAAGAAGATGAATATCTGACAAAGGGCAGTGTGCATTTTCATGAAAAAGCGGGTTACAGGATGGTGGGACAGTTTCACCAGTGTGCTTATAAATTCGGGCGGTGGTATCATATGGTCTGGATGGAGAAGCAGATTGGGCCACATCTTCAGAAGATGTCTCCGGTGATACCCTTTGGGGAACTGAAATTGTAAGAAAGAGGAGCAGAAGATTGCAAAGGAAAAACAGCGCAGAAAGGGAGAAGAATATGAACTATCAGGAAGTACTGGAGGCGGCAAGGCCCTGTATGGGGCAAGTTTGCAAGGCTTGTGTGGTATGTAACGGCAGGGCCTGTGGCAATCAGATTCCCGGGCCTGGGGCCAAAGGTGTGGGAGATGTGGCCATACGCAATTATGAGGCCTGGCAGAAGATTCGGGTCAATATGGATACGCTGACGAAGAAACATGAGGTGGATACTTCCATCCAGTTGTTTGGAAAGACCTTTCAATATCCCTTTTTTGCGGGGCCGGTAGGTGCGGTTAATCTGCATTATGGGGATAAGTACAATGATATGACCTATAATGACGTGCTGGTGGCAGCCTGTGCGGATGCAGGCATTGCGGCCTTTACAGGAGACGGCACGAATCCGGAAGTGGTGAAGGCAGCGACAGCAGCCATCAAAGAAAGGCAGGGTGCAGGTATCCCCACGATTAAGCCCTGGGATTTTGGGACCATCCGGGAGAAGCTTAAGCTTGTGAAGGAGGCCGGCGCCTATGCGGTGGCGATGGACATAGACGCGGCGGGTCTGCCCTTTTTAAAGAATATGAATCCCCCGGCAGGGGCAAAATCCGTGGAGGAGATGAGCCGGATTATTCAGGAAGCAGGACTTCCCTTTATCATCAAGGGTATCATGACCGTAAAGGGGGCGGTGAAGGCGAAGAAAGCCGGGGCGGCAGCCATCGTGGTATCCAATCACGGGGGCAGGGTGTTAGACCAGTGCCCGGCTACGGCAGAAATATTGGAAAGTATCGTGGATGCGGTGGGCGGTTCCATGAAAGTGCTGGTGGACGGCGGCATCCGTTCTGGCGTGGATGTATTTAAGGCGCTTGCCATGGGCGCGGACGGTGTGCTGATTGCCAGACCCTTTGTGACGGCGGTGTATGGCGCCGGCGCCGAGGGCGTACAGGTGTATGTGGATAAGATAGCCGGGGAGCTGCGGGATACCATGGAGATGTGCGGCGCCTATTCCATCGGGGAAATCGGGAAAGAAAAGATCAGAATGTAAAGCGTGCGGCAGAAGGGCATGGGACATGCGCAGGGTGGTTATCATTTCCTATACGGAAAAGGGCAAAGAACTGAATACCAGAGTGACGGCATGTTTGCTGGAACTGGGAGATGTGCCGATTGCTTTTTCTTATAAAGAGAACTTTATGTCAACCGATGAACTGCTGCGGCAGGAGTGGAAAAGAAGCAATGCCATAGTCTTTATCGGGGCTATGGGAATTGCGGTCAGACATATCGCCTGTTATTTGATGGACAAACTGAAAGACCCGGCTGTGCTTGTGGCTGACGAGAGGGGACAGTTCATAGTTCCCGTGTTGTCCGGGCATATTGGGGGCGGGGTGGAGTTGGCCAGAGAGCTGGCAGGAAAGCTGGGAAGCCAGCCGGTGATCACCACAGCCACGGATGTGGAAGAACGGTTTGCAGTGGATGTCTTTGCGGCCAGGAATCATCTGTATGCACAGAAGCGGGAACAGATGAAAAGGATATCGGCAGCTTTACTGCGGGGAGAAAGCGTTGATTTATGGAGCGGGATACCTCTGCGGGGAGAGGTCCCTGAGGGAGTCCGATTGTGTTCTTCCGTTACTGCGGACCCAAATGACTATGCGATCTTACTTGGAGCACCTTTGGAAGAAAAGCGTTTGTCTGAGATATATATGAAAGATAACGCATGTGTTTTAAAACCGCTGCGTTATATACTTGGCATTGGCTGTAAGAAGGGGAAGACAGCCGATGAGCTGGAAGCACTTCTGGATGTGGTCTGTGATCGGGAAGGCATTGATAAAAGAGAGATTGGAGCAATCGCCTCTGTGGACAGAAAACGGAAAGAAGAAGGAATCTGGGAACTGTCCCGCAGACTGTGTGTACCCTATACCGTATTTTCGCCGGACCGGCTTATGCAGGTAGAGGAGGAAGTATCTTCTTCGGCGTTTGTAAAACGGACGCTGGGAGTGGATAATGTCTGTGAGAGGAGTGCCTGTTGCCTGGCAGGGGAATGGACGGGAAAGAGGGAAATGCCTGTGAGCGTTGGCAGATCACGTGAGGAACAAGGTGAGGCAGAGGGGCCAAGGAGAAGAGACGCTGTACAGGGAGAGCCTCTGCAGACAGACTGGAACAGGGCTCGGTATCGGCTGGCGGTAGAAAAGCAGGCTTTGGAAGGCATGACGCTTGCGCTGGTGGAGTTCTTCTGGCAGTGACCAGATTAGAAAGTGCAGAGAATGCTCAGATGCAGGCATTTGTCATGGGGCGATCAAGGCTGTTGGAGGGAAAGTTATGTTAACTATAGTCGGCATTGGACCGGGTAAAGCAGAGGGAATGACCATGGAGGCATATGAGTGCCTTTCACGGTGTGAGTGTATTGTGGGCTATACGGTGTATGTGGATTTGGTACGACAGCTCTTCCCGGATAAGGTATATTACTCCACGCCCATGACGCAGGAGGTAGAGCGGTGTCAGTGGGCCATAGAGCAGGCGGCTTCCGGACGGGAGGTTGCCATGGTGTGCAGCGGAGACAGCGGTGTTTATGGCATGGCGGGGCTTGTCTGTGAACTGGCGGGTGAAGAGACCGGCGTGGAGGTTCTGCCGGGAGTGACAGCAGCCTGCAGTGGTGCAGCTTTGCTGGGTGCGCCGCTGGCCCATGATTTTGCGGTGATCAGTTTAAGCGACAGATTGACCCCCTGGGATAAGATAGAGAAGAGACTGCAGGCTGCTGCTGCGGGGGATTTTGTAATCTGCCTCTATAATCCGGCCAGCAAGGGAAGGCCGGATTATCTGCGAAAAGCCTGTGATATTCTCTGTGAGACCGGCGTAGAAGAAGAAAGAATATGCGGCGTGGTGCAGAATATCGGCAGGGAGGGTGAAAGCAGCCGGATTATGACGCTGGCCACTCTGCGGGATTACGCGGCAGACATGTTTACCACGGTGTATATCGGGAACCGGATGACGAAACAGCTGGGAGAGCGTATGATAACACCGCGGGGGTATCGGCAGGTGAATGGAGAGGTATGAACCGGTGGAGAGGAGAATCATAGTTTTTGCAGGAACCAGTGAGGGCCGGCTATTGTACGAATTTTGTGCAGTTCATGGCATCCGGGCGGTATTCTGTGTGGCTACAGAATATGGAAAACAAGTGTTATGTAATGTAGAAACTTCGCATAGTCCCCATCTGACCGGGAAAGGAATAACCGTATGCCGGAAGGGCGTTCCCTCTCCCGAAATCAGAGTGGGACGATTGGAGGAAGCCGGCATGTCAGCCCTTTTTCAGGAAGAGAGACCGGCTATGATTATAGATGCCACCCATCCTTACGCGGTGGAGGTGACGGAACAGGTCAGAAAGGCAGCCGCCAGGTATCAGCAGGCGCGCCGGATACAAGAGCAGGTGTATTACAGAGTGCTGAGAAGCCTGACAGAGCCGGAAGATGCGGCGGGGCAGGAAACGGACTTGGAGAAAATGGCGGTGCGTGATGATGATAAGAAATCGGATGTTATTTATTGTCCGGATATGCAGCAGGCGGTGGCTTATCTGAATCATACGCAGGGCAATATCCTGGTTACCACGGGCAGTAAGCAGTTGGATGAATTATGTAAACTAAATGGTTATGCAGACCGAATGTATCTGAGGATTCTGCCCAATCCGGATATGCTGCAAAAGTGTCTGGACAAGGGGGTTCCGGCAGGGCATCTGCTGTGTATGCAGGGACCCTTTTCCACAGAGATGAATACAGCCCTGATACATGAAAATGACATACGTTATGTTTTGACAAAGCAGTCCGGCAGGGCAGGCGGTTATCAGCAGAAAGTGGAGGCGGCCAGACAGTGCAGGGCTGGCCTGGTGGTTATCTTACCGCCGCGGGAAGCGGAAGGTGTGAGCGTGAAAGAAATGAAGGAGATTTTGTTAAGATGTCTTTAGAACATATCGTGAAAGAAGTCATACCCGGCTCTATCGCCCAGGAGATGGAGATTGTTCCGGGAGATGTGCTTCTTGCCATCAATGATAAAGAGATAGAGGACGTGTTCGACTACCGTTACCTGTTGAAAGACGAGTATATAGAGGTACTTGTGCGCAAACCGGACGGGGAGGAGTGGCTGCTGGAAATCGAGAAGGATTATGATGACGATCTGGGGATAGAATTTGAAAATGGTCTGATGAGTGAGTACCGTTCCTGCAGTAACAAGTGTATCTTCTGTTTTATTGACCAGATGCCGCCGGGGATGCGGGAAACATTGTATTTTAAGGATGATGATTCGAGACTCTCCTTTTTACAGGGCAATTATATTACCCTGACCAACATGACGGAGAAAGATGTGGAGCGGATTATTCAGATGCAGCTTGCCCCCATCAATATCTCGGTACAGACCACGAATCCAGAACTGCGCTGCAGGATGCTGCATAACCGCTTTGCAGGGGAGAAGCTGCAATTCCTGCAAAGGTTCTATGAGGGACATGTGGAGATGAACGGCCAGATTGTGTGCTGTAAGGGGGTTAATGACGGGGAGGAACTTCGCCGCAGCATTACGGATCTGATGGCTTACCTGCCCTTTATGCGCAGTGTGTCGGTGGTACCGGCGGGGATCAGCAGATTCCGCGAAGGACTGTATCCTATTGAAATGTTTACAAAGGAGGAGGCAGAACAGATTGTTGACATGATAGAAAGCTATCAGCAGGCATGTTTTGAGCAGTATGGCCTGCACTTTATTCATGCCAGCGACGAGTTCTATATCCTGGCCGGCAGAAAGTTTCCGGAGGAGGAGCGTTACGACGGTTATATACAGTTGGAAAATGGTGTGGGCATGATGAGGCTTCTGATGGAGGAGTTTGCATCAGCATGGGAGGCTGCTTCCGGCAGCAGTCGTTTTCAAGAGTTAAGACAGACACTGCAACGGACAGTGACAGTAGCCACAGGACAACTGGCATGTTCCACCCTGGAAGTGTTTGCCGGACAGCTGATGGATGCTTACCCGGGGCTTATGATTCGTGTCTGTGCCATCCGCAATGATTTCTTTGGAGAGACCATCACAGTCTCCGGGCTTGTTACAGGGCAGGATTTGATTGCGCAGCTGCAGGAAAGGCAGAAGGCGGGAGAAAATCTGGGAGAAGCGCTTCTGATTCCCGTCAATATGCTGCGAAGCGGGGAACAGGTCTTTCTGGATGATGTGACGGTGGCGGAAGTGGAGAAGGCACTTGGACTTCGGGTGGTACCAGTGGAGGCCGGCGGGCAGGATTTTGTGGATGCAGTGCTTGACCGGGAATATTGTATGGAAAGAGAGAACGAACAGTTTGTGTATGTGCGAGGGTATGACAGATAAAAATGTAAGCATATATATCATAGGAATCGGCATGGGCGCGCCGGAGAACCTGACAACAGAGGCAGCCCGGAAGATAGAGGAAGCGGTGCTTTTAATCGGCGCGGCGCGGATGCTCGCGCCCTATCGGGGGCAAAGGGAGTGCTTTGTTTCTTATAAAACAGAAGAAATAGCAGACTGTATTGTCCAAAGGATCGAAATAGCAGACGAAAGTCTGGTGATTGCGGTGCTGATGTCCGGAGACAGCGGCTTTTACAGCGGTACAGGCAGACTTCTTGAGGCGCTGCAGTCCATCTGGGGCAGGGAGCAGGCGGCTAGGCGCGTTACCGTGCTTCCAGGCATTTCCTCTCTTTCCTATTTCAGCGCCAGGATTGGGAAGCCCTGGGAGGATACAGCGATTGTCAATCTGCATGGTACCAGGGAGAGTCTGTGGCCGGCAGTCTTATCGCAGGAGCGGGTCTTTGCCATCTCCGGCGGTAATATGCAGGAGCATTTGAAACAGCTGGCAGAAAGAGGCCTTGGTGAGAGTGTCCACGGTTATGTGGGGGAACGGCTTTCCTATCCGGAGGAAAAGATTACGTATGGCAGTGTGACAAAGTTGGCCCAGGGCATGTATGACGGGCTGTCAGTATTGTATCTGGAAAATCCACAGCCCGCAGGAGGAAATCTTTTCGGTCTGCCGGATGCCAGCTTTATCCGGGGAAAGGTGCCCATGACCAAGGCGGAAGTGCGGGCGGTGGTGATGAGTAAACTGCGGATTCGTGCAGGGGATGTGGTATATGATGTGGGGGCGGGTACAGGCTCTGTCTCGGTGGAGATGGCGCTGGCGGCTCCTAAGGGAATGGTATATGCGATAGATTCCCATGAGGAAGCTATAAATTTATGTAAACTCAATATGGAAAGATTTAGTTTACATAATATTGAAATCGTAAAAGGAACGGCGCCGGAAGCGCTTAGGAATCTGCCAACGCCGGACGCCGTCTTTATCGGCGGCAGTAAAGGACATCTGGAAGAGATTGTGGAGATTCTTTTACAGAAAAATCCGCTTGTCAGACTGGTGATCAATACCGTCACGGCGGAAAATACGAACCGGGCTTTTGCTTTACTGGATTCGGACAGATTTCAGAATATGGAGGCCGTGCAGATGCAGGTGAATCGGGCGCACAGAGTGGGGAAGAGTCATATGATGACGGCAGAAAATCCGGTGATGGTTTTTGCTGCCCGGGGAAGCGGCTGCGTTGTCCGGGAAGGAGACCAGGTATGAGCAGCGGTATCCTGATAGCCGGCACAGGCAGCGGCTGCGGCAAGACAACCTTTACCTGCGGCCTGCTGGGGGCGCTTGCGCGTCGTCAGATCAGGCCCTGCGCCTTCAAATGCGGACCCGATTATATAGATACCGCTTTTCATACCAGGGTGCTGGGGGTGCCAAGTTATAATCTGGATCCGTTTTTTCTGGAGGGAGAAGAACTCAGGCAGTTGTATGAGAGACACAGCGGCGTCGGCACAGTCAGTGTGGTGGAAGGCGTGATGGGGTATTACGATGGCCTGGGGTTTGGCAATGAGGCCAGTACCTATACGGTGGCCTGTGCCCTTGCCATACCGGTCATTCTGCTGGTGGATTGTCAGGGGATGGGCAGCTCTGTCATGGCTGTGGTGGAGGGGTATCTGAGACATCGAGATCCCAGTATGATCCGGGGTGTGATTTTTAACCGGCTGGCTCCTGCCTTGTATGAGAAAGCATGCAGAGCCGTACAGAATCTGGGAATCCGGTGTCTGGGGTATCTGCCAAGGCAGGCGTCCATGCAGTTAGAGAGCAGACATCTGGGGCTGGTGATGGCGGCAGAAGTGGAAGACTTTGCAAAGAGAGTCGAAGAGATGGCCAAGACCATAGAAGAAACAGTGGATGTGGAGGGGATTCTTCGGCTGGCGGCAGAATCCAGGCGGCAGGATGCAGAAAGTCTGGCTGTTCAGAATGTGGAGTATATGGGACAGGCAGCTGCTTGGGAGGCAGGAAGAGACGTCTGTATTGCGGTGGCCAAAGATGAGGCTTTTTGTTTCCAGTATGAGGACAACCTGAACTTCCTGCGGGAACGGGGGGCACGGATTGTGACTTTCAGTCCCCTGCATGATCAGACACTGCCAATAGACTGCGATGCCTTGTACTTGAGCGGGGGCTATCCGGAACTGTATGCCAAAGCGCTGGAAGAGAATGTCTCCATGCGAGAGGATATCAGAGGAAAGATTGAGGCAGGAATGCCTTGTATTGCCGAGTGCGGCGGCTTTCTGTACCTTCATGAGAGGCTGGAATCCGCCGGACAGTTTTATAAAATGGCAGGTGTTATAGATGCAGATGCCTTGATGGGAAAGCGCAAAGGGCATTTTGGATATCTTCAGGCGGACTTACAGAGTGACTGCCTGCTGGGAGAAAAGGGAACAACTTTCAAAGCCCATGAGTTTCACTATTGGGAATCGACTATGAGGCAGGCTGCTATCCGTGTGGTGAAGCCGGGAAACGGTGCAACCTGGCAGGAAGGGCTCTGCACGAAAACCCTGTATGCAGGGTTTCCACATCTCTATTTCTATGGAAGTCCTGAGGTGGGAGAGCAGTTTCTGGAGGCGGCGCAAAGATATCATAACATGTGAGATTTATTTACACAGGTAAGGAGCCAGACAGAGGCAGCGGCGTCTTATTTAGGAAGAAAGATATAAACATAGGGAAAGCGGCATGATGCATGTTGATGAATTATGTAAACTAAAAATAGATGCTCTACACAGGGAGGCCATGGAGCAGGCACAGGAGAGGTTAGATGGCATTGCCAAGCCTTTAGACGGGCTGGGACAGTTTGAGCGTCTCATGGTACAGATGGCAGGTATTCAGGGAACCGCTGATGTGCAGGCATCTCCAAGAGCAATTCTTGCCATGTGCGCAGATAATGGAATCGTGGCCCAGGGAGTGACGCAGACATCCAGCGAAGTGACAGCGATTGTGGCTGCCAATATGGCAGCGGGACGTTCCAGTGTCAACCGGATGGCGGCAGTGGGCGGGACCCAGGTGTTTGTCACGGATATTGGGATGGAGAAGGATGTGGACTGTGAGAATCTGCGCCGCTGCAAGGTGCGGTATGCTACCGCAGATTTCAGCAAAGAGCCTGCCATGACCAGGAAAGAGGCCTTACAGGCTGTAGAAGAGGGAATCTGCTGGGTACAGGAATGCCGGGAAAAAGGATATCGGATACTGGGAACCGGAGAGATGGGCATTGGGAATACCACCACAGCCACGGCTGTAGGCTGCGCCTTGCTGGGACTTTCACCGGCAGCGGTGACAGGACGGGGCGCAGGTTTGGATGATGCAGGATTTCGGCGCAAGAAGGAAGTAATCAGCCAGGCACTTGTGAAATATGATCTGTACCGCCAGGATGCGCTGACGGCACTGGCCTGTGTGGGAGGACTGGACATTGCGGGTCTGGCAGGGATTTTCATAGGAGGAGCCCTCTATCATGTTCCAATTGTCATAGATGGAATGATTACGGCGGTGGCCGCGCTTACGGCAGACAGAATCTGTCCGGGGGTCAGGGCATATATGATGGCTTCTCACCTAAGTCGGGAGCCTGTTACGGCTAAGGTCATGGAGGCGTTAGGGCTCCATCCTGTAATCTGCGGGGATCTGGCGTTGGGAGAGGGAACCGGTGCCGCCATGCTGTTTCCTCTTTTGGACATGGCATTGACGGTGTATCAACTGAATGATTCCTTTGCCCAGATGCAGATAGGGGCATATGAGAGATTTGAGGAGAGTGAGGATATATAATGCAGTATACGGTCAGAAGACTGGATGAGGAAGAAATCAGCCATATTTATAAAACATATATGAAAAAGGACTTTCCGCCGGCAGAACTAAAGCCGCTTGGTCATATTATCAGAAGTATGGAGCGGGGATATGGGTTTAGTCTGGGCGTTTATGAGGGGGAGCAGCTGGTGGGATACGCCGTGTTCATTGTTGCTGCCGGCTGTGCGCTGTTGGATTATTTTGCCGTTGTGAAGGCCTGCAGGGGAAAAGGCGTGGGACATGAAGCATTTCCCCTTTTTGGAGCGTATTTGCAGGAAACTCTGCCGGAAGTGCATGGCATTTATATTGAGGCAGAGAGAATTGCCAAGGCCAGGAATGAGGAAGAAAGGGTCATCCGCAGCCGTCGGATTGCCTTTTATGAGTCCTGCGGCTGTGTGCTGACGAACCTGGAATCCAGGCTGTTCGGTGTGGAGTACAGCATCCTGTATCTGAAGTTAAAAGATGAGGCGGTGCCGTCGTTAGAAGCGGTGGATGTTATTTACAGGACCATGTTCAAAAAGGTGCATTATAGCTGTTTCGTGAAACTGGGGCTGGCGGGAACGATAGATTGATTTTGGAAAAGGTATCTTTTACCAGAAGGGCGAAGTTATGTTGTATGTTGTCACAGGGGGGAGCGGCAGCGGGAAATCTGAATATGCGGAGAATCTGGCAGTGCAGCTTTCTGGCGGCCAGTATCTTTATTATGTGGCAGCCATGCAGCCTTATGGGGAGGAAGCCCGGGAAAGAATCCGCCGTCATCGGGCGCTTCGGGACGGCAAAGGATTCCAGACCATAGAATGCTACAGGGATATCGGGCAACTGCCGGACAGGATTGGGCCAGCAGCGTGCACAAAGGCGACGATACTTCTGGAATGTATGTCAAATCTGCTGGCAAATGAGTTATTTGGAGACGGGAAGCCATTACGGGATGATGAACCATTCTTGCAGAAACGTCTGCTGGCAGAGGTGTCCGGCCTCTCAAGGCAGTGCAGGCATTTGATCATCGTGACCAATGAGGTGTTTTCAGATGGTGTGTGCTATGATCAGGAAACGGAACAGTACCGGGAAATGCTGGGCAAGATGAACCGCGGCCTTGTGAAACAGGCAGATGAGGCAGCGGAGATTGTATACACGATTCCTGTCAGGATCAAGAAAAGAAAGAGGGAGGCGTATGATTTATGAAAGCAGTTGTAAACAGTTTCATCATTGCGATAGCCATGTATTCTAAAATTCCCATGCCCAAGACGGCATGGAATCCAAAGAATATGAAATACACGCTGTGCTTCTTCCCGGTAATCGGCGTGGTGATCGGGGCTCTTTTGTATGCCTGGGGGAGAGTCTGTATGGAATTTGGTTATGGACAGATGTGCTTTGCCTTTGTGGGCACGGTGCTGCCGGTGATCGTGACGGGCGGGATTCATCTGGACGGCTTTATGGATACCGCCGATGCACTGCATTCTTATGAGAAAAGGGAAAAGAAGCTGGCAATCTTGAAAGATCCTCATGTGGGTGCCTTTGCCGTGATAGCCCTGGCGGGGTATTTCTTCCTGTATGCAGCCGGACTGACACAGATCTGGAAGACGGACCATTTGCTGCTATTGGCCATAAGCTTTGTGATTTCCAGAGATTTAAGCGGCTTGTCCCTGGTGTGGTTTCAGGGGGCAAAGAAAGATGGGCTTCTGTACACCTTTTCTTCAGCGGCCCATAAACAGACTGTGCGGGTGGTGCTGGTACTGATTCTGGGAGGCTGTTTTATCTGCCTTATCCTGATTTCACCTGTCATCGGTGCTGTGATGGCGCTTGCTTCCATGTGGGTCTGGACATACTATTATTACATGTCGAAGAAGCAGTTTGGCGGCATCACCGGGGATGTGGCAGGATATTTTCTGAGTTTGTGCGAGCTGGCCAATGTGCTGCTGATTGGCTTGCTGGGAAGGGTGCTGTGATTGGGTATGAAAAGTGAAGAGGTAAGTACATGTTTATGATTGAATTATTAAAAGCCATATCTAACTTGGGTTCTGCAGAGACAGAAAATCTCTTAGTAACTGCCGGAGAAAGCACTTTGAAGAATATTAAAAGTGCCCATGAGTGGAGAAAAATACTAGTAGATACCGGAGAATTTTTTATTGAGAATGAAAAAACGGCAGTACAGTTTTTTGATGATTTATCCTACACTCTTGCAAGAGAAAATATGGAGGAAGTTGCTAAAAACTTACAGAATACAGATGGATATGAACTGAAAAAACGCTTATTTAGAATGTTGATGCAGCTTATGGTGAAATATGAAATCAATCATGAATTGGCGGAATCCTATTGCTTAAGGATAATGTATGTAATTTTAGAGCAAATAAAAGTAATTGATCCTGATAAATATGAACATTATTTTCTGCAGGAATGGAAAGACGAGCAGGAAGCGAACTTTGAGGAATTACGGAAAAAGCTTGATAAAATGTCAAATGATATTACCTTATATCAAAAGCAGAATATGAAAATCGAGTCATCCGGACAAATGGATATAATCCTCAGGCGTAGCACAGCACCGGCCATAGGGATTGAATTTTTTCAAGTGGATGACGAACATTTTCAGGAAGAATTTGAGGAATATAGGTTTGGCGAAATGGTCTATGTGAGAGGTCGGTGTCGGGAGGAAACGATTTATTGTATTCTTAATGAACTTTGGAGGCTGAATGAAAAGAGACCTGTGTATGTGGTAAAAAGTTTGGAGTCTTGGCAGAAGTTACAGGATATTTCCAGTGAGAACAATATTTATATTCCCTGGTTTTACGCAGATGAGATCGCGGCAATTGAAAATAACACCAACATTTTTGTGTTGAATGAAAGTACGCCGGTATATACGAGGGATGTCATTAAATTAAGACCTAGGACTCGGGATACCATATCAAGATGCCTGCGAGAAGCAGGTATGGAATGGGATAAAGCATATGCCTTGATTGAAGATACTCATGGACTTTATATCCCCATGAAAAAGCATCTATTTCGGGGAGAGTATTTGAAGCGTCCGGAATGGATGGACGGTATCAGAGATAAGGCGAAGAAGATTTGTCTGCTTTTGGGAAAATGGGAAGAAATCGAAGGGGATAAGCTAATTGTTGAAAGCCTTTATGGAGAAGCGTATGAGAATTTCATCGAAGAGATTTTACCTTATACGAAAGGTGAGGATCCTTTTCTTTATGTCACTAAAAGCAATTACGGAAACTGCTCTTTATTCTATTGTTTGGCCAGTACGGAAAATACGTGGGAATGCCTGGACATATCGTTAGATGATCCATTATGGAAAAAGTTTATCGAGATTTTCATGGAAGTTCTAAATGAATCGGAAAATTTGTTTACTTATTCAACACAGGAGAAACTATTGGCTCAAATTAAGGGGGAAAAGCTATTCTGGTCTGAGACTCTCAGAAAGGGTATGATCAGGACGTTGATTATGAAAGGATTTTACAAGAAAGAGGGAAATTGCCAGCCGGTAATGGACAGGGTAGTTGGCAGAATACTGGATTATATCTGTACAGAAAAACAGTGGTCCTATATTTCTACTTTCTGGACGGATTTGTGTGAGATATCCCCTAAGGCAGTGTTGGAGAGAGTGGACAGGGAATTTACCGAACCCACAGGACTTATGGGATTATTTGAAAACCAAAGCAGTGATTTTCTATTTGAACGAAACGCATATATCAATATTTTGTGGGGGATTGAACAATTTCTTGTTCAGAAAGAGTTTGTCTGGGACGGGCTTCGATGGTTGTTGAAATTGGATGATCGCAATTATGAGTATAACTCGAATGCTCCAAAAGATACTTTTGCAAAGGTATTCTGTACGTGGTATAATTTTTCGGCGTTCAGAACGCCAGAGGAAAAAGCCAAGGCTGCAGAATCAGCAATTAAGTTAAGCTGTAATTTTTGGACATATCTGTACGAAGCAATTCCCCATCATGTCGGAAGTATGATAGGAGGATTATCTGAACCTAAATACAGAGATCATACAATGATGGAACCGGTGACAATGGAAGATATGCAGACAGTGTCTGCAAGTTATGTAAAGATTCTTTTGAATCACATGGATTTTTCTGTTGAAAAATGGAATAAAATGTTAAAAGTAACCGAAGATTTTGATTGGGAGATGCGAAAGAATGTATTTGGCAGGTTGCTGTATGAAGTGACTCAAATGAACGATTATGAAATTATAAGTATTAAAAATAATATCAGAAAGACGATATATCGACATAGATTTTTTGCTTCTTCTTCCTGGGCTATGTCGGAGAAACAGCTGCAGGAATATGAGCAGTTGCTGGATAAGATTCATATCAGTCAAGCCGAATATGAGTATGAATATTTATTTTTTGGAGATAGAGAGTACCCCCTGCTTCATCCGGTGCCATACGAAACAAAAGGAGAAAAGGCAAGTAATGAGCGTGTTACGGAAAATCTGATTCAGGAAAAGTTGCTTGAATTTCAAAGTAAACACTATCATTTAGAAATATTGGCAGAATTATGCGGTAAAGAACAATACAGTTCTTTAGGGCACCATTTGGCGAAGTACTGGAAGGGTGGAAAATGGGATTTTGAAACCTTCGCAATTCTGTTAAAAGTTCAGCCATCCGGTACTATGGCAGTGGACTATATGTCAAATGTTATTGGCGAAAAGGTGAGCTTATACCCTGATATTATTTCAAAAGTAAAACAATTGGGGTATTCGGACGAAATTATATCAAAAATTTATCATTCAGAAACATTTTGGACAGAGAATATTCCCCTGATTTCTGATGCATCTGACAGCATAAAAAGGCTTTTTTGGAAGTTGCCAGTTTCATGCAGAAAGAGTAACGTTCGATGGGTTGTGAATGAGAGTAAAAAGTATTCAGATTTGAATATCTTTTTGCAGCATTTGTATTGGCTGCATCATGATAGTCCGTTGAGTGCGAGAGAGATCTTTTCCTATATGGAGGGGATTGAACGGATGCCAAATACTCAAAATACTCAGATGACAGATTATTATATGGAACAGTTTCTTGAAATCATGCAAAAGGAGTTTTTGTATGATGACGACAAATGTTTGAGAATTTCCCAAATAGAAATATTCTTCATGAATCTTTTGGAGTGGGATAATATGAAATGTTTTCATCATATCATCAAGAAATCACCGGAACTCTTCGCTCAGTTGGTAGCAGTTCTCTATAAAAAGGATCATGAACCAAAAGAAGCCAATAAGCCGGATGAACAATATTTGCACAACATGTATACTGTGTATCATAAAGCACATTTTTGTCCGGCAGAAGAGAAAGGGGAAGTAAAGGAAGAAAGACTTCGGCAATGGGTTAAAAAATTTAGAATCTTGTTGGAGCAAAATGATCAGGTCAATTTATTTGGTTCTATGTTGGGCCGTTTGTTTTCATTTTCACCGATTGGAAAGGATGGGTATGAGCCATGCGAGGCAGTGCGAGTTCTCATCGAAGACTATTTTGATGATAGAATGCTCAGAAGTTATGAATCTGCGGTTTATAATCGGAGAGGGGTATATAGTCCGTCTGCTGGGAAAGAAGAACTGCGGATAGCGGAAGCGTTCAGAACTAATGCGGAATATTTAACCCTCAAATATCCAAAAACTGCAAAGATTTTTTACAGTCTGTATTACAGATATAAAAGAGAATCTGAACGGGAAAGGACGGATGCGGAAAATGGGCAGTACTGATGCAATAAATCCTGAGACCGGAATGGAGATTAGTGGCAGGTTTGGGACATATAAACTTATAGAAAAAATTGGCGGAGGAGGAAACGGTACAGTATATTCGGTTGAAGTGATAAATGACGGAAAACAATTGCCTGAGGGAGAATGCTTTGTCATAAAAATACTGAACGTCAGCTCCTGTGGAGATAAGGAACGAGAAAAGAGATTTGAAAAGGAAATCAAACCTAGATTATTCACGGCACAGCCGTGAAAATGGCTGAAAGCCAAATAGTTTCTGTGTTTTAACTGAATATTGCTTTTCACCTATTAAGTGAATGAAAAAAGAGCATCCATTTATGGTATAATTAAGGTGTCGAATCTTAAATAATAACCCTAAAAGGAGCCCTTTATGAGTATTGTAAACACCTTATCACTAGAAAGCAATAGACAGATTAAAATAAATTTCAACGGAGGCGATTTATCCTCCGATGCAGGCTTACTTCTTATCAAAGAATTCGTAAACAAACTTGGCATTGATAAGCTTTTGAGCAGTATTTTCAAAACCAATGACTCTGCTTTGTTTCGATATCACACGGATCAGGAAAACCTGCTCCAGATGATATATATGATCATTGCAGGCTACTTTGAAGATGATGCTTCCGATGAACTTACAAATGATCCTGTATTCAAGTCTGTACTTGAAAAAGATGCCCTTGCATCACAGCCTACTGTATCAAGATTTTTTAACCGTATGGATAAAGATACCTTAAGCCAGTTCCTTACGATTGGCAGAATGCTGCGGAAGAAAATTTACAGCATCCAGGTACCGCAGGCTGTTATTCTGGATCTTGATTCCACTCTCCTTGATACATATGGTAGACAGGAAGGCAGA